>NZ_SOFM01000036.1:0-41562 GCF_004402705.1 Cryobacterium mannosilyticum | reverse complement strand
CCGGGGCTTCGGCGGGGGCTGCGGCGGCCGGGGCTTCGGCGGGGGCTGCAGCGGCTGCTGCCGCGTCAGCGGGGGCGGCCTCGGTGGCCGGCGCCGCGGCATCCGTCGCCCCGGCGGCCGCCTGGCCGCTCGCGGTCTGGTGGTAGCTCTCGAGGACGGGCCACCAGGACTCGTCTACCTGGTTCTTGTCGACGAGGTACCGTTCGTACAGCTCGTCGACGAGCCACTCGTTCGCTCCGAATTCACCCGACGTGGTCTCATCGGATCCACTACCGGTCAACTGGCTTGACACAGCCGGTTCCCACTCTCTGCGTTGATTCTGAATGTCCAGACGATGAAAAATCGCCGGTTCGGTCTGCCCGTCTAGCCTAATCCCCTCGGGCATGGCTGCGGGCATCCGCGCGGGGGGCTAGCGTTATTTCCATGCAGTTCTATGGAGCGGTACCCAGCCACGATCTCACCTACTCGGATGTCTTCCTGGTGCCCAGCCAATCAGGCATCCGGAGCCGTCTCGACGTCTCGCTCGCGCCCGGCGACGGAACCGGCGCCACCATCCCCGTGGTCTCGGCGAACATGAACTCCGTGACCGGTCCGCGCCTGGCCGCGGCGCTCGCCCGGCGCGGCGGGCTCGGCGTGCTGCCGCAGGACATGCACCTGCAGGAGCTGGATGCCGCGATCCGCTGGGTGAAGGACCAGTCGACCAGATTCGACACCCCGTTCGTGTTCGGCCCGGAGGACACCGTGGCGCTGGCCCTGCGGCAGGTTCCGCCGGTGGCCGGCCAGGGGCTTGTGATCAACGACGAGCACGGCACCTACCTGGGCTGCATCGACGCCGCCCGCCTGGCCACGGCGTTGTCCGACGCCCGGCTCGGGGACCTGCTGCACGGCCCGCTCACCTCCCTCGACGCCGACGACATCGAGGGTCCGCGCCGCGCCTTCGACCTGATGACCGCGGCCGAGCTCGACTTCGCGCCGGTCCTGCACCACGGCGCCATCGTGGGCACGCTCAGCCGCAAGAGCGCCCTGCGCTCCACCCTGTACCAGCCGGCCCTCGACGCGCAGGGGCGGCTCAGCGTGGCCGCAGCGATCGGGATCAACGGCGATGTGGCCGCCAAGGCGCGCGCCCTCGCGGCCGCCGGGGTCGACGTGCTCGTCCTGGACACCGCCCACGGGCACCAGGACGGCATGCTGCGCGCCCTGAAGACCGTCGCAGACCTCGACCTCGGCATCCCGATCGTGGCCGGCAACGTCGTCACCGCAGACGCCGTCGGCGACCTCGTCGGAGCCGGCGCCACCATCGTGAAGGTCGGCGTGGGTCCCGGCGCCATGTGCACGACCCGGATGATGACGGCGGTCGGGCGTCCGCAGTTCTCCGCGGTGCTGGAGACCGCCGCTGCCGCGAGGGAGCTCGGCGCGCACGTCTGGGCCGATGGCGGGGTGCGTTACCCGAGGGACGTGGCCCTCGCGCTCGCCGCGGGCGCGGCATCCGTCATGATCGGCTCCTGGTTCGCCGGCACGATCGAGGCGCCGGGCACGCTGGCAACGGATGCCGCGGGCGCCCTCTACAAGGAGAGCTGGGGGATGGCCTCCACCAAGGCCGTCCAGGAGCGCTTCGATCGGCTAGACCCGTACGAGCTGGCCCGCAAGACCCTCTTCGCCGAGGGCATCTCGAGCTCGAAGATCTACCTGGACCCGCTGCGCCCCTCGCTCGAGGACCTGCTGGACATGATCACCTCCGGGGTGCGCAGCTCGTTCACCTACGCCGGCGCGACGAGCGTGGCGGAGTTCCACACCCGCTCGCTGGTCGGAATCCAATCCGCCGCCGGCTACGAGGAGGGCAAGGCGCTGCCCGTCTCCTGGTAGCCGGGCGCCGGTGAAACCGGGCGTGCCGGTATAGTTGAGGGAATAATGGACGACCCCCCTTCTGCGAAATCGCCCGGCCACCATTCCCGCCGCCCCAACGGACACTCGTCCGTGAACAGGGGCGGTGAACCGCGTGTTTGAGTGGCTGATGCTCGGCGTCGGGTTGATCCTGACCGTCGGCACCGGCCTGTTCGTGGCCAGCGAGTTCGCCCTGGTCAACCTCGACCGCTCCGACCTCGAGGCGCGCCGCGACCGCGGTGAGACCCGCCTCGCCCTGACCATCGCCGCGCTCCGGATCACCTCGACGCACCTGTCCAGCGCGCAGCTCGGGATCACCCTGACCACCCTCCTCACCGGGTACGCGATGGAGCCGGCGCTCAGCTCCCTGCTCACCGGCCCGCTGACGGGGCTGGGGCTTCCGGCGGGTGTCGTGCCCGTCCTGGCGACGACGCTCGCCGTGGTCATCGCCACGCTGGCGTCGATGATCATCGGGGAACTCGTGCCCAAGAACTTCGCCCTCGCCCTGCCGATTCAGACGGCGAAGCTCGTCATCCCGTTCCAGACCCTGTTCACGACCGTGTTCAAGCCGGCCGTGCTGGTGCTCAACGGCAGCGCCAACGGGGTGCTCCGCTCGATCGGGATCGAGCCCAAGGAGGAACTCTCCGGGGCGCGCACGGCCGAGGAGCTGTCCTCGCTGGTGCGCCGCTCGGCCAGCGCCGGCCTGCTCGAGAAGGACACCGCGACCCTGCTGCACCGCACCCTGCTCTTCTCCGGCCACACCGCCTCCGACGTGATGACGCCGCGGCCGCGGGTGGCGAGCATCCAGCGCACCGACTCCGCCCAGGCCGTCATCGACCTCGCCCGGCAGACAGGCTACTCCCGCTTCCCCGTCGTCGACGAGGGCGTCGACGACATCGTCGGGATCGTGCACGTCAAGCAGGCCGTGGCCGTGCCCCGGCAGCGCCGCGCGGATGTCCCCGTGTCGGCCCTGCAATCGGAGGCCGTGCGCGTGCCGGAGACGATGAAGCTCGACGGGCTGCTGGTCGAACTGCGCGGCCGCGGCTACCAGATGGCCATCGTCGTCGATGAGTACGGCGGGACGGCCGGCGTGGCGACCCTCGAAGACCTCGTCGAGGAGCTCGTCGGCGAGGTGGCCGACGAACACGACCGCGCCCGCGCGGGCGTCGTGCTCTCGACGGACTCCCTCACCTTCCCCGGCATGCTCCGGCCCGACGAGCTCCTCGAACGCACGGGCATCTCCGTGCCGGACGACGGACCGTACGAGACCGTCGCCGGGTTCGTGATGAGCGAACTCGGACGCCTCCCCGTTGTCGGCGACACCGTCACCATCGATGAGGGCTTGTTCACGGTGGAACGCCTCGACGGCCGGCGGATCGACCGGTTGCGGTTCACGCCGGCCATCGAACCCGGCAGTGGCGAACCGGGCAGTGGCGAAGGGAGCCCGAATGAGTGACTGGGCCGGGATCGTCTGGCTGGTCGTGCTGCTCGCGGCCAACGCCTTCTTCGTCGCGGCCGAGTTCGCGGTCATCTCGGCCCGCCGGTCGCAGATCGAGCCTCTGGCCGAGGCCGGGAAGGGGAGCGCCCGGACCGCGCTCTGGGCGATGGAGCACGCCACCCTGATGCTGGCGACCACCCAGCTGGGTATCACCGTCTGTTCGCTGCTCATCCTGAACGTGTCGGAGCCGGCGATCCACCACCTGCTCGAGTACCCGCTCGGACTGACCGGCCTGCCCGGCGAGGCGATCACCGCGATCGCCTTCGTGATCACGCTGCTCCTCGTCTCGTACCTGCACGTCGTGTTCGGTGAGATGGTGCCGAAGAACCTGTCGTTCTCCATCCCCGACCGGGCCGTGCTCCTACTCGCCCCGCCGCTGGTCTTCTTCGGCCGAACGGTCAGGCCCGTGATCGTGGTGCTCAACGCCACGGCCAACCTGGTACTGCGGCTGTTCCGGGTGCAGCCCAAGGAGGAGGCGAACAGCACCTACACGCTGGACGAGGTCGCCACGATCGTGTCCCAGTCGACCAGGGAGGGCGTGCTGCGCGACGGCACGGGCGCGCTCAGCGCCACCTTCGAGTTCACCACCCGCAAGGTGAAGGATGTCGCGGTGAACCTCGCCGACCTGATCAGCCTGCCCGAATCGGCCACCCCGGCCGACGTCGAGAAGGCGGTGACCAAGCACGGGTTCTCCCGCTATGTGCTCGTCACCGATGGGGGCGAACCGACCGGCTACGTCCACCTGAAGGATGTCCTGGACCTGGACGGCGACGACCGCGCCGGTGCGGGCGGTCACGCGGCGGGCAGCTACGCCGAGCCGATCCCGGCCAAACGCATCCGCCGGCTCGTCTCGATCTTCGAGGACACCGACCTCGAGGACGCCCTGGCCACGATGCGCCGCTCCGGCGCGCACCTGGCCCGGTCGTTCACCGCGGTCGGCGCGACCGCGGGCGTCCTGTTCCTCGAGGACATCATCGAGGAGCTCGTCGGCGAAGTGCAGGACGCGACCCGGCGGCTCTGACTGAATCAGTCCTCCGGCCACCGGGCCCGGAGGTACTGCGGCGGCCAGTAGTCCAGGCTGACCCCGAGCTCGTGCGCGGCGCGAAGCGGGAAGTGCGGATCTCGCAGCAGCTCCCGGCCCAGCATGATCGCGTCGGCCTGGCCGGACGCGACGATCTGTTCGGCCTGCGCGGGGGTGGTGATCAGTCCGACCGCGCTGACCGGGACATCCGCCTCGGTCTTCACATGCTGGGCCAGCGGAACCTGGTAGCCGGGCCCGAGCGGGATGCTCACCCCGGTGACGTTGCCGCCGGAGGAGATGTCGAAGAGATCCGCCCCGGCCGCGGCCGCCCAGCCGGCGACAGTGGCGGTGTCGTCCTCATTCCAGCCGCCCGGCGCGTAGTCGGTGGCGGAGAAGCGCACGAACAAGGGATGGCCGGGGCCGATCGCGTCGCGGACGGCCCTCACCACGGCGAGCAGCAACCGGGCGCGGTTCTCCAGCGAGCCGCCGTACTCGTCGGTGCGCCGGTTGCTCAGCGGGGAGAGGAACTGGTGCAGAAGGTAGCCGTGGGCCGCATGGATTTCGACCAGGTCGAAGCCCGCGCCGATCGCGCGAGCGGCGGCCGCAGCGAAGTCGTCGACGATGTCCCCGATGCCGGCGGCGTCGAGCGCGACGGGAGGGTCATAGCCGGGGAACGGGACCGCCGACGCCGACACGGTCTGCCAACCGCCGGCATCCGCGGGCACGGTGCCGTGCTCGTCATGTCCCCAGGCCGGCCAGGTCGAGGCCTTGCGTCCCGCGTGCGCGAGCTGGATGCCGGCCGCGGCGCCCTGCGAATGGATGAAGTCCACGATCCGCGCCCACGCCGCGGCCTGGGCGTCGTTCCAGATCCCGGTGTCCGCGTCGGTGATCCGGCCCTCGGGGCTGACCGCGCTCGCCTCGGCGACGACGAGGCCCGCACCGCCCGCCGCCAGCTGGCCCAGGTGCATGAGGTGCCAGTCCCGGGGAACCCCGTCCTTCGCGCGGATCGAGTACTGGCACATCGGGGCCGCCCAGACCCGATTGCGAAACGTGACGCCGCGCAGAGTGAGCGGTTCGAACAGTGCGGCAGTGGCCACGGGGTCCCCCAGTATCGGTGCGGCCGCCCGATCTGACGGCCCGGATCTGTCCGAAACAACCTATCGTGAGTGCATGGGCGAACCGCTGGACTGGCTGGAATGGGACGAGCGGCACGCGCGGGCCTGGATCGATGTTCCCCAGCCGGTCGACGACAAGTACAGCCGGGGCGTCCTCGGCGTGCGCACCGGGTCGAAGCAGTACCCGGGCGCCGCGGTGCTCGGGGTCGAGGCTGCCGCGCGCACCGGCGTGGGCATGGTGCGCTACCTGGGGCCGCGCCGGGCAACGAACCTCGTGCTCCAGCGCCGGCCGGAGGTCGTCACCGTTCCCGGCCGGGTGCAGGCGTGGCTGCTCGGTTCCGGCATGGATGCCGCCGCCCGCGACGACACGACCGCCACCGCCCTGGTCGAGGCCCTCGCGGCCGGGCTGCCGACGGTGTGCGACGCCGGCGTGCTCGACCTGGTCGCGCACACCACCGGCCCCACCGTGGTCACCCCGCACTTCCGGGAACTGGCGGGGCTGCTCAGCCGGCGCGGAAAGCCGGTGACCGCGGCGGAGATCGCCGCCGCACCGGGGGAGTGGGCCGGCCGTGCCGCGACCGACCTCGGCGTCACGGTGCTGCTCAAGGGCTCCGTCACCTTCGTCGCCTCGCCGGCCGGTGCCCGCCTCCGCGTCACCGGGGCGCCGGCCTGGCTGGCGACGGCCGGTTCAGGGGACGTGCTGGCCGGCATCCTCGGCGCACTGCTGGCCACGCACTCCGCCGCCATCGACACGGATGCCGACGCCCTCGTCGCCCTCGCCGCGACCGCGGCCCTGGTGCACGCGCTCGCCGCCGGTCGAGCGTCGGAGGGTGGTCCGATCACCGCCCTCGACGTGGCCGAGGCCGTCCCCGCCACGATCGCGGCCCTCCTGGCGCCGACCTCCGGCGGCCGGCGCGCGGCCGCGCCCGCCTGACCGGGGAGCGAACATCACCCGTCGGGGTACTCCGTTGTGGGAAAGTTGACCGTGCCTGATCCCGCCGCCCGCGAGCCGATGCCCGAGCCGATGCCCGAGCCGCAGCCTGCGCCGCAGCCTGCGCCGACGGCGGAACGGCGAGGGGTGACGCTCGCCGCGCGGCTCGGGGCCGTGCCGCGGGCGATGCTCTGGGCCGGTTTCGTCCTCGTGCACCTCGCGCTGGCGCTGCTCTGCGTTCTCGCTCCGGGCTGGCCGCTCGGTGACGTGCAGAAGGTCTACTTCGGTTGGGCCACCGACGCCGCGGGCGGCACCTCGGTCGTCGGCATCGACACCGGCTTCGTCTATCCGATCCTCGCGGTCGTGCCGATCTTCGCCTCCCTCGCGTTCGGTCCGGCGCTCTACGTGGCAACCTGGCTGGGCGTCGTGACCCTGCTCGACGGGGTCGCGTTCGCGTTCCTGCTCGGGCGCGGCCGGGACTGTCGCGCGCTCCGGGCCGCCGGCTGGTGGCTGGCGTTCCTGGTGCTGCTCGGCCCGATCGCCCTGGCCCGGATCGACGCCGTCACCGCCTCGCTGGTGATCGTCGCTGTGCTCTGGGTGCGCGCGCGCCCGCTCGCGGCCACGGTTCTGCTCGCCGTTGCCACCTGGGTGAAGATCTGGCCGATTGCCCTGGTCGCGGCGCTCGTGGTGGTGTCGAGACGGCGCCGGCAGGTGGCCCTGGCGATGGCCGGCACCAGTGTGGTCATCGTCGGCGCTGCGCTGAGCCTCGGCAGCGGCTCGAACGTGTTCAGCTTCGTGACCGAGCAGACCAACCGGGGAATCCAGATCGAATCCCCGGTCGGCGGGATCTGGATGTGGCAGGCGGCCCTGCGCCTGCCGGGAACCTTCGTCTACTACGACCGGCAGATCCTGACCTACCAGGTCATCGGCCCGGGCACCGACGTCGCGATCGCCCTGATGACCCCCCTGCTCGTGATCGCGGTGGCCGGCGTGCTCCTGCTCGGCTGGCAGGCCGCTCGCCGGGGAGCGGCCTGGGACCGGCTGTACCCTTCGTTGGTGCTGGCGCTGGTGCTGACCCTGATCCTGGCGAACAAGGTCGGGTCGCCGCAGTTCGTCTGCTGGCTCGCCGCGCCGGTCATCCTCGGGTTGCTCGTGCGGGGACGCGCGTGGCGGCTGCCAGCCGTGCTCGTCCTGGTCATCGCCGGGCTCACCCAGCTCGTCTACCCTTATCTGTACGGGGGGCTGCTCGTCGCCGATCCGGTCATGGTGCTGGTGCTGACGGCGCGCAACCTGCTCGAGGTCGTGCTGCTCGGCTGGGCGCTGAGGCAGGTGCGGCGCTCGGCCGCCCCGCACTGACCCGCACCACAATCACAAGGAGAACCCATGCTCGTCGCATTCTCGGTCGCACCATCCGGCGGCCACGACCCGGACGGCTCGGTGCACAACGCCGTCGCCGCAGCGGTGCGGGTCGTGCGCGACTCCGGCCTGCCCAACCACACCGACTCCATGTTCACGACCATCGAGGGCGACTGGGACGAGGTGTTCGCCGTGGTCAAGGCGGCGACCGAGGCCGTCGGCGCCTGGGGGCCGCGGGTGTCCCTGGTGCTGAAGGCGGACATCCGGCCGGGCCGGACCGGCGAGCTGACGAGCAAGGTCGAGCGGCTCGAGGCGGCACTGGAAGCGGCCGCCGCGCCGCCGGACGGCGCCACCGGCCGGTAGCCTGGTTCGGCGGGCTGCACGTGCCCTCCGGCACCGAGGCGATCACCGTCGTCGGATGTCCGGACGCCGTGATCGGCCCGGCCGGCCAGTGATCGCAGGCAGGGCCAGTGATCGCAGGCAGGTCTAGTCGGTCTGCAGGAGGATGCCGTCGTGGATGGCGCGCTTGCGCAGGGCCACCTTCGTGCCGACGTCGAACCCCGCGAGGCGGTACTTCTCGCGGATCCGTTTGAGGTAGGACTTCGCGGTCTCCTCGGAGATGCCGAGCTGGTGGGCCACGGCCTTGACCGGCTCGCCCGCGCCGTACAGGGCCATCACCCGGCGCTCCTGGGCGCTCAGCCGAGGGGAGCCGCCGCTGGTGCCGGCGCTCAGCGCCTCGTCCAGCTCGGCCGAGATGTAGGACTCACCGTCGTAGGCCGCGCGGATCGCCTCGACGATCATGTTCGCTTCCTCGCTCTTGACGAGGTAGCCGAGCGCGCCGGCCGCCAGCGCCTCGCGCACGAGGCCGGGCTCGGAATAGGTGCTCATCAGCACCGTCTTGACGCCGGCGGTCTTGAGGGTGGAGATCTTCAGGGAGACGGGGATGTTGTCCTTGAGGTCGAGGTCGAGGAGAACGACGTCGACGGGGAACTCGGGGTGGGTCAGCAGCTCCGGCCAGGTCGTGACGGCGGCGACCATGTTGATGTCGTCCGCAGCCCCCCTGATCCACTCGGTCAGGGCACCGAGGAGCATCCGATGATCGTCGACCAGGGCCAACCGAATGGGATGCTCCCTGCTCGGCACTGCGATATTCGTCATTGTCATGTTCGTCATTGCTGCCTCCTACTGCCTTTGCATCCGACCAAAAAGCTCGACGGCTCTCCGTCGCAGACCTCAAGCATCCGCGGGATTGTCGATACTGCACTCGATCTCCACCCGGAGACTTCCGTCCCGGGTCGAATCGATGTGAGGACCGACTACTCGGATAGCTTGCCACGTCTCGGGGTCCACGCGCCGCCGGGGCACACCCGTGGTGGTCAATTCGATTGGAAATCGTAACTTCTGGCGGGCGCGCACGCCGTGGGTGGGCCTGATCGGGCCCAGTGAGAGCGACACTGCGGCCTCGGCGCGAGTCGTGTCGCTGATCAGGAGCCAAATCGTGCGGAGCAACGCGTCGCGCTGGGCCGGGTCGAGCAGCCCGGCCAGGCCCGCGGGATCGTGCAGGTTCACGGAGGGGCCGAGGAACTCCGACTCGGTAATCGCATGGTGGAGCCAGGTCTCACGCCGGCCCTGGATCAGGTGCAGGCGCAGCTGGGTGGCGAGGGTGGAGGCCGTCGTAGACTTGTCGGCGCCGAGCGGAAGAGTGGTCCGGCCCTGGGCGACGTCGTCGAGCAGGGTTTCCGCGTCGAGGTCGATCCGCGCGAGTTCCTCGGAGGCGAGCATGCCCACCGCGAATTGCGGTTGGGAGACCGTGCTCTGCACGAGCACCAGGTCGAGTTCACGCTGGGCCATCCGGCGGAATGAGCGCACGATCGCGACTCCGAGCAGCGGAGGCATGATGGCCAGGACTATAGCCAGCAGTTCCGGTGCGAGGGTGAACGGGTCGGGGCGGGACTCGGTGACGGCGCCGACGAACAGGACACCGGCCAGCACGACGGCCGAGGTGACGACGTCGCGGCCGCGACGCACCGTGACGAGGGCGATCAGCAGCGAACCGACCGCCGCGGCCGCCGTCGGGTACACCTCGGACCCGCCCTGTCCTCGAGAACCGGCCAGATCGAGCACGACCACGACGCTGCCGCTGGCCAGGGCCGCGGCGAACAGCCAGTCGGGCATCCGCGCCGACAGTTGTTGCACGGTGACCAGCGCGAGCGCCGTCGTCGCCATCAGCAGTGTCCAGGCCGCCAGGCTCGGCAGGGGGTTCGGGTAGTCGAACCATTGGATCATGAAGCGCCAGAACAGGAACAGTGCGATGAACCCGCCGCTGAAGGACAGCCCGATGCCCAGGTGGCGGCCACCCAGGCCGCTCTGGTTCGCGCGGGTCGTCTTGACGGTGCGCTCCGGCCGGCGGAAGGTGCGCCGGCGATCCTGGCGTTCCTGGACCTCCTTGAGGCGGAGGTCCTTCCGGCTCGCCCCGGCGGCCCGGAGGTCGCCCAGCGGGACGTCGACGAGGTCGGGACCGATCACTTCGGCACCTCCAGCACCACGGTCGTGCCGGAACCGGGGGAGGAGAACAGCCTGGCGTTGCCGCCGACATCTCGCAGCCGGGCCACGACGGATTCGGCGAAGCCGAGTCGTTCGGCGCTCACTCCGAGCAGATCGAAGCCGACCCCGGCGTCGGTGACCATGGCGCGCACGGTGGTGTCGTCATCCGAGATCGTGACGTCGGCCCGGTCGACCCCGGCATGGCGGCGCACGTTCTCCAGGCACTCGCCGAGCGCGAGCAGGAACGAGTCGAGGACATCGCTGGGCAGCAGCACCTGCCCGCTGCCGTGCCAGTCCACCTCCAGTCCCATTCTGCCGAAGCGCTGCTTCACCGATTCCAGGGTGCTGCCCAGGGTCGACTCCGTGGCCGGCTCGAGGGTGTACACGCCGGAGCGACGCGGCGTCGGCAGGCCGCCCAGGCGCAACTGCCGCAACAGCCGGGCATCGTCCCCGGCCTGCTGGCGGAGCGCGGCGGGGCTGACGCCGACACCGGAGTGGGCGAGCAGGGTGAGGGTGGCCAGCACGGTGTCGTGCAGGAGCCTGGCGTCCTGGCGGCGCTGGGCCTCCAGTTCGCTGGCGTGCCGTTCGGCCAGGTGGGCCCGGCCGATCGCTGCGATGCGCTGCATCACCCGGGGCACGCTTTGGGCAACCCACCAGCCCGCGAGGGCAATCGCGAACCAGCCGCAGATCGTGATGGCCAGCGGCACGATCGCCCCGGCGGAGGTGATCGTGGTGGCGAGGACGCTGGCCAGGGTGGCCGCGAACGACGCGAACAGCAGGATCAGCCGGCGGGTGCTGACGACCAGCACGAGCGCGACGGCGCTCGTCGCGGTCGCCGCCACGGTGCCGATGACGGTCTCCTCGACCAGGTTCAAGCCGGGCGGTCCCTGCCCGGAGAAGCCGATCAGGAGAATGATTCCGATTCCGGAGAGCACGATCAGGATGACCCAGCGTATCCGGCCGGACCGGCCGAGCAGGTACTGGCCGGCGACCATGAGGAGGAGCACCGGCAGGCAGCGGCCGAGCAGGTCCAGGCTGAGGCCGCCCGGGACGAGCATCACGACCAGCACCGCCACCGAACCGGCCAGGCCGGTCAGCCGGGCGGCTCTCCGCAGGAGGCGGTCGCGCTCTTTGAAGATTCGATGCATGTCGCCTGGATTACCCCTCGTAATGCCCTATGAAGCACCATATCCGGCTCGAACCCGTTTTCTCGCGATCCGGGAGACACTGGTTCCTGCGATTGTGGGTCATCGGGCCGACTCGACCTGCTCCGGGTCGGTCCTGGTGCGGTCCGCGGGCTGGGAACCGAGCAGCCGCACCAGCACGAGCCCGGACACCGCGGCCATGCTCGCCGCCATCAGGATCCCGGCGAGCACGCCGATCGCCACGATCAGCGGCAGGGGCTGGCCCGGCTGCCACAGCGGCGTCGCGACCGCGAAGAAGACGCCGAGGCCCACGCACCAGGCCGCGGCGTTGCCGAGGATCCACCAGCCGCTGCGCGCGAGGTGGCGGCGCAGTTCGAGCCACTGCGCGAAGCCGATCGACGCCAACAGGAGCGTCCCGGCGACGGCCGCGGCGCCGAGGACCAGCCCGGTCGGCCAGGCCGACCAGACGGGGGCCCACGTGCTCGGCAACAGACCGATGAACCAGGCGAACGCGGCGGCGACGGCCGTCCCGCCGACCCAGGCGGCACGGGACAGGGCCGGGATCGCGTCGCGGAGCACGTGCGCCTGCGCCCAGCCGAGCACGGCGCCCTCGACGGCGCCGGCGGCGACCAGGGCCGGGACATTGGCCGCGGGCAGGTCGCTCGTGACGAACTCGGCCAGCGTCGGGGCCAGGAATCCAACGCTCTCGCCCAGGCCGACACAGAGCAGCCAACGGCGGAACAACGGTGGGCGGGTGAGGGCCGGGTGCCGATGGCCGTTCATCAGGGCCGCGCCACGGGGAGCGGCGGGTCGTCGGGGCCCTGGTCGAGTCGGAAGGGTGGGTAGTCGTCCCGCAAGAGCGCCGTGTACACCATGACCCGGAAGACCCAGCGGTCCAGGCCGAGGACCAGGTCGAACAGGGTGCGTCGCAGCCGACCGGTGAAGAGCAGGATCAGCCCGGAGAGCAGCACGAGCAGCCCGATCAGGGACGGCCCGGTGACGGCAGCGGTTCCGGCGCCCGCCGGCCAGTCCGCCGGTTGGGTGCGCCAGGACCAGGCGCTGCCGGTGATGACCGCAACGATCAGGAGGTGCGGCAACGCCAGCAGCCACCACTTGACGAGGACCAGTCCGTTGGACAGCCGCACGGGATAGTCGACCTGGAGATCGGCCGGGTAGTCCGTCGCGGCGAGCGTGAACGGGGGATACCGGTCGGTTCCGAGGGCCGAGTAGGAGTAGAACGCCACCCGCCAGCTCCAGCGCAGGACCCCGACGTTGAAGGTGAACAGCGACGCGGGGTACCGTCCGGTGAACAGGATCGCGAAGCCGGCCACGACGGTGGTGACGAAGAAGGCGCACCAGAGGAAGAACAGCACGATCACGTGCGGAATGACCAGGAACCACTTCACCAGCCACAGCCACCGCGACAGCACCGGATCGGGTTCCCCGGTCAGCCGGGCCGGGTAGGTGCGCCATTCGTCGACCGGGGGGACGGCCGGCGGCATCGGGCCCGGCGGCGCGGGCCCAGACGCGAACGCCGGCGGTGCGGGCGGCGGGGTGGCCAATGGGGTGCCGGCCGGCGCAGCACCGGGTGGCACCGGGGTACCCCGGCCGAGCCCGATGGCCCCGAGCACGACCAGCGCGATCCCGAGCAGCAGCAGCAGGATGCCGGCGATCACCAGCCCGATCGCGAGCGGCCCGAGCAGGCCCAGCCGGGCGCCGGCGCGCAGCTGCACGGCCACGCGGGGGCTCGCATCGGCGTTCATCACGACGACGGCCCAGGTGCCGGGCTGCACGTCCCAGACCACCTGTTGCGTTCCCGGCCCGGAAGCCGACACCGTCCACCAGCCCTGGTCGCCGGGGAGGACGGGCCGCGCCGTGCCGGGGACATCGCGGTACTCCGTGCGGAACGGGGAGAAGCTCACGTCCACGAGTTCGGTGTGGTGCACCGCCGTGAGGTAGCGGTCCACCTCGGCCTGCGGTGCGATGCCGATGAACACGTCGCCGCCGGTGCTCGTGGCCTCCAGGCGGATGCTGGCGACACCGGCCGGGATCCCGGACGTGCCGGCGACGTCCAGTCTCGGCGAGGTGAGCGCGTAGGAGTCGGCGGAGAATGAGGCGGCCGGCGCGCTGAAGAAACCGTTGTCCGCCTGCTGCGAACTCGCCACCGTGGCAGCAACGCCCCCGGTCAGCATGCCCAATCCGATCAGCGAGAACACCGTTCCGAGCACCAGCATGACGACGTAGGCGGGTTTCATGGCGGCCATCCTCTCGGGGGAATCACCCGATTTTCAACCTTTCCCTGAACGCCGCGGCTGTCAACCCCTCGGCAGCCGTCACGGCCCCGTCACGGCCCCGTCGAGGTCAGTCGAGGAGCCGGCCCAGCTGGGCGCCGATCGCCGCGGTCTCGATCAGGAACCCGTCGTGGCCGTACCCCGACTCCAGCACGACCGGGTCGGCGCCGTCGATGTTGTGCCGAAGGTGCTCGGCGATCCGCCGCTGGCCCTCCACGGGGAACAGCCGGTCGCTGTCGATGCCGACCACCACGGTGCGGGCCGTCACCCGGCTGAGGGCTGCGGGGACACCGCCGCGACCGCGGCCGACGTCGTGCGAGTCCATGGCCTGTACGAGTGTGACGTAGCTGTTGGCGTCGAACCGGCGGGTGAACTTGTTGCCGTGGAAGTCGAGATAGGATTCGACCGCGAACCGGCCGCCGGCCCCCAGCGGGCTGATCTCGCTCTGCCAGCCGCGGTCGAACCTGAGGTTGAGCTCGGCGGGGCTGCGGTAGTTGAGCAGGGCCATCCGGCGGGCGAGGGCCAGGCCGCGGGTGGGACCGTCGCCGTCGTCGGCGTCGTAGTAGTCCCCCGACCGGAACAGGGGGTCGGAGCGGATCGCCTCGATCTGCACCGAGTTCAAGGCGATCTGGTCGGCCGTCGTCACCGGCGGCGCGGCGAGGATGGCGAGGCGCGCCACGCGCTCGGGGGCCCCGATCGCCCACTCGAGGGCGTGCATCCCTCCCATCGAACCGCCGATGACGGCGGCCCAGCGGTCGATGCCGAGGCGGTCGCT
Organism: Cryobacterium mannosilyticum; assembly: GCF_004402705.1. Classification (NCBI taxonomy): domain Bacteria; kingdom Bacillati; phylum Actinomycetota; class Actinomycetes; order Micrococcales; family Microbacteriaceae; genus Cryobacterium; species Cryobacterium mannosilyticum. The sequence goes on along the minus strand of NZ_SOFM01000036.1, from coordinate 27,005 downwards.
CAAGGCACGCTGCGCGGCCACCTGATCGCGGATGGTGAGGTACGGGAAACGGGTACCCCATTCGCTGCCGTCGGGCGCCAGAGACGCGGGGCCGGTGCTGCCCTGGCAGCCGCCCAGCATGTTCGGCGCCACCACGAACCAGCGGTCGGTGTCGATGGCGAGCCCCGGGCCGACGATGCCGCCCCACCAGCCTGCCGTGACGTGGCCGTCGCCAGCGGCGCCGACCAGGTGGCTGTCGCCGGTGAGCGCGTGCAGCACGAGCACGGCGTTGTCGCCGGAGGGGGAGAGCTCGCCCCAGGTCTCGAAGGCGAGGCGCACGGCGCCCAGGCTGCCGCCTGCCTCGAAACGGAGCGGGCCGACGTCGAGGAAGCGGCGGGAGCCGATGGGGTCGCCGTCGCGCCAGGCGCCGGTCGCCGGGGGCTTGCCGAGGAGCGAGCGCGCCTGGGCTTCAGTGACGAAGCTGGACGGGACCGTGTCTGCCGAGAATTGCCATTCCATACGCCCCCATTCTGGCGAACCTCGAGGACCTCCGTCTGATTGTTACGCGCGAACTCGCGCGCAGCATCCGATGTCCCGCACCTTTCTTGGCCCGAGCCTCGTCGAATTCGACGGAGATTTTGCCGAATTGACCCGGAAAACCGTGTTTCAGCCTCGGATCACGGAAAATCTCCGTCGAATTCGACACCCAGGGGCTAGGCGTTGGCGCGGGATGCCACCACGACCGCGCGCGCCGCGGCCAGGCCGAGCTCAAGGTCGGCCTTGAGGTCGGCGATGTTCTCGATGCCGACGGAGAGGCGCACGAGGCCGGGTGTGACTCCGGCCGTGAGCTGCTGCTCGGGGGTGAGCTGTGCGTGGGTGGTCGAGGCCGGGTGGATCACGAGCGAGCGCACGTCGCCGATGTTGGCCAGGTGGCTGAACAGCTCGAGGTTGTCGACCAGGGCGCGGCCGGCATCCACCCCGCCCTTGAGCTCGAACGAGAGCACCGCGCCGACACCCTGCGGGGCGTACTTGTTGGCGGCGGCGTACCAGGGGCTCGTCGGCAGGCCGGCGTAGTTGACCGAGGCGATGTCCGGGTGGTTCTCGAGCCACTCGGCGATCTCCTGGGCGTTCTGCACGTGACGTTCGATCCGCAGGCTCAGGGTTTCGATGCCCTGGATGAGCTGCCAGGCGCTCGCCGGGGCGATCGCGGCACCCAGGTCGCGGAGCAGCTGCACCCGGGCCTTGATGATGTAGGCGATGGGGTCGCCGACGGCGCCGGTGTAGCTGACCCCGTGGTAGGACGGGTCGGGCTCGGTCAGGCCGGGGAACTTCGCGACGTTCTTGGACCATTCGAAGCTGCCGCCGTCGACGATGACGCCGCCGATGACCGCGCCGTGGCCGCCGAGGAACTTGGTGGCCGAGTGGATGACGATGTCGGCGCCGTGCTCGAACGGACGGATCAGGTAGGGGGTGGCGATCGTGTTGTCGACGATCAGCGGAACGCCTGCCTCATGGGCCACGCCGGCGACGAGGGAGATGTCGAGCACGTTGATCTTCGGGTTGCCGATGGTCTCCGCGAAGAAGAGCTTGGTGTTCGGGCGCACGGCGCGGGCCCACTCGGCCGCGTCGTCCTGGTTCTCGACGAACGTGGTCTCGATGCCGAGCTTGGCGAGCGTGTACTTGAAGAGGTTGTAGGTGCCGCCGTAGATCGAGCTGGACGAGACGATGTGGTCGCCGGCCTCGGCGATGTTCAGCACGGCGAAGGTCGACGCGGCCTGGCCGGACGCGAGCAGCAGCGCCGCGGTTCCGCCTTCGAGGGCGGCGACGCGCTCCTCGACGACGGCCTGGGTCGGGTTCATGATGCGGGTGTAGATGTTGCCGAATTCGGCCAGCGCGAACAGGTTCTGCGCGTGCTGCGCGTTGTTGAACACATAGGACGTGGTCTGGTAGATCGGGGTGTTGCGGGCGTTCGTGGTGGGGTCGGGCCGGGCGCCGGAGTGAACCTGCTTGGTTTCGAACTTCCAGGCCTGTGCGTTGTCGCTCATGAGGTGGTCTCCCTGATAATCCTCGACGAGCGTGGACCGTCCATCGCTCTGGGTGCGAGTTTAGGCATCCGCCCGGAGGGGTGGCAACGACCCGTGAAACACGGCGTCACACGCGAGGCGCCCCCATCGAACCGGCCGGATCAGGACTGTTCGGCGGGCGGCGGATCCATCGGCGGCAGCACGATCGTTCCGGTGTGCGTCGACTCGTGCTTGCGGAACAGCCAGCGTGCCCGCGGCTCGATGATCGGCCGGAAGAGCCGCTTCACGATCGGGAGGGACAGCAGCACGCTGATCCCCACGCTGAGCAGCAGCAGGGCCGGCAGCACCCACACCGGCTGCGGTCCGCCGAGCACGCCGGATTCGCGGAGCGGGAAGAGCACGAAACTGTGCAGCATGTAGATGTACATCGTGGCCGAACCGAACGCCGTGAACCAGGTGGTGCGGCGCGGCACGAGCAGGAGGAACGCAATGATCAGGGCGAAGGCGAGGAGGATTAGCCCCAGGCGGATGCCGCCGGCCCAGAGCTGGTCGTAGCCGAACGTCGGGTAGGCCTCGCTGTAGAGCAGGAACTGGCGGACCTGCAGGGTGCGGAGGGCGTCGATGTTCAGGGTGATCACGCCGAGCAGGGCCGAGAACAGGGTGAGGGCGCCGACGCGCCAGCGCCACACCTCGCCGACGCCGAGCTCGAGCCAGCGGGCGGTGAGCTTCCACTGGCGCAGCTTCCAGCCGAAGACGAAGAAGGGCAGCAGTCCGAGGGTGCGGGAGAGCGCGAAGGTGCCGTCGATCGAGGGTATGTAGCCGGCACCGATCGAGATCAGGATGCCGACCAGCAGCGGATAGCGCAGCAGCACCATGAACGGCAGCATGAGCCGCCAGACCAGCAGGGCGATCAGGAACCACAGCGTCCACGAGGCGCTGGAGTAGTCAAGGTTGAACTCGCCGCCGAGCAGCCACCGCACGAGAGTCCAGATCGTCTCGAACACCACGTACGGGAAGACCACGTCGGTGATCAGCCGGTGCAGCTGCCGCGTGCCCGGGGGACCCGAGCGGGCGAAGTAGCCGCTGACGGCGACGAAGAGGGGCACGTGGAAGGCGTAGATGAACAGGTAGGCCTCGTAGGCGACGTCCGACCCGTGGATGAGTTTGAGGATCGCGTGCCCCATCACGACCAGGGTGATGGCGATCCAGCGAGCGTTGTCCCAGAGGGGAACCCGCCGCTTCTTGACATGGGGCCTGCCGGCGACTCGTGCACTCATTAGAGCCATTGTCCCAGCAGAATGGGGGAATGGGTACAAGAAGAGTCGTTGTCACCGGTGCCAGCTCGGGAATCGGGGCCGCCACGGTGCGCCTGTTCCGTGAACGAGGATGGGATGTCGTCGGTGTCGCCCGCCGGACCGACCGCCTCGCCGTGCTCGCCGCGGAGACCGGGGCGGCGGTGTTCACGGCCGACCTGACCAGCCAGGCGGACGTCGACGCCCTGCGCGACTTCCTCGCGGCATCCGGGCCGGTGCACGCGCTCGTCAACAACGCGGGCGGCGCGCTCGGGCTGGACAGTGTCGAGAACTCGTCGATCGACGACTGGGCCTGGATGTTCGAGATCAACGTGCTCGCGGTCAAACGGGTCACGAGCGCGCTGCTGCCGCTGCTCCGGGACGCGATCCGCGCGGATGCCGGTTCGGCCGACATCGTCACGGTCACCTCGATCGCCGGGCACGTCGCCTACCTCGGCGGGGGCGGCTACAACGCGGCGAAATTCGCCGCGCACGCGCTGATGGAGGTGCTGCGACTCGAACTCAACGGCGAACCGATCAGGGTGATCGAGGTTGCCCCCGGGATGGTCAAGACCGACGAATTCGGACTCGTGCGGTTCGGCGGCGACGTGGAGAAGGCCGCTGCGGCGTATACCGGGGTTCCGAATCCGCTCGTCGCGGAGGACATCGCGGAGACGATCGTGTCGAGCGTCGAACGCCCGGCCCACGTCAACCTGGACCTGATCACGATCAAGCCGGTCGCCCAGGCTGCGCCGACCCGGGTCGCTCGGGGGCCGCTCCTGCCGAAGGGCTGAGTCCTCCGGCAGGGGGCCGGCCGCCGGTGTGCGACTACCGGTGTGCGACTACGGGTGTGCGACTACGGGTGGACGATGATCTTCACCGCGGTGTCGTTGTGGTTGACGAGGGTGTCGAAGCCCTGCGAAATCAGATCGTCCAGGGCGATCCGGCCCGTGATGAACGGCTTCAGGTCGATCGTGCCCGACTGCACCAGGGCAACGGTCTCCTCGTGGTCGCGCACGTAGGCAATGGTGCCGCGCAGGTCGATCTCCTTCAGGACGATCTTCTGCATGTCCACGGTGGCGGGGTGGCCCCAGATCGAGACGTTGACGAGCACTCCGGCCGGGCGCAGGGCGTCGAGCATGGTGTCGAGAACGGCGTTGACGCCCGCACACTCGAACGCCACATCGGTGCCGATGCCGCCGGTGATCTCCAGCACGCGAGCCTTGAGGTCCTCGACGGTCGGGTCGATCACGTAGTCGGCGACGCCGCTCGAGAGCGCCTTCGCCTTGCGGGCGGCACTGAGCTCGGAGATGATCGTGGTCACGCCGATGCCCTTGAGGATGGCGGCCGTCAGCAGGCCGATCGGCCCGGCGCCGCCGACGATGGCGACGTCTCCGGCCTTCGCGCCGCTGCGGATCACGGCGTGGTGGGCGACCGAGAGAGGCTCGATCAGGGCGGCCTCGTCCAGTGGGATGTCGCCGATCGGGTGCACCCAGCGCTGGTCGACGACGACCTTCTCGCTCAGGCCTCCGCCGCCGCCGGCGAGGCCGATGAAGCCCATCTTCTCGCACAGGTGGTAGTTGCCGGCCGTGCAGGGGGGACATTCGTCGCAGACGAAGTACGGCTCCACGACGACGTTGTCGCCGACGGCGAGTCCCGTGACACCCTCGCCGACCTCTTCGATGGTGCCGGAGAACTCGTGGCCCATGGTGACCGGGAGGGATTCGTGCGAGAGCGGATGCGGGTGGCCCGGGGCGGAGATGAAGATCGGGCCTTCGAGGTACTCGTGCAGGTCGGTGCCGCAGATGCCGCACCAGGCGACGGCGATCTTCACCGTCCCGCTGCGGGTCGACGGTTCCTCGATGTTCTCGATTCGGACGTCTTCCCGGCCGTAGAAGCGCGCAGCTTTCATGGGGATCTTCTCCAGTGTTTCATCGTGGGCTCGGCGCAGGCGAATGACCTGGCCCTCTAACCCGGGGACGACAGTACTCCCCCCGACTGGGGGCCAGCCGAGGGGAGCAGCGGTGCGGGTGAGGCGTGCCGGCGCGGTTAGTGCTCGACCGCCTTCTCGGCGCCGTGGCCGGTGAGCGAGCGCACCGCCATCTCGGAGGCGAGGAGCGGGTTTTCCTTCGTATCGCTCGTGACCGACCCGAGCCAGCCGAGGAAGAAGCCGAGCGGGATCGACACGATGCCGGGGTTGCTCAGCGGGAACCAGGCGAAGTTGACCGCGTCGCCGAACATCGAGGTCGGCGTGCCGGAGAAGACCGGCGAGAACACGATCAGGACCACGGTGGCGCCGAGGCCGCCGTACATGCTCCAGACCGCGCCGCGGGTGGTGAAGCCGCGCCAGAACAGCGAGTAGAGGATGGTCGGCAGGTTCGCGCTCGCCGCGACCGCGAAGGCGAGGGCGACCAGGAAGGCGATGTTCTGCCCCTGCACGCCGATTCCGCCGGCGATCGCGAGGATGCCGATGACGACCACCGTGCGACGGGCCACCTTGACCTCGCTGTCGGGGTCTCCCTTGCCCTTCCGGATGACGCTCATGTAGATGTCATGCGCGAACGAGGTGGCGGCCGTGATCGTGATCCCGGCCACGACGGCCAGGATCGTCGCGAACGCGATCGCCGAGATGAAGCCGAGAAGGATCGGCCCGCCGAGTGCGAGCGAGAGCAGCGGCGCCGCCGAGTTCACGCCGCCGGGGGCGGCGAGGATGGTGTCGGCTCCGACGAGCGCGGCCGCACCGAACCCGAGCACCAGGGTGAACAGGTAGAACGCGCCGATCAGCCAGATCGCCCAGACCACGGAGCGACGGGCCTCCTTGGCGGTCGGGACCGTGTAGAAGCGCATCAGCACGTGCGGCAGTCCCGCCGTGCCGAGCACGAGGGCGATGGCCAGGGAGATGAAGTCCAGCGGGTTGGTGCCGTACTTCAGCCCGGGGACCAGGATGGCCGTGCCGGGGGTGCTCGTGGAGGCGGCGACGGCCGTGTCGAGCAGCGCGGAGAAGCTGAAGCCGTTGATCGCGAGCACCCAGATCGTCATCGCGAAGGCGCCGATGATGAGCAGGAACGCCTTGATGATCTGCACCCAGGTGGTGCCCTTCATCCCGCCGATCAGCACGTAGAGGATCATCAGGCCGCCGACGACGGTGACGACGACGGACTGCCCGAGCTTGTCGTTGATGCCGAGCAGCAGCGAGACCAGGCCGCCGGCGCCGGCCATCTGGGCGAGAAGGTAGAAGAAGCACACGGCCAGGGTGGTCGTGGCCGCCGCCACTCGCACCGGGCCCTGCTTCAGCCGGAAGGAGAGCACATCCGCCATCGTGTACTTGCCGGTGTTGCGCATCAGTTCGGCCACCAGCAGCAGTGCGACGAGCCAGGCGACGAGGAAGCCGATCGAGTAGAGGAACCCGTCGTACCCGCTGACCGCGATCGCCCCGACGATGCCGAGGAACGAGGCGGCGGAGAGGTAGTCGCCGGCGATCGCGAAGCCGTTCTGCGGTCCGGTGAAGGAGCGGCCGCCGGTGTAATAGTCGGCCGCGGTCTTGTTGTTGCGCCCGGCGCGGATGACCACGATCAGGGTCACCGCCACGAAGGCCAGGAAGATCGAGATGTTCAGGACGGGGTTGTTCTCGACCGGTTTGACGGCGAGGGCCGCCTGCGCGGCGAGCGACTGCGCGATGATGGTGGAGCTCATTTCCGGTCCAGCCCTTCGAGTTCGGTGCGGAGAGACTGGCCGAGGGGATCCAGGACGCGGTTCGAGTAGGAGACGTACCACATCGTGATGGCGAAGGTCGTGACGAACTGGCCGAGGCCGAGGACGAGGCCGAGGTTGATCCGGCCGAAGACCGGGATGGCCATCACGTCGGGCAGGTAGGCGGCGACGAGCACGAACGCGAAGTACCAGATGAGGAAGATCGCCGCGAGCGGCAGAACGAAGCTGCGCCGCTTGTGCCTCAGGTTGCGGAAGCCCGCTGTCTGCTCGAACGCGACGTAGTCGATGGTCGTCGGCGACGAACCATCCGGGAGGGCGTCTTTCGTTGTTTCCTGCATGGGGCTCCTTTGCTCCAGTGAGGCTGGTGACGGATGCTACGGGGTGGCCTGGGGGGCGCCGGCCGCGCCGTGCACGGCCAGCGTGAGGGCGTCGAGGGTGGCCGGGTCCTCGATGGTGGGCGGCACCGTGTACGGCTCGCCGTCGACGATCTGCCGGATGGTCTTGCGCAGGATCTTGCCCGATCGGGTCTTCGGCAGTCGGTCGAGAATGGTCACGTCCCGGAACGCGGCGACCGGGCCGACATGCTCGCGCACGAGGGCGACGAGCTCCGTGGCGAGGGTGTCATGGTCGATCGTCGCGCCGGCCTTCAGCGTGACGAAACCGGCGGCGCGCTGGCCCTTGAGCGGGTCGTGCACACCGAGCACCGCGCATTCGGCGACCGCCGGATGCAGGGTGAGCACCTCCTCGAGCGAGCCGGTGGAGAGCCGGTGGCCGGCCACGTTGATCACATCATCGGTTCGGCCCATCACGTAGAGGTAGCCGTCGTCGTCGAAGTGGCCGGAGTCCCCGGTGGCGTAGAAACCGGGGAAGGCGGAGAGGTAGGCGCTGGCGAAGCGTTCCTCGCTGCCCCAGATGCCGAGCAGGTTGCCCGGCGGCAGCGGCAGCCGGATGGCGATGTTGCCGTCCTTGCCGACCCGGCTGACCGGTCTGCCCTTCGAATCGAGGATGACGACGTCGTAACCGGGCACCGGGAAGGTGGCCGAACCCGGCTTCGTCTCCAGCTCGGCGATGCCGCGCGGGTTCGCGCAGATCGCCCAGCCGGTCTCGGTCTGCCACCAGTGGTCGACGACGGGACAGTGCAGGCCGTCGTTCGCCCAGTGGTAGGTCTCCGGGTCGAGGCGCTCACCGGCCAGGAACAGGCCGTGCAGGCTGGACACGTCGTACTTCTCGAGTTCGCGCAGCTCCGGGTCGACCCGGCGGATGGCGCGGATCGCGGTGGGCGCGGTGAACAGGACCTTCACCCTGTAGTCCTCGACCACGCGCCAGAACGCGCCGGCGTCCGGGGTCCCGATCGGCTTGCCCTCGTAGATCACGGTGGTCGCCCCGACCAGCAGCGGGGCGTAGACGATGTACGAGTGGCCGACCACCCAGCCCACGTCGGAGGCGGCCCAGAACACGTCGCCGGCCCCGGCCGCGTAGATGTTGCGCATCGACCAGGCCAGCGCGACGGCGTGGCCGCCGTTGTCGCGCACGATGCCCTTCGGGTTGCCCGTCGTCCCGGACGTGTAGAGGATGTACAGCGGGTCCTCGGAGCGGAGGGCCACCGGGTCGGCCGGCGTGGCCTTGGCCTCCTCGGTCGCCCAGTCCAGCCAGGCGACGCCGTCGGCGCCGGCGTAGTCGGCCGCACTGCCGGGGATCATCTCCCGGTCGCGCACGATCACCGTGCGCACCGAACCGGCGCTCTGGGCCAGGGCTCGCTGCACCAGGGGCAGGTATTCGACCGCGCGGCCGGGCTCCAGGCCGCCGGATGCCGTCACGATCACGGTCGGCCGGGCGTCGTCGATGCGCACGGCCAGCTCGCTCGCGGCGAAGCCGCCGAAGACGATGGAGTGCACGGCGCCGATTCGCGCGCAGGCCAGCATCGCGACGATGGCCTCCGGGATCATCGGCAGGTAGACGATCACCCGGTCGCCCCGGCCGACGCCGTTCTCCCTGAGTACGCCGGCGAAGCGGGACACCCGGCAGAGGAGGTCGAGGTAGCTGATCCGGATCCGGGTGCCCGACATCGCGGAGTCGTAGATCACGGCGGTCTGGGCGCCCCGCCCGGCGAGGACATGGCGGTCGAGGGCGTTATAGCTCGTGTTCAGCTCGCCGTCCGGGAACCAGCGCCAGGTTCCGGGGGAGCGCTCCTCGAGGGCGATCCGCGGCGGCGTGATCCAGTCGACGGCCTGCGCGGCCTCGAGCCAGAATTCGGCGCGGGTGTCGGCGTCGATGCTCCGCTGCCACGTCTCGTGATAACCGACGGTTGAGTCGCGTGTCATTGTGAACCTCCCCATTGAAGCTCCTATGTATACATAGAATGCTCGAAGTCTTGCATAAAACCCCCTCAAAGGGAATAACATGTGGTTTGTGTATACAGAAACCCCAACGGCGGGGACCACCGCACCAGTACGCGCCAGCGAGCGCGCCTACCGGCAGCTGCGGGGGGAGATCCTGGACGGGATCCTGCCCGCGGGCACCGGGCTGCTCGAGATCGAGCAATCGGCCCGGATCGGAGTGTCGCGCACGCCGTTGCGCGCCGCCATCGCCCGGCTGATCGCCGACGGCCTCGTCGCCGGCCGGCCCGGCCGGGGCTTCATGGTCACCGAGATGTCGGTGGACAGCATCCGCGAACTGTACGAGGTGCGCCGGGCCCTCGAGGAGCACGCCGCCCGGATCGCCGCCGACCGCCGCGACCCTGCCGTCTTCCTGGCGCTGCGGGACCAGTTCCTCGCCGCCCCCGAGCTGCTGGCCCAGGGCGAGACCGGCCTGCACCGCTACTACGACCTGATCGACGAGTTCGACGATGCCGTCGACGAGGCCGTCGCCAACCCGTTCCTGGTCGGCGCGCTCGCCAACGTGCGCACCCACCTGGCCCGCATCCGCCGCCTGGCCAGGGGAAACCCGGCCCGGCTTCGCGCCGCGGCGGCCGAGCACCTGCTCATCATCGACGCGATCATCGCCGGCGACACCTCGCTGGCGGCCCACGCCACCCACGTCCACCTCCAGCAGAGCCTCACGAACGTCCTCGCGGCGATCCAGGGGCAGCCGACCGGCCCGGTCGCCTAACCGAAAGGAACCACCGTGCAACAGCACCACGTTCGTGTTCACCGCAGCGATGAGAACCTGGCCCGCACCGATCAGCTCGCCTGGAAGATCGCCGAGTGCGCCGCCGACCCGGTGCCGGTCTCCGAGGAGGTGACCGAGATGATCATCAACCGGGTCATCGACAACGCCGCCGTCGCCGCAGCCTCCCTGACCCGGCGGCCCGTGGTCGCCGCCCGCTCGCAGGCGCTGGCCCATCCGCGGTCGTTCAACGGGGTGGGGTCGACCGTGTTCGGCGAACAGCGCTCGCGCCGGGTGTCCCCGGAGTGGGCGGCCTGGGCGAACGGCGTGGCCGTGCGCGAACTGGACTACCACGACACGTTCCTCGCCGCCGAGTACTCGCACCCCGGTGACAACATCCCGCCGGTCGTCGCCGTGGCCCAGCACCTCGCCACCGCCCGCGGACTGACCGGGCGCGACCTCGTGCGCGGGATCGCGACCGGCTACGAGGTGCAGATCGACCTGGTCAAGGCGATCAGCCTGCACGCCCACAAGATCGACCACGTCGCCCACCTCGGCCCGTCGGCCGCGGCCGGAATCGGCACGCTGCTCGGCCTCGACCCGGCGACGATCTTCCAGGCGGTCGGCCAGGCCCTGCACACGACGACCGCGACCAGGCAGTCCCGCAAGGGGGAGATCTCCAGCTGGAAGGCCTACGCGCCGGCCTTCGCCGGCAAGATGGCGGTCGAAGCCGTCGACCGCGCGATGCGGGGCGAAACCAGCCCGACGCCGATCTACGAGGGCGAGGACGGCGTGATCGCCTGGCTGCTCGACGGGCCGGATGCCGCGTATGAGGTGTCCCTGCCCGGCGCGGGCGAGGCGAAGCGGGCGATCCTGGACAGTTATACCAAGGAGCACTCGGCCGAATACCAGGCCCAGGCCCTGATCGACCTGGCCCGCAAGCTCCACCGCGAGCACCCCGAACTGGCCGACCCGGCCAATGTGGAATCCATCGTCATCCACACCAGCCACCACACCCACAACGTGATCGGCTCCGGGGCGAACGACCCCCAGAAATACGACCCGACCGCCAGCCGGGAGACCCTGGACCACTCGATCCCGTACATCTTCACGGTGGCCCTCCAGGACGGCAGCTGGCACCACGGGGATTCCTACCGGCCCGAGCGCGCCGGCCGCGCCGACACCGTCGCCCTCTGGAACCGGGTCACCACCACCGAAGACGCGGAATGGACCCGCCGGTACCACTCCCTCGACCCGGCCGAGAAGGCCTTCGGCGGCCGGGTCGAGATCCGGCTCAGCGACGGCAGCCGCATCGTCGACGAGCTCGCGGTCGCCGACGCGCACCCGCTCGGCGCCCGGCCGTTCGGCCGCGCCGAGTACGTCGACAAGTTCCGTGTGCTCGCCGCCGGCGTGCTGGAGGAGGGCGAGATCGTGCGCTTCCTCAGCGCCGCCGAACGACTGCCGAGCCTGACCGCCGACGAACTCGGCGAGCTCACCATCGTGGCCGCCAACGGCCTGCTCACCTCCCTCCCCACCCCGAACGGAATCTTCTGATGCTCTACTCCGCCGTCACCCCCACCCAGAAGCGCGCCGACTTCCGGGCGGCGCTCGCCTCCGGCCGGCTGCTCCGTTTCCCCGGCGCGTTCAACCCGCTCTCGGCCCGGCTGATCGCGGCCAAGGGGTTCGAGGGCGTGTACATCTCCGGGGCGGTGCTGTCGGCCGACCTCGGCCTGCCCGACATCGGCCTGACCACCCTCACCGAGGTCGCCGGGCGCAGCCAGCAGATCAGCCGGATGACCGACCTTCCCACCATCGTGGACGCCGACACCGGCTTCGGCGAGCCGATGAACGTGGCGCGCACGATCCAGACCCTCGAAGACGCGGGACTGGCCGGGATGCACATCGAGGACCAGGTGAACCCGAAGCGGTGCGGGCACCTCGACGGCAAGCAGGTCGTCGACGACGCAACGGCCGCCAAGCGCATCCGCGCGGCGGTCGACGCGCGGCGGGACCCGAACTTCCTGGTCATGGCGCGCACCGACATCCGTGCCGTCGACGGCCTGGCCGCCGCCGTCGACCGGGCGAAGAAGCTCGTCGACGCCGGCGCGGACGCGATCTTCCCCGAGGCGATGGCGTCGCTGGCCGAGTTCGCCGCGATCCGAGCCGCGGTCGACGTGCCGATCCTGGCGAACATGACCGAGTTCGGCAAAGGCGAGCTGTTCACCGTGAAGCAGCTTGCCGACGTGGGGATGAACATCGTCATCTTCCCCGTCTCGCTCCTGCGCCTGGCCATGGGCGCGGCGGAGCGCGGTCTCGATACCATCGAGGCGGAGGGATCGCTGACCTCGCTCCTGCCGCAGATGCAGCACCGGGCGGAACTCTACGAACTGCTCGACTACCCGGCCTACAACCACTTCGACTCCGGGGTGTTCAACTTCACCCTCAACCCGAACCTTCCCTCGTAGAAACGCAAAGGAGCGTCATGACTCAGAACGAACCAACGGTTTTCAAGGGCCTCGCGGGGGTTGTCGTCGACAGGACCGCCGTGTCCAAGGTGAATCCGGACTCCAACTCACTGCTCTACCGCGGCTACCCCGTGCAGGAGCTGGCCGCACAGCGCAGCTTCGAGGAGGTTGCCTACCTGCTCTGGAACGGGGAACTGCCCACCGAGCACGAACTGGCCGACTTCGAAGAGCAGGAGCGGTCGCTGCGGCACCTGGCGCCCGCCGTGCGCAGGGTCATCGACGAACTGCCGGTGACCGCGCACCCGATGGACGTCGTGCGCACCGCGGTGAGCCTGATCGGCGCGGGCGACCCCCAGGTCGACGACTCGTCGCCGGAGGCCAACCGGGCGAAGGGGTTGCGCCTGTGGGCGCAGATGCCGTCGATCGTCGCCTACGACCAGCGCCGCCGGCACGGACTGGACCTGATCGAGCCGCGCGACGACCTCGGCTATTCGGCGAACTTCCTGTTCATGGCGTTCGGCGAGGTGCCGGAGCTCATCGTCGTCGAGGCCTTCGACGTGTCGATGATCATGTACGCCGAGCACTCGTTCAACGCCTCCACGTTCACCGCCCGCGTGATCACCTCGACGATGTCCGACCTGCACTCCGCGATCACCGGCGCGATCGGCGCGCTCAAGGGCCCCTTGCACGGCGGCGCGAACGAGGCCGTCATGCACATCTTCGACGAGATCGGTGCCGGCCCCGGCGCGGGGGAGCGGGCCGAGGCCTGGCTGAACCGAACCCTCGACGCCAAGCACAAGGTGATGGGCTTCGGGCACCGGGTCTACAAGCACGGCGACTCCCGGGTGCCGACCATGTACACGGCCCTGCTCACCCTGATCGAGCACTTCGGCCGGCCCGACCTGCTCGAGCTCTACGGATCCCTCGCCGCGGCGATGGAGGCCCGCACGGGCATCCTGCCCAACCTCGACTACCCGTCGGGCCCGGCGTACCACCTGATGGGCTTCGACACCCTCACCTTCACGCCGATCTTCGTGGCGGCGAGGCTCACCGGCTGGACCGCCCACATCATCGAGCAGACCGCCGCGAACGCGCTCATCCGGCCCCTGTCGCTCTACAACGGCCATGAGGAGCGGCACCTCCCGTGACCTGCTCGTGACCTAGCATTGGCAGATGGCATTCGACGCGCATGACGCAGGCACAGACCTGACCGGGATTCAACGAGAAGTCCTCGACTGGAACGTCTTCGCCGACGCGGCCCGCACGCTGGCCGCGGAGGTTCTGGCCAGCGGTTACCAGACGGATGTCGTGATCGCCATTGCCCGCGGCGGCCTGCTGCTCGCGGGCGCGATGTCCTACGCCCTCGGCACCAAGAACTGCGGCAGCATCAACGTGCAGTTCTACACCGGCGTGGACGAGCGGCTGCCGGAGCCGGTCCTGTCCGGCCCGATGCTCGACGCCCCGGCGCTCGCCGGGCTGCGCGTGCTGCTGGTCGACGACGTGTCCGACTCCGGGCACACCCTCGCGCTCGTCGTGGATCTGCTGCGCGAATGCGCGGCCGAGGTGCGCACGGCCACCCTCTACACGAAGCCGCGGACGGTGCTCGTCCCCGACTACACCTGGCGGGAGACGGACCGCTGGATCGTCTTCCCGTGGTCGTCGCTGCCCGTGGTGGCCCCGGACGCCTCCGTGACCGTCCCCGTCGCCGCCGCCCTCGTCGCAGTCGAGGGAGTCCTCGCGTGAGCGTGCACCTGGTCGGTGGCGGCTGGACGCCCGAACACGACGCGGCCGTCTACGGGCCGTTCCTGGTCGAGGCCGCGGCGCGGGGAGCCGCCCTGGGCCGTACCGCGCCGCGGATCGCGATCATCGCGGTGCGCGATGGCGACGGCGCCGAACACGCGGCGAACCTCGTGGCCGCGGTCGGCGCCGCGGGCGAGCTCGAACCGAAGATCACCAGCCTCGCCCACGGCGCCCTCGCCGGCCTGCTCGCCGTCTCAGAGGTCGACGGCATCCTCATCGGCGGCGGGCTCACCCCGGCCTACCTCGCGGCGGTCGCCCCGATCGCGGGCGAGATCCGCCGCCAGGTGGCCGCCGGCATCCCGTACCTCGGGTTCTCCGCGGGCGCCATGATCGCGGCCGAGCGTGCCCTGATCGGCGGCTGGCGGATGGGCGGGGTCGAGGTGACCGCTCAGGATGCCGCCGAAGGCCTCGACGAGGTCACCATCGAGCCCGGCATCGGGCTGCTCGACGTCACGGTCGAGGTGCACGCGGCGCAGTGGGGAACGCTCTCCCGGCTCGTCGCGGCCACCGAGGCCGGCCTGATCGACGGGGGACTGGCCATCGACGAGAGCACGGCCCTGATCGTGGGCGTCGGCGCCCTCAGCGTCGTCGGGGCCGGCAGCGTCTGGCGGGTCAGCCAGGCCGACGGCGGCGTGCTCGTCAGCACCTTCGGCGCCTGAGCCGCTCCCCGGTGCCGTCGACAACGCTGGAGACGCTCGCCCGCTCCGGCGCGATCGATCCCGGCTGGGCGCGCGCGCTCGAGCCGGTGTCGGACGAGGTCGCGGCGATGGACGGGTTCCTCAGCGCCGAGACCGCGGCCGGGCGCCCGTGGCTGCCGCCGGCCGGCACGGTCTTCCGGGCGTTCCGGGACCCGTTCGACGCCGTGTCGGTGCTCATCCTCGGCCAGGACCCGTATCCGAGCCCGGGGCATCCGATCGGCCTCGCCTTCGCGGTGGAGCGACACGTGCGCCCGCTGCCGCCGAGCCTCCGGAACATCGCCGCGGAGCTGCGCGACGACGTGGGCGTCACGGCCGCCAACGGCGACCTCTCGCCCTGGGCCGACCAGGGCGTGCTGCTGCTCAACCGGGTGCTCACCGTGCAGGCGGGGATCTCGGGGTCGCACCGGCGGCGCGGCTGGGAGGGGATCACCGAGCAGGCCATCCGGGCGCTCGTCGCGAGGAGGCGCCCTCTGGTCGCGATCCTCTGGGGCAGGGATGCCGGCCAGGCCCGGCCGTTTCTCGGCGACACGCCCGTGATCGAGTCCGCGCACCCGAGCCCGCTGTCGGCGCGCCGCGGGTTCTTCGGGTCCCGGCCGTTCAGCCGGGCGAACGACTGCCTCGTGGCGGCCGGGGCGGCCCCGGTGGACTGGTCGCTCGGGTAATCTGGAATCTTCCGGGGTGAGGAGTAGTACGTGCTTGAAGAGGAATACCAGCCGCGCCGACAGCTGCCCCGGCACCTCCGGCCGCGGCCGGCGGCCGAGGCCCCGTTCGAATACACGATGCGCGACGCCCAGATCACGGACCTGCCGTACATCCGCGAGATCTACAACTACTACGTCGCCAACAGCACGGTGACCTTCGACGTCGACCCGATGACCCTCGCCGCGTGGCGGAGCAAGTTCTACTACCTCGGCAAACTCGGGATGCCGTTCATCGTGGCCGTGTCGCCGGCCGGGCAGATCCTCGGCTACGCGCTCGTCAGCCCCTGGAAAGAGAAGCGGGCCTACCGGTTCACGGTCGAGAACTCGATCTACCTCGGCGCGGCCTCCACCGGCAAGGGCCTCGGCCGGGTGCTGCTGGGTGAACTGATCACCCGGTCGAAGACGGCCGGCCTCAAGGAGATCATCGCGGTGATCGCCGACCAGGGCGCCGACGCCTCGATCACGCTGCACCGCGACTACGGCTTCGAGGAGATCGGCCGGATGGGCAAGGTCGGCTACAAGTTCGACCGCTGGCTCGGCACCGTGCTGATGCAGAAGAGCCTCAAGTAGGACCGGCGCGGGTCAGGCGGTCGGACCCGAGCGGTTCATCCGGCCCACCACGGTGACGACCGTGCGATGGGGGAGCCGGCCGGCAACCTGGGCGAACACGGAGTTGCGCAGGCCGCTCACCGCGTGCGGCGGGGTGGACGCCCGGTCGAGGGCCGTGAACGTGGTGCGCATGACGTCGGCCACCGTGAGCAGGTCCCGGTAGGAGTCGGCGCTGCGCCCGGCGACCTCGAAGAACTCGGTGTCCACCGGGCCGGGGCAGATCGCCGTGACCTTGAGGCCCGACTGCCTGGTCTCGTACCAGAGCGCCTCCGTGAAGCTGAGCACATAGGCCTTCGTCGCAGCGTAGACGGCCATCTTCGGCACCGGCTGGAACGCCGCGGTGCTCGCCAGATTCACCAGGGCGGCGCCGGCCGGGTGGGCCCGGCTGGCCTGGAGCAGGTCGGGCAGCAACGCCCGGGTGAGCGCGGTGAGCGCCGTGACGTTGAGCGAAACCTCCTCGGAGAGCCGCACCGGGTCGGAGTCGGCCAGGGTGCCGTAGGTGGCGAAACCCGCGTTGTTGACGAGCGTGCCGACGGTGATGCCGCGGGTGTGCAGGTCGGCGACCAGCTCGGCGACGGCGCCCGGCGCGGCGAGGTCGAGCGGGATCACCGTCGACACCGTGCCGTACTTCTCGGCCAGTTCGACGGCCAGGCCTTCGAGACGGTCCTGGCGCCGGGCGGTGAGCACGAGGTCGGCCCCGCGCTCGGCAAGCTCGCGCGCGAAACCGGCACCCAGCCCGCTCGAGGCCCCCGTGACGAGGGCGACGGTTCCGATCGGGTTGAACACTCTGTTTCTCATGGTTTCAGGCTAGCGAGTCGGCCCGCGTACAGTCGAGGGATGACCGATGCCCCCCTCGACCTGCCCGAGCGGCACACGGTACTGCGTTCCTTCGCCGGCCACCTCGACGCCGCCCCGACCGTTGTCTACCCGCGTCTGCTGCGGGCACTCGAGCCCCGCGCCGGGGCCGGCGGCCGGTTCCTCTCCGACCCGGCGCAGCGACTGATCGTGGTGCAGGGCAGCTGGTGGTACCGCGGCGAGTACCGGGTGCTCGAGGAGGATTCCGGCTCCGTCGTGCAGTACGAGATCATCAACGTGGCTCAGGTCGCACACTGGGCCGGCACCTGGGCGGCGCGTTCGGTGCTCACCGCTGCGCCCCGGGCGTTCCAGGCCCTCCTGACCGGAATCGGCGCCTGACCGGCATGACCGAGCCACACGAACTGACCGCCCTTGAGCAATGGCAGGCCCTGCAGCGCGGCGAGTTCAGCCCCTCCGAGCTGACCCGGCACTACCTGGCCCGGATCGAGGCGGCCAACCCCGCCCTCGGCGCGTTCGTCACCGTCACCGCGGAGGCCGCGCAGGCGCGGGCCCGTCACATCGAAGAGCACGTGCCGCAGACGGCGCCGCTCTGGGGACTCCCATTCGCCGACAAGGACCTCCAGCTCCGCGCCGGGGTGCCGGCCCGGTTCGGATCCCGGCTGATGCGGGACTTCGTTCCCGCGGAGTCCGACGACCTCGTGGCCGCGCTCGACGCGGCCGGCGGGGTGAGCCTCGGCAAGACCAACACTCCGGAGTTCGGCCTGCCCGCCTACACCGAGAGCCTGGCGGCCGCCCCTGCCCGCAACCCCTGGAATCCCGACCTCGGCGCCGGGGGATCGAGCGGCGGGGCGGCGGTCGCCGTCGCGGCACGCCTGCTCCCGTTCGCCCCCGGCTCCGACGGCGGCGGATCGATTCGCATTCCGGCCGCGGCATGCGGCCTGGTCGGGCTCAAGCCGTCCCGCGGCCGGGTGCCGGCCGCGTCCGGGATCGACACGCTCGGCGGCCTCAGCGTCGGCGGGCCGCTGGCGAGGACCGTGGCGGATGCCGCGCTGCTGCTGGACGCGATGATCACTCCCCGGGGCGGGCATCCGTCGCACCCGTTCGCCCTCCGCGCCCCCGGCGAGGAGGCCCCACTGCTGGCGGCGGCCTTGCGCGGGGAAGGCCGGTTCCAGCTCGGGGTGATGACCACCTCGGCCTGGGACGGTGACTACCCGATCGACCTCGCACCCGAGGCGATGGCGGCCCTTGACCTCGCCGTCGCCGAGTTCGCCGCCATCGGGCACGGCCTGGAGGAGACGGCGCTCACCCCGGACGAGAGCTACGCCCCGGCCTTCCGCACGATCTGGCAGGCCGGGGCCGCGAGCATCCCGGCCGAGACCGAGGAAGAGCTGCTGCTGCTCGAGCCGCTCACCCGGTGGCTCGTCGGCCGGGGCCGCGCCCTCTCGGCGCGCACCCTGGCCGAGGCGCTCGCCGCGCTCGCCGCCTACGAACGGTCGTTCATCGGCCAGCTGTCCCGCTTCGACGCCGTGCTCACTCCGGCGCTGGCGATGACCCCGCGCCCGGTGGGCTGGTACGACCGGGAGGACGGCGAGGCGAACTTCGCCCAGCAGGTGCGGTACACCCCGTTCACGTCGATGGTGAACGTGGCCGGGCTCCCGGCCATCGTGCTGCCGGTGCTGCAGACCGGGGACGGCCTGCCGATGGGCGTGCAGCTGATCGGCCGGCCGGGCGGCGAGGCCACCCTGCTGGCCCTCGGCGCCCAGCTCGAGCGGCGCCTGCGCTGGCAGCATCGGGTGCCGCCCGAGCGGTGAGGATGGTGCGGCCAGGGGGCCGGCCGGCCGGACGCCCGAACGTTCCGGCCGACCAGGTCAGCTCCGCGGGGCCCGCGCTGCCGGGCGGGACGGGAACCAGAAGCGGTCGCCGGTGAGGAAGACCAGGGCGGGCACCACCAGCGTGCGCACGACGAGGGTGTCCAGCAGCACGCCGATGCAGACGATCACGCCGATCTGGGTGAGGGCGACCACGGGCAGGACGCCGAGGACGGCGAACACCGCGGCGATCAGGATGCCGGCGCTGGTGATGACGGCGCCGGTGGAGGAGAGGGCGCGCACCATTCCCTCCTTCGTGCCGTGATGCTGGGCCTCCTCCCTGGCCCGAGTGGTCAGGAAGATGTTGTAGTCCACCCCGAGCGCCACCAGGAACAGGAACGCGAACAGCACGACGTTGGTGTTGAAGGCGGGGAAGCCCATCAGGTTCTGGAAGATCGCGTTGGAGGCGCCCAGGCTGGCGAAGAACGTCGCGAGCACGCTCACGATCAGGAGCACCGGCGCGACCAGCGAACGGAGCAGGATGGCCAGGATGCCGAAGACGATGGCGAGGATCATCGGGATGATCAGGTCCTGGTCGGCCTGCGCGCTCGTGCGGTTGTCGAGCGCGGTGGCATCGCTGCCGCCGACCAGCGACTCGGAGACCGCACCGGAGGCATCCGCGTAGCCGGCGCGCAGCGCGGCGAGGGTGCCGAAGGTCGCTTCACTGCCCGGCTCGCTCGCCAGCGAGAGGTTCAGCCGGGTGCGGCCATTCGCGCTCTCGCCCGGCTGCACGGCCTCGACCCCGGTCGTGGCGGAAGCGAGGTCCGCGGCCTCGGCGGCCGCGGCATCCGGGGCCAGGACGACGGTCTGGCTGGTCAGGCCGGCCGAGAAGGACCGGTCGACGATCTTCTGCGCCTGCACCGACTCCGGGTTGCCGAGCAGCTGGTCGGCCTGGGAGAGGCCGACGGATGCCCCGAGCAGGCCGAGGCTGAGCGCCCCGATACCGGCGATCGAGGTGACCACGATCAGGGCGGGCCGGCGGGCGACGCCGCGGCCGAGCCGGGTCCAGAAGCCCTCGCGGGCCGGCTCGAGGCCGGCCTGGAAGCGGGGGACGAATGGCCAGAACAGGCCGCGGCCGCAGACCACGAGCGCGGCGGGCAGCACGATCAGGGCGAAGAGGATGGCCACGACGACGCCGATGGCGCAGGCGAAGCCCAGCGCCCGGTTGCCGGAGAGCTCGGCGAAGAGCAGGGTGAGCAGGCTGAGCGCCACCGTGCCGCCGCTGGCGGCGATCGCCGGTCCGGCGCTGCGCACGGCGGTGAGCATGGCCGCGTTGCGGTTCTCCGCCCGGAGCAGTTCCTCCCGGTAGCGGGCGACCAGCAGCAGGGCATAGTTCGTGCCGGCCCCGAAGACCAGGACGGACTGGATGCCGGACACCGACGGGTCGAGCACGATGCCGAACGGTCCGGCAAGGGCGCCGACCACGACCGTGGACAGGCCGTCGGCCAGGCCGACCACGACTAGGGGCACGATCCAGAGCACGGGGCTGCGGTAGGTGACGATCAGGAGCACCGCGACGACGATCACGGTGACGAGGAGGAGCCGGAGGTCGGCGCCGGCGAACGCGTTGGTGATGTCGGACTGGAAGCCGACCGGACCGGTGACGTAGGCGGTGAGCCCCGTCGGGAGGTCGGACGAGGCCGCCGAGCGGATGTCCGTCGCGGTCTTCCCGATGTCGGCGGTCGCCTTCTTCGCCTCGAGCGGCACCACGCTGATGGCGGCCCGCTTGTCATCGCTGAACCTCGGCGTCGTCGCCCGGGGGGCGGTGGACTGCTCGCCGAGCGCGGCAGCCCGGTCGGTGATCGCCGTGACGTCGGCGGCGGAGAGGTCGGCGCCCGTCCGGCTCCACACCACGATCGCGGAGGTCTGCTTGGCCGAGGGGAAGTCCGCGAGGAGCTTGTCGACCTGGGCGGCCTGGCTCGAACTCGGCAGCCCGGAGGTCGGGAAGTCCTCTGACTTGTCCTGCGGCAGCAGGCTGAACAGCAGCCCGACGGCGACCGCGGTCCCGGCGAGAACGAGCCAGGCCGTGCGTCGACCGGTGATGAACCGCAGGATTGCGATCACTTTTTCCTCCAATGAGCCTTATTGCTAAGCATCCTAGCTATGTTTGCACTAGTATGACCGTTATGGATCAGCGCCGCAACTCAGCTCCCGACGCCGCGCGAGGCGTCGGAGACGCAACAGGCGAGACCGGCGTCAACGACTCCGGCGTCAATGACATCGGCCTGCCCCGCTCCGGCGGGATCGGCAATCAACTGCGCAAGATCGTGACGCTCTCCCGGGACTTCGAGCGCCACGTCGGCGCCGCGCTCACGGTGAACCAGACCGACCTGTCCGCGATGGAGCACCTGATGGTCTCCGGGTCGCTCACCCCGAGCGAGCTCTCCCGGCGCCTGGACATCTCCACGGCGGCGACGACCCTGGTCGTGGACCGCCTGGTCACGCTGGGTCACGCCCAGCGGCATCCGCACGCCTCCGACCGGCGGAAGGTCGTCGTCGTCCCCGCCGCGGCCTCCGTGGCGAAGGCCGTGGACGAGCTGATGCCCGTCATCGGCGGAGTCGCCTCGCTCACCCAGGAGCTCTCGCCCGAGGAGCGGGTCGTCATCGAGGCCTTCCTCACCCGGGTGGTGGGTGTCTACGAGTCCGCGCTCGCCCCCGACCGGGCGCTCGATGCCGGCGGGCCTTCCGCCGCGTAACCGGAGCCCGGAGTTCCGAGCCCTGTCATGGGTTCATGCAGCCACGGGTTCATGCAGGGTGCCCTTATTTTGAGCAATTCAAAACAACGGCTAGCGTGGGGGACATGACGGCGACCGAGGTGACGCAGACCGAGGTGACGCAGCCGAGCGCCGAGGCCTCCGGCCCCGCGCCGGTTCCCGCCGCGGACGCGCTCGTCGAGAGCATCCGCGCGGCCGGACTCAAGGTCACCGCGCCGCGCCTGGCCGTGCTGCGCGCGCTGGCCGACGCGCCGCATTCGAGCGCCGACCGGTTGTTCACCGTCGTGCGCGCCGAACTCCCGGGCACCTCGCTCCAGGCCGTCTACGGGGTGCTCGCCGCGTTCACCGACGCCGGGCTCACCCGCAAGATCGAACCGTCAGGCTCCGCGGCCCTGTTCGAACGCCGGGTCGGCGACAACCACCACCACATCGTCTGCACCCGCTGCGGCACCGTACGCGACGTCGACTGCGCCGTCGGCGAGGCACCCTGCCTGACGCCCGACGACGCCGCCGGCTTCGCAGTGCGTGCCGCCGAGGTGACCTATTGGGGCCTGTGCCCCGCCTGCCAGGTCGAACTGGCCACCACTCTTACCGGACCACCACTGCTGTCGAACAAAGGAGCACGATGACTATCAAGCCCACCACCACCCAGACGGGAACGCCCGTCGCCAGCGACGAGCACTCCCTGACCGTTGGAACCGACGGAGTCACAGCCCTGCACGACCGCTACCTGGTCGAGAAGCTCGCCCAGTTCAACCGCGAGCGCATCCCGGAGCGCATCGTCCACGCCAAGGGCGGCGGGGCGCACGGCACGTTCGAGGTCACCGGTGACGTCTCCGCATACACCCGCGCCGCGGTCTTCCAGCCCGGCACCACCACCGACACGCTCCAGCGCTTCTCCAGCGTCGCCGGCGAGCAGGGCAGCCCCGACACCTGGCGCGACGTGCGCGGCTTCTCGGTGAAGTTCTACACGACCGAGGGCAACTACGACATCGTCGGCAACAACACCCCCGTCTTCTTCATCCGCGACGGCATCAAGTTCCCCGACTTCATCCACTCCCAGAAGCGCCTGCCGGGTTCCGGTCTCCGCGACGCCACGATGCAGTGGGACTTCTGGACCCTCTCTCCCGAGTCCGCGCACCAGGTGACCTACCTGATGGGCGACCGCGGCCTGCCGCGTTCCTGGCGCGAGATGCCCGGCTTCGGCTCGCACACCTACCAGTGGATCAACGCCGAGGGCGAGCGCTTCTGGGTGAAGTACCACTTCACCTCCAACCAGGGCAACATCGAGATGGAGGGCTCGGAGGCCGAGCTCATCGCCGGCGCCGACGCCGACTACTACCGCCGCGACCTGCACGACGCCATCGAGGCCGGCGACTTCCCGTCCTGGGACGTCTCGGTGCAGATCATGCCCTACGAAGACGGCAAGACCTACCGCTTCAACCCGTTCGACATCACCAAGGTGTGGCCGCACGCCGACTACCCGCTGGTCAAGATCGGCACGCACACCCTCAACCGCAACCCGCAGAACTTCTTCGCCGAGATCGAGCAGGCCGCGTTCTCGCCGGCCAACTTCGTGCCCGGCATCGCGGCGAGCCCCGACAAGATGCTGATGGCGCGCATCTTCTCCTACCCCGACGCGCAGCGCTACCGCGTCGGTACCAACTTCGCCGAGCTGCCGGTGAACGCGCCGAAGGCGCCGGTGAACAACTACTCGCAGGATGGCGCGGCGCGCCACCACTACAACGCCCCGGAGGCGCCGAACTACGCTCCGAACTCGCTCGGCGGCCCCGTCGCCGACCCGCTCCTCGCGGCGGAAGGCGGCTGGGAGAACGACGGCGAACTGCTCCGTGCCGCCGCGCGGCTGCGCACTGAGGACAGCGACTTCGGCCAGGCCGGCACGCTCTACCGCGACGTCTACGACGATGCGGCCAAGGCTCGGTTCCTGGACACCATCACCGGCGCCATCAGCGGCGTCGAGCGCCCCGAGGTCACCGAGCGGGCCATCGGCTACTGGACCAGCGTGGACGCCGACCTCGGTGCGAAGCTCCGGGCGAACCTCGCGGCCTGGGCCGAGGCAGACCTGCTGGCCGAGGCATCAGCGGGCTACGCCGCCGAGTAGTCCAAAGCCGCCGGGTAGCACTGACGGGAACGCCCGGCCTCCTCGCGGAGGCCGGGCGTTCCCGGTTCTGCCGAAGGGCCTCGACGCCCGCGGCCCCAGCGTCACACGGGCGGGAGCAGGGTGGTGAGCGCAGCCCGCAGGCGGGCGTCGGCCTCGGCCGCGACGTCCTTGATCTCCGGCGCGTGGCTCAGCTCCACCATGATGGCCGGGTTGATCGCCTGCACCGTGGTCTGGGCGGCGCCCGGCGCGCGCCGCACCACCACGTTGCAGGGCAGCAGCGCCCCGATGCTCGGGTCGGCGGCGATCGCCCGGCTGGCGAGCTGCGGGTTGCAGGCGCCGAGGATGAAATAGTCACCCACCGCATCCGCTTGTTCCGCACCGAGTTTCGCGGTGAAGGTGGCGTGCACGTCGATCTCGGACAGCACCCCGAACCCCTGGTCGGCCAGGGCGGCCCTGATCAGGCGAACGGCCTCGTCGAATGAAGCATCCACGGTGATGGTGTGTGCGTAGCTCATTGTCCTTCTCCTCTGCTGGTTGGTTACTCCGGTACCGGCGCGGCCGATTCGTGGGTCATGGCCTCGCTGCGAGCCCAGAGGGCGGCGGCCAGGGCCGGGTCGTACGCCTGCGGGTTCGCCTTCTGCACCACGCGCTTCTCGTAGTACTCACCCGAGATCCAGTCGGTGCCCGGCGTCGCCGTGGCCAGCCAGGTCAGCGTGTCGGCGCCCTGCTCCGGCGGCATCAGGAAGCGCTTCAGCGGGGTGCGGTAGATCAGGCGCATGACGCTCGTCGAGCCGGCGGCGAAACCGGTCGCGACCACGCCGGGGTGGAACGCGGCGGCGGAGATGCCCTGGTCGTGGTAGCGGTGGTGCAGCTCCCGGGTGAAGAGGATGTTGGCCAGCTTGGCGTTCCCGTAGGCCCGGTTCGGCGAGTAGGAACGCTCCGCGTCGAGGTCGTCGAGGTCGAACTTGCCGAAGACGCTGTTCGCGGCGCTGGAGGTGTTGACCACGGTGGCCGAACTCTCGCTGAGCCGGTCGATCAGGAGCGTCGTCAACAGGAACGGGGCGAGGTGATTGATCTGGAAGGTCTTCTCATGGCCGTCCACGGTGAGCTCGCGGGTGCCCATGATGCCGCCGGCGTTGTTGGCCAGGACATCGATCCGCGGGTAGCGCTCCCGCAGTTCGGCGGCGAGGGTGCGCACCTCGTCCAGCCGGGCGAAGTCGGCCACGAAGTAGTCCACGCCGAGGTTATCGGCGATCGACGCCGTCTTGGCGGGGGAGCGCCCCACGATCACGACGTGCTCGCCGTCCGCGCTGAGTTTGCGGGCGGCGGCGGCCCCGATGCCGTCGCTGGCGCCGGTGATGATGATCGTTCGCTTACTCATCTGTGTTCCCCCTGGGCGAGGTAGCCGCCCCTGTCGAGTCCGGCTTCGATTTCGAACCGGTTCCGGAGCGGATTGCGGCCGGCCACCAGGTAGAGCAGCGGGAAGACCATCCCGTACCGCTGCCACTGGCGTTTGTGCACGGCCTCGTGTTTCAGGATCCGGTCGGTGACGTTCTGGTCGGTCAGGTAGCAGCCGCCCACGCAGGAACCGCCGCGACCGAAGGCCCAGGCCGGCATCCCGCGGAAGACCACGAGGCCGCCGCGGCGTTCGACCCGGCCGGTGCTCCAGACGGAGCCCCAGACCAGGCCGACCAGGGTGGCGTACAGGTAGCCGGCCCGGCTGACGGGGGAATCGAAGAGGATGCTGCGCACCTCCCCAGCGTAGGCGCTATCGGCGACCGAGGCCCGCGGGATCACCCGCGGCCCGGCCCGACCCAGCTGATCAGACGGTCATCTCGAGTGGCCGGAATCGTTCGGTTCCTCCGCCGTGAGCGAACCGGCGTGGGCGCGTGCGGTTGGGTCTCGGCGCACCTTGACCAGGCTGGCAACGGTCGTCACGGTCAGGACGACGCCGATGACGATGAGGCTGAGGTTGGTGCTGACCTCCGGTACTCGGTCGTCGAGGCCATGCCCCCAGTGCAGCACGAGCTTGACGCCGATGAAGGCCAGGATGATTGCCAGACCGGTGGAGAGGTAGACGAGGCGGTCCAGGAGCCCCTTGACGAGGAAGTAGAGTGCGCGGAGCCCGAGAAGGGCGAAGGCGTTCGCGGTGAAGACGATGTACGGTTCGTCGGTGATCCCGAAGATCGCCGGGATCGAGTCAAGCGCAAACAGGAGGTCCGTGCTGCCGATGGCCAGCAGCACGATGAAGAGCGGCGTCACCGCTCGGCGGCCGTCCAGGCGTGAGAACAAGCGGCCGCCGTCGTACTCTTCGGTGACCGTCAGGCCGCGACGGGCCACGCGCACCAGTACGTTGTCCTGCACATCCGGGTCCACATCGCGGTGCCGGTAGAGCTGGACGGCCGTGAAGATCAGCACCAGACCGAAGATCAGGAACATGAAGGAGAAGAGCGAGAGCAATGCGGCACCGAGCGCGATGAAGATCGCTCGCATGACCAGGGCCAGCGCGATGCCGAAGATGAGTACCTTCTGCTGGTACTTGGCCGGCACGGCGAAGGTCGTCATGATGATTACGAAGACGAAAAGGTTGTCGATGGAGAGGCTTTTCTCCACGATGTAACCGGCGAAGTATTCCGCACCGAATTCCCACCCCACCTGCGCGGCGAAGACCAGGCCGAAGCCGATGGCCACGGCAATGTAGAGAATCGACGAGATCACTGCTTCGCGGAACTTGACCTCGTGCGGCCGTGCAGCAGCGAGACCCAGGTCCAGGGCGAGCAGCCCCAGTATGACGGCGATGGTGAGCGCCCAGCGGAGCGTGGTCACTTCGAGCATGGGTGGCCTTCCCGTTGATTGAGACGAGTCCGGCGTCCACCGGGAATCGTCCACCCAGAATATAGGGCTGGGACGGCAACCACGCGCTCCCGTGTCCACCGTCCGGATCTGTGCCGATACTCTTCCTGCGCCTCGTGGCGCAGGTTTGAGAAGCGGGCGGGCGGTACAGAGCCTGTTGATTATTGGAGGCTGGCGATCCGAGGCCAGCGCTCAGTCCCATGTCGGATGTCGATGGGCTGGTGTCGGCGCGGGCGATCGGGCGCTGT
>NZ_SOFM01000042.1:0-36804 GCF_004402705.1 Cryobacterium mannosilyticum | reverse complement strand
CGGCGCCGGCGCCGGCGCCGGCGCCGAGCGCGCCACCTGCGCCGCTGCGCTCCGGGTGCGCCCGGCGCGCAGCGGCACAAATGGAGCGCTCGGCGTCGCACGGGTGCACAGGGGCACCCCGGGATGGTGCCCCCGCCGCGCGGGCCTGCCGCACGAGGCATCCGCTCGGCCCGTCGAATTCGACGGAGATTTT
This sequence comes from Cryobacterium mannosilyticum, assembly GCF_004402705.1. Taxonomy (NCBI): domain Bacteria; kingdom Bacillati; phylum Actinomycetota; class Actinomycetes; order Micrococcales; family Microbacteriaceae; genus Cryobacterium; species Cryobacterium mannosilyticum. The sequence goes on along the minus strand of NZ_SOFM01000042.1, from coordinate 36,611 downwards.
GGGCTCAGCCGCCCGAAAACCGCCCCACAGAGGGCGATCTGGCAAAAATCTCCGTCGAATTCGACGGGGGCGTGTGCGAGGTCCAGGTTGCGTTCATCGACGTCCTCCGGCCGAGGAATCACCGGTCTGTTCCCTCACCGTCTGAAAGGGTTCGACCAGGGTCCGAACGCCGGGCCGGCGCTGGCCGCCCCACGCCCGACCGGAGGCGGTCAGGCCGCAGCCGTGCGCCGCCGGCGGATGCTCGCGGCCACCTCGTCGAGCACGGCCTCCGAGCCGGCATAGATGCCGTCGGCGCGCGGCCAGTGGCTGATCACATCGGTGAAGCCGAGCGCTGCGGCCCGGCCGACGGCGTCGTCGAACGCCGCCACGCTCGCCAGCGAATACGACCCACCGCTGTCGAGGTTGAGGTACCGGTCGATCGTGGCCGGGTCGCGCCCCTCGGCGCGGGCGGTCTCGTCGAGCCGGGCCGCAAGCCGTTCGACCGAGGCCCACCAGTCGTCGCCGCTGACGCCGTCGGCTCCCGTGGTGACCCAGCCGGCGCCGTGCCGCACGGCCAGGCGCAGCCCCTTCGGCCCGTTGGCCGCGATCACGAACGGGAGCCGGGGCCGCTGGCGGGGCTCCCCGACCATCCGGGCATTGACGGCGCTGGCCCACTCGCCCACGAAGCTGATACCCGTGCTGCCGGTGCTGGTTCCGGTGCCGCCGGGCTGTTCGTGGCGGAGCAGCACGTCCAGCGCGTCGACGAATTCCGCGAACCGCTCGTGGCGCCGGCGCGGAGAGTACCCGGGCTGGCCGAGCACGGAGGCGTCGAAGCCGGTGCCGCCCGAGCCCACGCCGAGGAGCAGGCGGCCGTCCGCGATGTCGTCGAGGGTGGCGAGTTCCTTGGCGAACGGCACCGGATGCCGGAAGTTCGGTGAGGAGACGAAGGTGCCGAGCCGGATCCGCTCGGTCACGACGGCCGCCGCCGTGAGCGTGGGGATGGTCGCGTGCCACGGCTGGTCGGCCAGACTGCGCCAGGACAGGTGGTCGTAGGTCCAGGCGTGGTCGAATCCGAGCTGCTCCGCCCGTTCCCATTTGAGCCTGGCGACCCGCCACGGGTCCTGCGGGAGGATGACGATTCCGAAACGCATGCTGCGAGTCTACGGACCGCATCCGCCGCAGTCTTTTCAGCCGCCGAGGCCGGTGCTATAACTGGGGCGCACGCTCATCGCGGGCGCGCACAGCAAAGGAGCACCAGATGAGCGCCGCACCCTCCGCCGACCGCTTCGCCGGGAAGACCGCCATCGTCACCGGGGCCGGGTCGGGCATCGGGCGAGCGACCGCCATCCGGCTCGCCCAGGAGGGTGCGACCGTCGTCGCCGCCGACGTCGTCGCCGATCGCCTCAGCGAGCTGGTGGCGGAGTTCCCCGACCTCGGTTTCATCACCGTGGCCGGCGACGTGAGCAGCGAGGAGACGACGCAGCGGATTGTCGAGGCTGCGGGACCCCGGATCGATGTGCTCGCCAACGTGGCCGGCATCATGGACGGTTTCCTCCCCCTCGGCGAGGTCGACGACGAGACCTGGGAGCGGGTGTTCCGGGTGAACGTCACCGCGGTGATGCGGCTGACCCGCGCGGTGCTGCCGCGGATGCTCGAGGCCGGCTCAGGCTCGATCGTCAACGTGAGCTCGGAGGCCGGGATCCGGGGCGGCTGCGCCGGAGTGGCCTACACGGCGTCCAAGCACGCGGTGATCGGGCTGACCCGGAACACCTCCGTCATGTATGCCGCGAAAGGCATCCGTTCGAACGCGGTGGCTCCCGGCGGGGTCGCCACCAACATCGAGGCGCCGTTCAAGTCGGCCCTGGCCGGCGAGGCCCTCGGCCCGATCCTGCAATCGATCGTGCCGCCGATAGCGACGTCCGAGCAGCTGGCCGCGGCCATCACCTGGCTGGCCAGCGACGACTCGGCCAACGTCACCGGCACCGTGCTCGCCTCCGACGGCGGCTGGTCCGCGATCTGACCGGCAGCGCGGCGCGCGCGTCCCCGTCCGAGTGCCCGGAGCAATGGGGGCGCAAGGGGTGCGCCTGTCACCGGCAGGTGACACACTCGAGCCATGACAGGAAGCGTGCACGCCCCGACCCGATGCGCCATCGTCCCGCCCTATCTGCTGGTGCGGCTCGCCCGGCTCGACGACCCGCGGTTCGCCGCGGCCGCCGAGGCGGCCCGCCAGTCCCTGCTCCGCGACTCCCCGCTGCGCACCCACCGCGAGGTGGCGCATCCGCCCCACCGGCCCGACGTGCGAGGCGGCGGGCCGGCGCGGGTGCCGGGTCGGATCGACCGCAGCGTGTCGGATGCCGCCGGCCTCGAGCGCCTGCCGGGTCGCCTGGTGCGGTCCGAGGGGCATCCTCCCGTGCCCGACGTCACGGTCCAGGAGGCCTGGGACGGGCTCGGCAGCACGCACGACCTGTTCTGGAGCCGTTTCCAGCGGGACTCGGTGGACGGCCGCGGGCTGTCCCTCGACGCCACCGTTCACTACGGGCGCAACTACGACAACGCCTTCTGGGACGGCGAACGCATGGTCTTCGGCGACGGTGACGGCCAGGTGTTCAACCGGTTCACCGCGTCGCTGACCGTGATCGGGCATGAGCTCACCCACGGTGTGACCCAGTTCACCGCGAATCTCACCTACCAGGGCCAGTCCGGGGCCGTCAACGAGTCGATGTCCGACGTGTTCGGCTCGCTCGTCGAACAGCACGCGCGGGGCCAGTCGACGGCCGAGGCCGGCTGGCTGATCGGCGAGGGACTCTTCACCGACCAGGTGCAGGGGGTCGCCCTGCGGTCGATGAAGGCACCCGGCACCGCCTACAACGACGATTTGCTCGGCCGAGACCCGCAACCGGACAGCATGGCCGGCTACGTGGAGACCGAAGACGACAACGGCGGGGTGCACCTGAACTCCGGCATCCCGAACCGGGCGTTCTACCTGGTCGCCGAGGCCCTCGGCGGCAACGCGTGGGAGGCGCCGGGGCAGATCTGGTACGACACCCTGACCAGCGGCACGCTCGGCAACTCCGTCACCTTCGCCGCCTTCGCCCGGGCCACCGCCCGCGCGGCCGTGAAACGCTACGGGATCGGATCGGAGGAACACCGGGCGGTCGTGGCCGGCTGGACCACGGTCGGCCTCGGCTCCGGCCTGGCGGCCGGGCTCGGGACCGGCCGACCCGGCGGGACGACGCGCCCGGAAGCACAGCGCCCAGAACAACAGCGCCCGGGGCAACAGCGCCCGGAGTAGCAACGGCCGGAGTAGCATCGGCCGCATGAAGGTCGTCGTGTCACGGAGCGGGGGCATCGCCGGCATCCGCACCACCTGGGAGGTCGACGTCGACGCGCAGCCCGACGCCGCCGACTGGGCCGAGCTGATCACGGCCCTGCCCTGGGCCGAGGTGAGCGCGCGGGCACCCGAACCGGACCGGTTCGTCTACCGCATCCGGTGCGCACCGAACGAGGTGGTCCTCGCCGAACCGCAGGTCTGCGGGCCGTGGAAGGAACTCGTCGACCGGGTCACGGCGTCCCAGCGGGCCGAATCCGGGCCAGGACCACGGCCGGCCGGGACCGGTCATCCCCCTGACTCGCCACTCGGCGGGTTTGGAGCCGACTCCCAGCCTCCCGGATGACCGCTGCCCGGGCCCGGCGGCGGATTGCCGGGACACATGCTCGCATCCGACCCGATGGCGTGGGAATATGGGGCATGGAAACCAACGACCTGTATCCGGTCCGGCACCTCAGCGAAGACGAATGCTGGGAGCTCCTGATCTCGTCGAGTTTCGGGCGCCTCGCGATGAGCATCTCCGGGGAACCCGACATCTACCCGGTCAATTTCATCGCCTCCGACCGGCGGCTGGTCTTCCGAACGGCCGAGGGCACGAAACTGCTCGAACTCACCGTGAACGACAAGGTCGCCTTCGAGACCGACGGAATCGGCCGCGACGAGGCCTGGAGCGTCGTCGTGCGGGGAAAAGCCCGCGTGCTCGACACCCAGCACGAGATCGAGGCCGCCGACCAGTTGCCGCTGCGGCCCCTCATCCCCACCCTCAAGTACATCTACGTGGAGATCACCCCGCAGGTGATCACCGGGCGGCGCTTCCAGCTCGGCCCGGAGCCCGACCGCTACTAGGCTCGCCCGCATGACGAACTCACCTGCCGGACACACGCCCAACGTCGTCCTGATCACCGGTACCTCCTCGGGAATCGGGTTGCACGCCGCGATCGCGGCGGCCCAGGCCGGCCACACCGTCGTGGCCACCATGCGCAACCTCGAGGGCACGCGGGCGCTGCTCGACGCCGCCGACGCGGCCGGGGTGACCCTCGACATCCGCCGCCTCGATGTGACCGAGGCACAGTCGGTGACCGAGGTGGTCGCCGGGATCGTCGGCCGCTACGGCCGCCTCGACGCCGTGGTCAACAACGCCGGCTCCGGCCACCTGGGCACGATCGAGAACGAGACCATCGACCAGGTCAGGGCCGTGATGGAAGTGAACTTCTTCGGGGTCGTGGGAGTCACCCGGGCCGCGCTCCCCCATCTGCGCACGAGCCACGGCCGGCTGATCACCGTGACCAGCGTCGGCGGGGTCATCGGGCAGCCGTTCAACGAGGCGTACTGCGCCGCGAAGTTCGCCGTGGAGGGATTCATGGAGAGCCTCGCGCCCGTGGTCCGGTCGGCAGGCGTGTCGGTGACCGTCGTCGAGCCCGGCGCCGTCGCGACCTCGTTCGTCGCCAACGTGGGCTTCGATCCGACCGCGCCGGCTGCCGTCGGCGACCCGTACGCGGCCGGCCTCGCCGCCTACCTCGCCCGCGCGGGCTCCTCGTTCGCCTCGGCGCAGACGGCCGAGAGCGCCGGTTCCGTGGTCGCCGCCCTGCTCGACGGCGACGTCCCGCCCTTCCGGGTGCAGACCTCGGATGCCGCCCGCCAGTTCGTCGGCGTCAAGCTCGCCGACCTCGACGGCTCGGCCGTGCAGCGACTCACCAGCGGCTGGATCGCCTAGCGACCGGATCGCCCAGCGACCGGATCGCCCAGCGACCGGATCGCCCGGCCCCGGCCCCGGCCCACCGGCTCGGGGAGCCAGGCTCTTGGTCAGATCCCGGCCAGGGTGCGCAGCGCCGCGAGTCCCTGCGGAGTGCCGGGCCAGTGCCGCTCGATCGCCTCCGCGCCCGCGCGGCGGGTGACGAACCGCAGCACGAGGGCCACGATGATCGCGTCGTCCGCGTAGCCCAGCACCGGGATGAAGTCCGGCACCAGGTCGATCGGCGAGAGGAGATACCCGAGGAGCACGACCAGCCAGACCCGCACCCCGGCCGAAACGGTCCGGTCGGCCGCCAGGCGCCGAAGCAGCCGCACCACGTCGGGGATCAGGCGCAGGGCGTCTCGCAGCCGGGTCGGGTCGGATTGTTTGCGGGCCGCCCTCCAGAGCAGGCCGACCAGCACCAGCCACAGCCACAGCAGCAGGATGCCGCCGGCAACGCCGAGCACGATCTCCCACCACTCGGGGCCGGTCGGGCTCACGAGACCAGGTCGTCGCCGGAGAGCCGGATCAGCCGCAGCAGCGCCAGGGCGTAGGCATCCGCCGGGTCGGCCGCGTCATGGCTCTCGTCGGCGCCGGCCACGGCGATCCGCACCCGGTAGACGTCTTGACCGAGCCGGGTGAGCGAGCGGAAGGTGCTGCGGAGCAGGTCGCGCACCTGGTCCTCGCGCGGCAGCCAGAGCGCGTCCTCGAGGGCCAGCGAATCGAGTGCCCACTCGGTGGTGCCGTTGAAGCCGAGGATGGTGCCGGTGTCGAACTCGTGCGGTTCGATGGTCATGTCGCTGACCGTGAAGACGTCGTTCTCGAAGCCCGAACGTTCGATCCGGAAAGCGTCTCCCGAGACCGGGCGCCAGCGCAGCCCGGCGTCGGCCAGGGCGCGTGCGCAGTCGATTGAGATCATGGCCCATTATCTCCGCCCACGAGCGTTATCGGGGTAACCATCTTCCCGGAACCCGCAGCAGCGCCGGCTCCGTGCGGTCGAGCCGCATCCCGGTGGTCGAGCGTGCCCAGACCAGCCCCTTGGGCGGGTCTCGAGAGGCTCGACCACCGGTGCTCGACTACCGGAGGCTCGACCACCGGTGCTCGAGTCCTAGCTGACGCCGAGCAGGTCGATCACGAAGATCAGGGTCTGGCCGGAGAGGCGGTGTCCGCCGCCCGCGGGGCCGTAGGCCAGGTGCGGCGGCACGACGAGCTTGCGGCGCCCGCCGACCTTCATCCCGGGGATGCCCTGCTGCCAGCCGGCGATCAGGGAGCGAAGGGGGAAGTTGATCGACTGGCCGCGGCTCCACGACGAGTCGAATTCGTCCCCGGTGTCGTACTCGACGCCAAGGTAGTGCACGTCGACGGTGGCGCCGGGGGTCGCCTCGGCGCCCTCGCCAACCACGATGTCGGTAACGGTGAGGGCCTCGGGCGCGGGGCCCTCCGGCGCGTCGAGTTCGGGCTTGGAGTTCAAATCAGTCATGGTCCTATCCAACCCGATCCGGCCGCCGATCGCACACCGGGAAATTCCCCCTTGCGCGAACGGGGCCGGGAGGCGCACTATGAAGTCAGTAACTCGCCGCTCCGGGAGAGTCGTCGGCATCGCCACACCACCGGGCGGCGAGTTCTTTGTCTGCCAGGGACCCGCCGTCTGCCAGGGACCCGCCGCGGAGCTGCCGCGCGGGTCAACCCGGGCGGATGCCGCGTGCCCCGGTCAGCGCACCGGTCCGGCGGTGCCGACCAGGGCGGCCCGATCGTGCTGCACCAGCGCTAGAAGGTCTGCCTCGTCGGCCCGGTCGACGTTGCCGGCGCTGCCGTTGAGTAACCGCTGGCGGGCGAAGGCGAGGCGGGTGGCATCCGTGATGAAATCATGCATCCCGGTGCGCCGGTCCCGGCTCTGGCGCGCCGCCCAGCCCCGCGCCTGCCGCCGCCCCTGCGAGGTGGCCAGCATCTCGACCTCGGCTGCGGAGAACCAGCCGGCCGCCGCGTACTCCATCAGGCAATGCTTCGTGATCCGCTCCTCCTGGCGGCGCAGCAGCACCACCACCACGACCGCCGTGATGAACAGCGGAACCTGCACGAGCAGATAGTAGGAGATCAGGCCGGTGTCGCCGACGAGCAGGTAGAACGCCCCGTTCCAGAGCGCGTGCAGCGCGATGGCGCCGACCAGCCCGAGCAGCACGATGCCGACCGCGCCCCCGGCCCGGCGGCGGGTGGCCAGCCCGAACGCGATGCCGGTGCACGCGGTGAACATGACGTGGGCGAACGGCGAGAGCACGCCGCGCACCAGGAAGGTAAAGCCGAGGGTCCCAGCACCGCCTTCGATGATCGCGACCCCGAAGTACTGGATGTTCTCGGAGAAGGCGAAGCCCGCCGCGATCGTCGAGGCGTAGACCACTCCGTCGACCGGCCCGTCGAAGTGGCGCCGCATCGCCCAGAACAGCAGCAGGATGCCGGCGCCCTTCGCGGTCTCCTCGACGATCGGCGCCTGGATCACGCCGGTGAGGAAGTCGGCGCCGTCGCCGGTCGCGGCCGCGCCGGTGGCGGCCAGGGCCAGCTTGACCCCGAGGTCGAAGACCAGGGCGGAGACGACGGACACCCCGGCACCCCAGAGCAGCGCGAACCAGAGCGCCGGCCTCGGCTCAGGCTCCCACCGGTCGATCCAGCGCACCGCGAGCAGGATCACGCTGAGCGGCACGAGCGCCAGCGCGAGGCAGATGAGCAGCGCGCCGGGGCCGAGGAAGGTGGAGAGGTAGACCAGGACGAGCAGCAGCGCCGCACCGGCGACGACGATCCCGACGATCGCGAGCGCGACCGCGGCAGCGCGGGGGCGGCGCACCGGAGTGGTCCAGACCTGCCGCACCGGGTGGAGCGCCGGGTTCACCTCGGGGGCGGCCGGGGATCGTTCGGGTACCGGGGTCTCGAAGGCCATGCGCAACACATTACTGGTGGCCGTGGCGTTCCGCGCCGCCGACCGGTGAACCCGGTCCCGTGGTCAGGACGCGAACATGGTGCCGGGGTTCAGGATGCCCAGCGGGTCGAACACGGTCTTGATCCGTCGCTGCAGGTCGAAGCTCGTGTCGCCGAGCTCCTCGGCCAGCCAGCGCCGCTTCAGCACTCCCACCCCGTGCTCCCCGGTGAGGGTGCCGCCGAGGTCGAGCGCGGCCCGGAACAGTTCACCCGCCGCCGCCCAGATCGGCTCGGGGACCACCTGGTCGTCGTCGCCGCGGAGCCGGCCGACGGGGATGACGAAGTTCGGATGCAGGTTGCCGTCGCCGGCGTGGGCGATGGTGGGGATCGGCACGCCGGTGCGCGCGCTGATCTCGGCGATCCGGTCGAACATCTCCTTCATCCGGGACCGCGGCACGCAGACGTCCTCGATCAGCACCTGGCCGTGGGCTGCCAGCGCGGGGTGAGCGGCCCGCCGCACGGCGAGCAGTCGCTCGGCCGAGGCGGCATCCGTGGAGACCCGGGCCTCGCCGCCCGCCGCGCGGAGCACGGCCACGGCCTGCTCGGCCTCCGCCCGGGCGGCCGGCCCGTCCGTCTGCAGCAGCAGGAACGCGCCCCGGCCGAGCGGCAGCCCGGCCGACGCCGCCGGCCCGAGGTGCGCCGCGATCAGGGCGAGGGCGACGGGGTCGATCAGTTCCATCACGGCCGGGCGGATCCTGGCCGCCGTGACCTGGGCGGATGCCGCGGCGGCCCCGGCGACGTCGGCGAACACCGCCCCGATCGTCACCGTCTCCCCCGCGGTGATCGCCCGGGCGCGCACGACCGCCTCGACGATCACGCCCAGGGTGCCCTCCGACCCGGTCAGCAACGCGGTCAGGTCGTAGCCGGTGACGCCCTTGACGGTGCGCCGCCCGGTGCGGAGCAGGCTGCCGTCGGCGAGCACAACCGTCAGCCCGAGCACGGCCTCCCTCGTCACGCCGTACTTCGCGCAGAGCAGCCCGCCCGCGTTGGTCGCGATGTTGCCGCCCACGGTGGAGATGGCCTTGCTGGCCGGGTCGGGGGCGAACCAGAGGCCGTACTCGAGGAGGGCGTCGTTCAGCTGCTGGTTGATCACGCCGGGTTCGACCACCGCCAGTTCGTCCTCCGGCCGGATCTCGAGGATGCGGTTCATCCCGGCGACGCTGAGCACGATCGACCCGTCGGTGCCGCAGGCTCCCCCGGCCAGGCCGGTCCCGGCGCCGCGGGTGACCACCGGGACGCGCCATTCCGAGGCGATCCGCAGCGTCGCCTGCACGTGCTCGACCGTTCCGGCCCGCACCACCGCCAGCGGCAGCCCGGCGGCCACCCACCCGGACTTGTCGGCGCGGGCGGCCGACAACTCGGCCGGGTCGACGCTCACGATGGTGCCCAGTTCGGCCTGCAGTCGCTCCAATGCGGTCATCCCGCCACAGTACCGGCCGGCCGGACTGCCCGGCACCCGGTGCCTCCCGGAGCGGCCCGGGCGCGGTGATGTCCGATTCCCGCTATCGGGGTGGTCCCGGACCTGTCAGGCTGGGAGCGTGAAGCCGCCCGAACTCAGCCAGCAGGCGCCCAGCCAGCCTGCGCCCCGCCGGCCTGCGCCCCGCCGGCCCGTGGCTCCCCCCACCGGGGCGCGCGCCGCGACAGGAGCCGGGGCCGCCGACCCGGACTTCGCCGAGCGGTACCGCGCGATGTCGTCCCGGGATTCCCGGTTCGACGGGCAGTTCATCACCGGTGTGCATTCCACCGGGATCTACTGCCGGCCGAGCTGTCCGGCCGTCACCCCGAAGCCGTCGAACGTGTCGTTCTACCTCACCAGCGCCGCCGCCCACGAGGCCGGCCTGCGCGCCTGCAAACGCTGCCTGCCGGATGCCGTGCCCGGCTCGCCCGACTGGAACATCCGTGACGACCTCGCCGCCCGGGCGATGCGGCTGATCGCCGACGGCGCGGTCGAGCGGGAGGGCGTGAACGGGCTGGCCGCGCGGCTCGGCTACAGCGAACGGCACCTCACCCGGGTGCTCGTCGACGAGCTCGGCGCCGGCCCGCTCGCCCTCGCCCGGGCGCACCGAGCGCAGACCGCCCGGCTGCTGCTCGGCACGGGACTTCCGATCAGCGAGGTCGCCTTCGCCGCCGGTTTCGGCAGCATCCGCCAGTTCAACGACACCATCGCCGCCGTCTACGAACGCACGCCGTCGGAGCTGCGGAGCAGGATGCAGGCGGCCTCCCGGGCCGGCAAGGCGAACCCGCACCAGGCCGACGAAAAGTGGGCCCGCCGGAACGGCGCCGGCCAGAACGACGCCGGCCAGAGCGGGGCCGAGCGGGCCGCCGCACAGCGCGACGAACCGGCCCGCGAGCCGGGCATCGGCACAAGCGTCACCCTGCAGCTACCGGCCCGGGCGCCGTTCGACGGCCCGGGAGTGCTCGGCTTCCTCGGCGTGCGCGCGATCCCCGGCGTCGAGGCGGCCACCGCGGACACCTACTCTCGCACCCTCCGGCTGCCGAACGGCTTCGCCGCGGTCGAGCTGTCCCTGGCCGGCACCCCGGCCGCCCCGCTCATCGGCTGCGTCGCCCGGCTGACCAGCCTCGCCGACCTCGCCCCGCTGGTCAGCCGGGTGCGTCGCCTGCTCGACCTCGACGCCGACGCCCAGGCGATCGACCTGGCCCTGGCGGCCGATCCGCTTCTGGCCGCCTCGGTCGCCGGCACCCCGGGCATCCGGCTGCCGGGCAGCATGGACCCGGAGGAGACCCTGTTCCGCGCCCTGCTCGGCCAGCAGGTCTCCGTCGCGGCCGCACGCACGGCGCTCTCCCGCCTCGCCGAGGCCCTCGGCGACCCGTTCCCGGATGCCGGCGCCGGCCAGGGGCTGGCCCGGCTGTTCCCGACCGCCGCCCGGATCGCGGCCGACGGCCGCGACGTGCTGCGCGGGCCGGCCGCACGGATCGACACGGTCATCCGGGTCGCCGAGGCCCTCGCCTCCGGCGACCTGGTGCTCTCCTACGGCCAGGCCAGGGAGACACTGGAGTCGAACCTGGTCGCGCTGGCCGGGATCGGACCGTGGACGGCCGGCTACGTGGCCATGCGGGTGCTGGGCAGCCCCGACATCCTGCTCACCAGCGACCTGGCCCTGCGGCAGGGAGCCGCGCGGCTGTCCCTTCCCGCGGATCCGAAACGGCTCGCCGCGGCCGGCGCCGGCTGGGCACCCTGGCGCAGCTACGCGGGCATGCACCTGTGGCGGGCGGCCGGCACGCCCGCCTTCGCGCCGGAACCGGCCTGAACGGCCCGGCCACAGGCAAACCCCTCCGGCGGCCGATAGCCTGAACAGGTGAAATTCGCGCACCTCAGAGTTGATGGCCAGTCCACCCCCCGTCTCGCCGCCGTTTTCGACGACTCGGCGGTGTTCCTCGACGACATCATCGACGACGCCCCGCGCGACCTTCAAGACCTGATCGAGAAGGGCGACGAGGAATACGACCGGGTGCGCGCGCTGGCCCTGAACGCCGTGTCGCACGGCGCCACCCTCACCCCGCTCGACGAGCTGCGGTACTCCTCCGCCGTGCTCCGCCCGCCGCAGATCATCGCCATCGGCGCCAACTACGCTGCCCACTCCACCGAGCTGAAGCTCCGCTCGGAGTCGGCGGCGACCGTGTTCTCGCTCTGGCCCAACTCGCTCACCGGCCACGAGTCGACCATCACCTGGGCGACCGACCAGACGACCCAGGTCGACTACGAGGCGGAGGTCGGGGTCATCATCGGCCGGGCCGCCCGGAACGTGGCGGTGCAGGACGCCCTCGACTACGTCTTCGGCTACACGGTCGTCAACGACATCACCGCCCGCGACCTGCAGTTCTCCGAAGCGCAGTGGTCGCGCTGCAAGTCCTTCGACGGCTTCACTCCGACCGGCCCGGTGGTCGTCACCGCCGACGAGGTCGGCGATCCGCAGGACCTGTGGCTGACCACCCACGTCGACGGCCGCCTCCTGCAGGACGCCTCCAGCGGCGACATGGTGCGAACGGTCGCGGAGATCATCGCCTACCTGTCGAAGACGTCGACCCTGCTTCCGGGCACCCTCATCTCCACCGGCAGCCCGGGCGGCGCCGGCTACAGCCGGAAGCCCCCGGTGTTCCTCAGGGACCGGTCGACTGTCACCGTGGCGATCGACAAGATCGGCCTGCTGACCACCCACTGCCGCGCGCTCTGAGCCCGGCAGGCCCGGCCGGATCGGCGGCGCGAGCGTAGGCTCGGCCCCAGAAGCCGGTTCGGACGGAGAGGCGGATGTCATGGCTACGATCTCCGTCGTCATCCCGTGCTACAACGACGCGGGTTTCCTGGCCGTCTGCCTCGCCGCGCTCGCGGCCCAGACCCGCCCTGCCGACGAGGTCATCGTCGTCGACAACCGCAGCACGGATGCCTCGGCCGCCGTGGCCCGCGCCGCCGGCGCCCGCGTCCTCCCGGCCCCCATTCCCGGGATCTGGCCGGCCGCGTCGACCGGGTTCGACGCGGCGACCGGGGAGGTGATCGCCCGGCTCGACGCGGACTCGATCCCGCCGGTCGACTGGCTCGCCAGGATCGACGCGACCCTGACGGCATCCCCCGAGGTGGACATCCTTACCGGCCCCGGCGACTTCTACGATTGCTCGCCGGCCCTGGCCAGGCTCGGCCGGGTCGCCTACATCGGCGGCTACTTCCGGGCGATCGGGCTGTGGCTGGCCAGGCCGCCGGTCTTCGGCTCCAATTTCGCCATGCGCCGGGCCGTCTGGCTCGAACTGCGCGGGCAGGTGCACCGGGACCGGGCGGACATCCACGACGACCTTGACCTCAGCCTCCACCTCGGACCGTCGATCACGGTCGCCTACCAGCACACCCTGCGGGTGGGCATCTCGGCCCGGCCGTTCCAGACCTGGGCCGGGCTCCGGCGCCGACTGGAGTGGGCGTACCGCACCCTCGCGCTGCACTGGCCCGCGGCCTCGCCGTGGCGGATCCGGGCCGCACGACGTGCCTGGCGTGCCGGAGCCGCCGGCCGAGCCGGGCAGGAGCGCCGCGAACCGGCCTAGCGGAGCACCGTTCAGGGCCTCCAGCTCAGAGCCGGCCCTGGAAGAGGGCGAGCATGTCCCTGGCCAGCTGGTGCGGGGTGGTCTCGCAGGGACTGTGGCCGGTGGGGTAGACCCGAAGCTCGGCGCCGATCCGGTTGGCGAAGTCCCGGTGCAGGGCGGTCGGCCAGAGATCGCGCTCGCCGACCGCTACCAGCATCGGGATCGGCGAGCGCAGCAGCAGCCGGCGCAGGTCGGGCGAACGCTTCATCAGGCCGACGATCTCATCCACGCTCCGCCTGACCGTGTAGTCGAACCGGTGCCGCACGAGCCCCAAGCGGCCGGGCGGCACGTGGTTGCGGTTGCTGAGCAGTCCCCAGATCATCAGCGAGGCGATCCCGCGCGCCGTGATGACCCAGCTCAGCGGGCCGATCCAGCGCACCCGGCGGAAGACCTGGCCCGGCTGCGGCGGTGCGCCCAGCAGCGTCAGCGACGCGAACAGGTCGGGGCGTTCGGCGAGCGCGATCTCGGCGACGATGCCGGCGAACGAGTAGCCGAGCACGTGGGCGGGCGAGGAGCCGGTGGAGAGGAACGCGATCAGGTCGTCGACGAAGAGGTCGTAGCGGAACGGTTCACCCGGCGCAGCGCCGGCCGACGCCGACTCGTACTGACCGGCCAGGTCGAAGCTCTCGACGAGGTAGCCGGCTTCGGCCAGGAGCGGGGCGAGCAGAACGAAGTCCTCCTTCGACCCGGTGGCGCCGGGCACGAGCACCACCCGCGGATGCGCCGGGTCGCCGAGGGCCATGGCGGCCAGCGCGCCGCTCGGTGCCGGGAACCGGAAGACCCGGCTCTCCGGCGGCAGCACCGTCCAGTCCCGGTCGGGGAGGGCGCGGTCCAGCTCGGCGGCCAGGTCGACGGGGTCGGCATCCGGTTCGCTCCTGCTTCGGCGCAACCGTGTGGACATGCCGTCAGAGTAGCGCTCCGGCGATTCCGCCGCGAGGCGCACGGGGACGCCCGCCCCGACGGGACGGGCGTCCCGACGGCTGCGAACCCGAGCCGAGGTCAGGCCTTCGGTTCGTCCCGTCCGTCCAGGGCCAGGAGCTCCTCTTCGACGGCGCCGCCGTACCCTTCCTTCTGCGGGTCGCCGTGCAGGCCGCCCGACACCGCGTACTCCTCCTCTGGCGAGAGCACGAGGCGGGTACGCCCGTAGAGCGCGAAGATCAGCAGCATCACCAGGTAGACCACGGCGATCGCAACGATCGCCGGCCGGGCCGGCTCGTTGATGAAGAAGCCGAAGAAGATCGCGAGCGAGAGGATGCCGGCGATCACCGCACCAGGAACGCCCCAGGGGCTGCGGTAGGGGCGGCTGGCCTTCGGGAACTTGCGCCGCAGGATCACGAACGACGTCATCTGCAGCACGTAGGCGATCACTGCGCCCCAGACGGCGATGTTCAGCACGATCGCCCCGGCGACGCCGGTCGCGCCGCCGAGCGCGTCGACCAGGACCAGGGCGACGAACCCGAACACGGCTCCGACCAGGAGGGCCATCGCGGGGGTCTGCCGCTTGCCGGTCAGGGAGAGGAACTTGGGGTAGTAGCCGGCCCGGGACAGCGAGTACATGTTGCGCCCGTAGGCGAACATGATGCCCTGCAGCGAGGCGAGCAGCCCGACGAGCGCGAACAGGGCCAGGACCGCGGCCGCCCCGTCGCCGACGATGGCGCGGAAGCCGTCGAGCAGCGGCTCTCCGGCGGTCGCGATGCTCCCGGCCCCGACGATCCCCGTGTTGAGGAACAGCACGAGCAGGCCGGTGATGATGAGGGTGGTGCGGGCGATGAGCCCGGCCCGCGGGATGTCGCGCACCGGGTTGTGCGATTCCTCGGCGGCCAGCGGCAGCTCCTCGATGCCGAGGAAGAACCACATGGCGTACGGCAGGGCGAACAGGATCGGGATCACGCCGTGCGGCAGGAACGTGGTCTGGCCGGCATCCGGGGCGATGTCGAAGAGCTTGTCGACGCTGAACAGCCCGGAGAAGATCGCCATCGCCGAGAACACGAGCAGGATCGCGATCGAGATGATCGAGACGACGATCGCGAACCGGAACGAGATCGCGGCCCCGGCCGCGTTGAGCGCGATGAACACCGCGTAGAGGATGACCCACCAGACCCAGGCCGGCAGGGAGACGCCGAGCAGCTCGCTGGTGATCCCGTCGGCGTAGGAGGCGGAGAAGTAGACGATCACCGCGGTGGTCGCCACGTACTCGATCGTCTCGGCGAGGCCGGTGACGAAGCCGCCCCACGGTCCCATCGCCGCCCGGGCGAACGAGTAGGCCCCACCGGTGTGCGGCATCGCCGACGCCATCTCGCCGATGCTGAAGATCATGCCGTAATACATCACGATCAGCAGGGCGAAGGCGATCAGCATCCCGCCGAAACCGGCGAAGTCGATGCCGAAGTTCCAGCCGGAGAAGTCGCCGGAGATGACCGCCGCCACGGCGAGACCCCAGAGCCCCCAGATGCCCGCGCTGCGCCTGAGCCCGCGTTTCTCGAAGTAGCCTGCCTCCGCCGTCGTGTACTGCACGCCCGAGACGTTCAAGGTGTCTTTGGACATCCTGGTTTCCTTTACGCTCTGGTTGCGCGCGCCCACCGGGACCGAACAACGCCGTCAGTTTTCTTGGCACGACTATAGAACCCCAATGGTGGCGTGTACATACCTTTGGGAGATTGTTTCCTCGGCGATGAACTAAAATATGCCTGCCTCGATTCGGGTGTTCTGTGTTCTAATGGTCGACAAGTTCACCTTTTGACCGGCTCATCGAGGAGAAGCTCATGACACCCCGCACCGGAAATCTGTCGCTGGAAGACCTGGCCGGCCTGATCGGGGTGGGCGAGATCGACACGGTCATCGTCGCCTTCACGGACATGCAGGGCCGGCTGGTCGGCAAACGCGTCTCCGCCCGGCTCTTCCTCGAGGACGTCGCGACGCACGGCGCCGAGTGCTGCAACTACCTGCTGGCCGTCGACGTCGAGATGAACACGGTCGACGGCTACGCCATGTCCAGCTGGGCGCACGGCTACGGCGACATGGCGATGATCCCCGACCTCGCCACCCTGCGCCGCGCGCCGTGGCTGCCGGGCACGGCCCTCGTCACCGCCGACCTGCGCTGGCCGGGCGGCTCGCCCGTGGTCGCCTCGCCACGGCAGATACTCAAGGCCCAGCTCGCCCGGCTCGCCGACCGCGGCCTGGTGCCGTTCGTCGGCACCGAGCTGGAGTTCATGGTCTTCGACGACGACTACCGGGAGGCCTGGAAGAAGGGCTACCGCGACCTGACCCCCGCGACGGACTACAACATCGACTACGCCCTGCTCGCGTCCACCCGGATGGAGCCGCTGCTGCGCGACATCCGCACTGCCATGGACGGCGCCGGAATGTACTGCGAGGGAGTCAAGGGCGAGTGCAACCTGGGCCAGCAGGAGATCGCGTTCCGGTATGCCACCGCGCTGGAGACCTGCGACAACCACTCGATCTACAAGAACGGCGCGAAGGAGATCGCCGGCGCCCACGGCAAGAGCCTCACCTTCATGGCCAAGTTCAACGAGCGGGAGGGCAACAGCTGCCACATCCACATCAGCCTCCGCGGCACCGGCGGGGAGGCCGTCTTCGCCGACCAAGCGGCGGACGACGGGATGTCCACTGTGTTCCGTCAGTTCGTGGCCGGCCAGTTGGCCGTGATGCGGGAACTGACCCTGTTCTCGGCCCCCAACATCAACTCCTACAAACGGTACGTCGAGGGCAGTTTCGCGCCGACCGCGGTCGCCTGGGGCTTCGACAACCGCACCTGCGCCCTCCGCGTGGTGGGCCGCGGTCTCGGCATGCGGGTGGAGAACCGGGTTCCCGGCGGCGACGTGAACCAGTACCTGGCCGTGAGCGCCCTGATCGCGGCCGGCCTGTACGGCATCGAGAACGAGCTGGAACTGGGCGATGCCTTCACCGGCAACGCGTACGACAGCGACGCCGTGCGCGTGCCGGCGTCGCTCCGCGAGGCCACCGCCCTGTTCGCGACCTCCGTGGTGGCCCGGGAGGCGTTCGGCGACGACGTCGTCGACCACTACCTCAACAACGCGAGGATCGAACTGTCGGCGTACGACGCGGCGGTGACCGACTGGGAGCGGGTGCGCGGCTTTGAGCGCCTCTGACCCGGCCCGCCCGCTGATCGGCCTGACCACGTACCTCGAGCAGTCCCGCACCGGCGTGTGGGACGTGCCGGCCGCGTTCCTGCCCCGGGTCTATTTCGACTCGGTGATCCGGGCCGGCGGTATCGCCGTGCTGCTGCCCCCTCAGCCGGCCGATCCGGACTCCGTCGGCCGGGTGCTCGACAGCCTCGACGGCCTCGTCATCACCGGCGGCAAGGACGTCGACCCGGCGCGCTACGGCCAGACGGCGCACCCCGCCACCGACGAGCCCCGACCCGACCGCGACGCCTGGGAGGACGAGCTGCTCCGGCAGGCGATCGACCGGCGCCTGCCGTTCCTCGGCATCTGCCGCGGCGCCCAGCTGCTGAACGTGGCGCTCGGCGGAACCCTGCACCAGCACCTGCCCGACCTGGTCGGCCACGGCGGCTACCAGGCCGGGGAGGGCGTGTTCAACACCGTCGACGTCAGGGTCGAGCCGCAATCGCGCCTGCACGGCCTGTTCGACGCCCTCGCCGGACCGCACAGCGTGCCGGTCTACCACCACCAGTCGATCGACGCGCTCGGCGACGGCCTCGTCGTGAGCGCCCGCACCAGCGACGGGGTGATCCAGGCCGTCGAACTCCCGGCCGTTTCGTTCGGGGTTGCCGTGCAATGGCACCCCGAGCAGGTGGCCGACGACCTGCGCCTGTTCACCGGGCTCGTCGAGGCGGCCGACCGGTACCGCGCCGGACGCAACCACGGCCAGGCCGACCACGACAGCACCCGCCACGGCCGAAGGGACCCCTCGTGAGCAGCTACACCGTCATCAACCCGGCCGACGAGACCGAGGTCGCCGTGGTCGAGCACCTCGACCGGGACGCCACCGACGAGGCCATCGCCCGCGCGGTGGGCGCGCAGCGGCGCTGGGCGCCCGTCGCCCCCGCCGACAAGGCCGCCATCCTGCGCCGGTTCGCGGAGGCGGTGGACGGCGACCGGGAGACGCTCGCCCTGATCGAGGTCGCCAACTCCGGGCATCCGATCGGCCAGGCCCGCTGGGAGGCGGGCCACGTGCGCGACGTGCTCTCCTACTATGCCGCGACGCCCGAGCGCATGTTCGGCCGCCAGATCCCGGTGGCCGGCGGCCTCGACGTGACGTTCAACGAACCGCTCGGCGTGGTCGGGATCATCACCCCATGGAACTTCCCGATGACGATCGCGGCCTGGGGTTTCGCCCCGGCCCTCGCGGCCGGCAACGCCGTGCTGCTCAAGCCGGCCGAGTGGACGCCGTTGTCCAGCATCCGCCTGGGCGAGCTGGCCGTGGAGGCCGGCCTGCCGGAGGGGCTGTTCCAGGTGCTTCCCGGGCGCGGGTCGGTGATCGGCGAACGGTTCGTCACCCACCCGGCCGTGCGCAAGGTCGTCTTCACCGGGTCGACAGCGGTCGGCAAACGGATCATGGCCGGCTGCGCCGAGCAGGTGAAAAGGGTCACCCTCGAGCTCGGCGGCAAGAGCGCCAACATCGTCTTCGCCGACTCCGACCTGGAGAAGGCCGCCGCGACGGCGCCGTACGGCGTGTTCGAGAACGCGGGCCAGGACTGTTGCGCGCGCAGCCGCATCCTGGTCGAACGCGGCGTCTACGACCGGTTCATGGAGCTGCTCGAACCGGCCGTGGCCGGGGTACGGGTCGGCGACCCGGCCGATCCGGCCACCGAGATGGGCCCGCTCGTATCGAAGAGCCATCTCGCGGCCGTTGCCGCGTTCGTGCCGGACGGCTCCCCCGTCGCGTTCCGCGGCTCCGTGCCCGACGGGCCGGGGTTCTGGTTCCCGCCGACCGTGCTCACCCCCGCGTCCCGGACCGACCATACCGTCACGGAGGAGATCTTCGGACCGGTCGTGACCGTGCTCCCCTTCGACGACGAGGCCGACGCCGTGCGCCTGGCCAACGACACCGAGTACGGGCTGTCGGGCTCGATCTGGACCAGGGACGTCGGCCGGGCCATCCGGGTCGCCCGGGCCGTCGAATCCGGGAACCTCTCGGTCAACTCGCACTCCTCGGTGCGCTATTCGACCCCGTTCGGCGGGTTCAAGCAGTCGGGCCTCGGCCGCGAACTCGGCCCGGATGCCCCGCTCAATTTCACCGAGACGAAGAACGTGTTCATCGCCGTCGACTGAGTTCCCGCCAGCGGGAACCCCCAGTCCCGGTCAGTCCATCGAAGGAGCAACCCATGAGCAGCATCACCCCCATCGACCTCACCCGGCGGCTCGCCGGCAAGGTGGCCGTCGTCACCGGCGGCGCCAGCGGCATCGGCCTGGCCACCGCGCGGCGGTTCGCCGCGGAGGGTGCCACCGTCGTGATCGGCGACCTCGACGAGAAGGCGGGGCTCACCGCGGCCGAACTCGTCGACGGCCTCTTCGTGCGGGTCGACGTGACGGATGAGGACGAGGTCAACGCTCTCTTCGACACCGCATACCTCACCTACGGGTCCGTCGACGTGGCCTTCAACAACGCCGGGATCTCCCCGCCCGACGACGACTCGATCGAGACGACCGAGCTGCCGGCCTGGCAGAAGGTGCAGGACGTCAACCTCAAGTCGGTCTACCTCTGCTGCCGGGCCGCGCTCCGTTACATGGTCAAGCAGGGCAGCGGGTCGATCATCAACACGGCCTCGTTCGTGGCCGTGCTCGGCTCGGCGACGAGCCAGATCTCCTACACCGCGTCGAAGGGCGGCGTGCTCGCAATGAGCCGGGAACTGGGCGTGCAGTTCGCCCGCCAGGGCATCCGGGTGAACGCGCTCTGCCCGGGGCCGGTGAACACCCCACTGCTGCAGGAGTTGTTCGCGAAGGATCCGGAGCGCGCGGCCCGGCGGCTCGTGCACATCCCGGTGGGGCGTTTCGCCGAGCCGGAGGAGCTCGCGGCCGCCGTCGCGTTCCTGGCCAGCGACGACTCGTCCTTCATCACCGGCTCCACTTTCCTGGTCGACGGGGGCATCAGCTCGGCCTACGTGACGCCGGTCTGAGCCGGAACATGGTGGACTGAAAGCCCGGGTGACCGGGGAACACGCACGAAGCAGGGACGACACCATGATCGACGACCAGCCAGGCCTGGACAGCGGGCTGCTGCTGCGCCCCGTGCACGGCGGCAACGCGTTCGAGGAGACCGTGCAACGACTGCTCCAGACCGTGCGGCTGGGCCTGATCGGCCCGGGTGAGCGGCTGCCGGCCGAGCGGGAGCTGTCCGCCATGCTGGCGGTGAGCCGGGACACCCTGCGGGACGCGATCGCCTCCCTCGCGGAGGCCGGCTACCTCGTCTCACGGCGCGGCCGCTACGGCGGAACCTTCGTCAGCGCCGAGCTGCCGGCGCAGACCCCGGGGATGGACCCCGGCGGCGAGCTGGTGGCCCGGCGCGAGATCGGCGCGGCGGAGATCGAGGACATCCTGGCCCTGCGGGAGATCCTCGAGGTCGGCGCCGCCCGGCACGCGGCCGCCCGAGCCCTGACGCCGGGTGAGCGCGAGGTGCTCTGGAACAGCCTGAGCGACTCGATCGGGGCCACCGGAGAGGACTACCGCCGGCTGGACTCCCGGCTGCACCTGACCATCGGCGAACTGGCCGGGTCGGCGTCGCTCGTGCCGCTGCTGGCGGAGGTGCGGATGCGGGTGAACGAGCTGCTCGACAACATCCCGTCACTCGGGCCGAACATCGCCCACTCGGATCTGCAGCATGAGCAGATCGTCACGGCGATCCTGACCGGCCGGGCGGATGCGGCCGCGCAGGCGATGACCGAGCATCTGGCCGGCACGGCCCTGCTCCTGCGCGGCTTCCTGGAATGATCCTCGGCCGGGCGCCCGGCGGGTTCTAGAAGACGAAGGCGAACGGCAGCAACGCGAGGCCGAAGCCCAGCGCGAGCAGCACGACGATGACGGCGCCGGCGAGCATCACCGCGTTGAGCACGATGCCCCACAGCGCCATGGTGCGCGCCTGCGGCTCCCGGCCGAGGGCGAGGATGCCGGTGATCAGCCCGGCGAGCGGGGCCAGGAACGTCCAGCCGGCCAGGATCGAGACCAGTCCGAGCACGAGGCTGGACACGGCGAGGGGGCTGCTCGGGGCGGCCGCCTGGGGGGTGGCCGGTGCCGGCTGGGGAAATGAAACCGGCGCCTGATCCGGGGCGATGGTTGACATGGGTGATGCTCCTTCTGGTTGGGAGAGCCGCTGGTGCGGCTCTCCCCATCACGTTACGGCCGCCCCGGAACGCCGGCCATGGGGTTAGCCCCCGAATGGACCCGGGGGTTCCCGTCGGTCAGGCGCCGAGCAGCGCCTGGATCGGTCCGCGGACGAAGTAGACCAGGAACCCGGCCGCGACGATCCAGAGCAGCGGGCTGATCTCCTTCGCCTTGCCCGAGAAGGAGCGCACCAGCACCCAGCTGACGAAGCCGGCGCCGATGCCGTTGGCGATCGAGTAGGTGAGCGGCATGACGATGATCGTGAGGAACACCGGGAATACGATCGAGAACTCGGAGAAGTCGATGAAGCGGATCTGCGACACCATCATCGCGCCGACGATCACGAGGGCGGCCGCGGCCACCTCGAGCGGCACGATCTGGGTGAGCGGCGTGAAGAACATCGCGGCCAGGAACAGGGCGCCGGTGACGACGTTGGCCAGGCCGGTGCGGGCGCCCTCGCCGATGCCGGCGCCGGACTCGATGAACACGGTGTTCGAAGAGCCGGAGGTGGCGCCGCCCAGGACGGCGCCGACGCCCTCGACGATCAGCGCGGACTTCAGCCGGGGGAAGTTGCCCTTGTCGTCGGCGAGCCCTGCCTCGTTGGCGAGGCCGGTCATGGTGCCCATCGCGTCGAAGAAGTTGGTGAAGACGAGGGTGAAGACCAGCATCATCGCGGCGAGCACGCCGATCCGGTCGAACGCGCCGAAGCTGACCTGGCCGATCAGGCCGAGGTCGGGCAGGGCGACGACGGTGGTCGGCAGCACCGGCGCGTTGAGGTTCCAGCCGTCGGGGTTCTGGCCGAGCGACGGGCCGACCTTGAAGATGGCCTCGAGGATGACGGCGATGATGGTGGTGCCGAGGATGCCGATCAGCAGCGCGGCCTTGACCTTGCGGGCGACGAGGATGCCGAGGATGATCAGGCCGATCACGAACACGGTCGTCGGCAGGCTGACGATCGAGCCGTTGTCGCCGAGCTGCACCGGCGGGGATGCCGTGCCGCTGGAGCGCACGAAGCCGGAGTCGACCAGGCCGATGAAGGCGATGAACAGGCCGATGCCGACGGTGATGGCGATCTTGAGCTGGCGCGGGACCGCGTTGAAGATGAGTTCCCGCAGCCCGGTGGAGGCGAGCAGCACGATGATCAGCCCGTTGATCAGCACGAGGCCCATCGCCTCCGGCCAGGTGACCTGGCCGACGACGCTGACCGCGAGGAACGAGTTGATGCCGAGGCCGGCGGCGAAACCGAACGGCAGCCGGGCGATCACGCCGAAGAGGATCGTCATGACGCCGGCGGTGAGGGCCGTGACGGCCGCGACCTGCGCGTTGGGCAGCCAGCCGCCGACAACGTCGACCGACGCCTGGTCGGCGCTGAAACCACCGAGGATGAGCGGGTTCAGGATGACGATGTACGCCATCGTGACGAACGTGACCAGTCCGCCGCGGATCTCCCGGCCCCAGGTGGAACCGCGTCCCGTGATCTCGAAGTAACGGTCAAGCCTGGCCTTCGCGCCCGGCTTCGGGGTGGGCTCGGCCATGGTGTGGGTCTCTGTTGCAGAAATGGTGTGCTCCTGGTGTCCGACTCAGCGTATTTTCAGTTCCCTAGTTTACGGCCCGCGGGAGCTCGCGCCGGACGCGGCCCCGTGCGAGGGTCAGACGTGGGGCACGAACCTGCCCCAGGCGACCCGGCGGTCGCCGAGCGGATCGGATTCGACCCGGTCGACGGCGTCGATGATGAGCGTGCGGCGGCGGGCCTCGTCGTAGGGCGGCCACGCCGCATCCGGCTCCCCCGTGGCGGCGAAGGCGAGCCACCAGCGCTGCATCCTCGCGCCGATCGCCGCGAACGCCCGGCGGCCGCCGAGCGCGGTCATCGACCGGCCGAACCAGCCGTCGAGCCGGTCGAACAGGGGGAAGAGTTCCAGGCCGTGGGTGGCGTCGAGGCCGAGCAGCCGCACCAGCCGGGGCGCCGCGTCGAAGCGGTAGAAGTAGACCGGCGCGTAACGGGAGTGCCGCTCCCCCACCTTCACGCTCGGATACCAGAACGAGAAGTCGCCGCCGAAGTCGAGCGCCGGCCGCAGCGCGGGGATGCCCGGGTACTGCGCCTTGAGCGCCCGGCGGGCCTTCTTCTTGGTGTTGACGAAGATCGCGCTGATCCGTTTCGGGGTGGTCGCCAGGATGTCGATCCGGCCGCTGAACAGCGAGCCCTCCCGCGCGTTCGTGCCGATGATCAGGGGGATCCGGTGGGCACGTCCGCCCTTGAATGCGTCGAGCGGCCGCTCGGGAAGGAACGTGCCGTCGATCACCGGCGAGAGCGGGATGGTGCCGGGGTACCGGTCGGGGGCGCGGAGGGTGAGTTCGGTGGTCGCCGCCGCGAGCACGGCCGGGTCGACGGCGAGGAGCAGCGAGGCCGCGTCGGCGGCCGGTCCCTCGGCCGCGCCGTCCAGGCCCTGACCGGTGGCGCGCCGGAGGATCTCGACGAAGTCGCGGGCCCACTCCCCGGACTGCTCCGGCAGGTAGACGGCGTTCGGCGGGGCGCTCTGCGCGATCGCGCGCTGGAACAACCCGGCGGCGCTCGGCACGGTCATCAGGGTCGTCACCGCGTTCCCGCCGGCCGACTCGCCGAACAGGGTGACGGCATCCGGGTCGCCGCCGAACCGGCGGATGTTCTCCCGCACCCACTGCAGGGCCGCAACCTGGTCGCGCAGGCCGAGATTGCTCTCGAACGGGCGCTCGGCGCTGCCGTAGCGGCTGAAGTCGAGGTAGCCGAGGGCGCCCAGGCGGTAGTTCAGGCTGACGTAGAGCACCCCGCCGCGGCGCACCAGACCCTCGCCCTGCCGGGGCACCTCGCGGGAAGACCCCACGCTGTAGGCGCCGCCGTGGATGAAGACCATCACCGGCCGGAGGTTGCCCGGGTCGACGGGGGCGTCGGGGGCGATCACGTTGAGGTTCAGGCAGTCCTCGCCCTGCGGGATCTTCGGGTGCGCGCCGATGAACTGGCCGCGGTGGCTCTGCGGCGCGACCGGCCCCCAGCGCTGGGCGTCGCGCACCCCCGGCCAGGCCGGGGCAGGCTGCGGAGCCCGGAACCGGAGCGCACCCACCGGCGGCGCCGCGTAGGGGATGCCCCGCCAGGCGCGCACGCCGCGCTCCCTGATTCCCCGCACCGTGCCGGTCGAAATCGGGACGTCGAGCGTGTCTTCGCGGGTGGTCTGCACGGGTCGGGTCACCGTCCGATCCTAATTCTTCACTACGATCGCAGGAGACGTCAGACAAGAAACGAGACACACATGGCACTGCCTTGGACCCTGCACGGCGACGGAAAGACGGTCGGAGCCCAGGACGTGGTCGGCCCGGGCGAGCGCCTGAACTGGCCGCTGACCATCGGGATCGGCGCCCAGCACGTGGTGGCCATGTTCGGGGCAACCTTCCTCGTGCCGCTGCTCACCGGCTTCCCGCCGAGCACGACCCTGCTATTCTCCGGCATCGGCACCCTGCTTTTCCTCCTGATCACGCGCAATAAGCTGCCCAGCTATCTCGGCTCCTCGTTCGCGTTCATCGCCCCGATCACCGCCGCGACGGCCACGGCCGGGATGGGCAGCGCCCTGTTCGGCATCGTCGTGGTCGGATTCCTCCTGGCCGTCATCGGCCTGGTCGTGCAGCTCACCGGGACCGGCTGGATCGACACCCTGATGCCGCCCGTCGTGTCGGGCGCGATCGTGGCCCTGATCGGCTTCAACCTGGCCCCGGTTGCGAAGAGCAATTTCGCCGCCGCCCCGTTGACCGCGATCATCACGCTCGCCGCGGTCATCCTCTCGACCGTGCTGTTCAACGGCATCCTCGGCCGGCTCTCGATCTTCATCGGCGTCGTCATCGGCTACCTGGCCGCCGTCTCGTTCGGCGAGGTCGACTTCGGCAAGGTGGCCGCGGCGCCCTGGTTCGGCCTGCCCCAGTTCACCGGGCCCGCGAACCCGTTCGAGAACCCCGCCGTGTTCGGCCTGCTGCCGGCGTTCCTGCCGGTCGTGCTGGTGCTGGTGGCCGAGAACGTCGGCCACATCAAGGGCGTCGCCCAGATGACGGATGCGAAGGTGAACCGGTACACCGGTCGCGCCCTGATGGCCGACGGCCTGGCCACCATGCTCGCCGGATTCAGCGGCGGGTCGGGGACCACCACCTACGGCGAGAACATCGGCGTGATGGCAGCCACCCGGATCTATTCCACCGCCGCCTACTGGGTGGCCGGCATCGTGGCGATCCTGCTCGGCCTCTCCCCCAAGATCGGCGCCGTGATCAACACGATCCCGGCCGGCGTGCTCGGCGGGGTCACCACCGCGCTCTACGGCCTGATCGGCATCATCGGCGTGAAGATCTGGCTCGACAACAAGGTGGACTTCAGCCGCCCGGTCAACCAGTTCACCGCCGCGACGGCGCTGATCATCGGCATCGCCGACTACACCTTCACCATCGGGGCGCTCAGCTTCAACGGGATCGCGCTCGGAACGATCGCCGCGATCGTGATCTACCACCTGATGAGCTGGGTCGGCCGCCTGCGCGGCACCGACCGCTGACTCCGGCCCCGGCCCCCGCCGGCCCCTTCCCGCGCCGACATCCCCGGCAGAACGTGTTCCGAATTCAGCGTTTGGGCGGCCGGGGCCGACGGGGGCTAGCGGTGCAGGGCCGGCACGATCAGGTAGACGCCGTAGAGCACCGCGCCGATGCAGAGCACGAAGCAGGCGTACGCGCCGACCAGGGCGAGGCGCTTCTGGCCCACGGTGAGCGGGTTCGCGGATGCCGTCTTCCGGGCGCGCTTGGCTTCCTTGGCCGCCCGCTTCGGGGTGAGGATGGTGATCGCCCCGGTGAACGACTGCGGGTCGACGACGAGGGCGCGGCCGGCGCTGGTCAGCAGCCGCAGGCCGAGGGAGTACAGACTCACCACCACAACGGAGCCGAGGAGCGACGCCCCGGCGACGACGACGAACGCTGCCCAGTCGATCACAGCGAGACCTTCTTCCGGTCCCGGCGCGCGATCTTGCGCGGTGTCTTGCGGATCTTGACGACGCGGCCGGCGTCATCGATGTCGTGCAGGTTGTCGTGCGAGATGCGGCTGCGCTGGGCGCGGCGGAACAGCAGCACGACGACGAGCGAGCCGAGGATCAGGTCGATCACGATGCCGACCGGCCCGAGCAGGGCGAAGCCCGCGGCGAAGGCGCCCATGATGGCGGAGGCCGGCAGGGTGAGCACCCAGCCGAGCGCGATCTGGCCGGCCATCCCCCAGCGCACGGTGGCGCCGCGACGGCCGAGGCCGGAGCCGATCACCGAACCGGAGGCCACCTGGGTGGTGGAGAGGGCGAAACCGAGGTGGCTGGAGGCGAGGATGGTCGCCGCGGTGCTGGTCTCGGCCGCGAAGCCCTGGGCCGGCTTGACGTCGGTCAGGCCCCGGCCCATGGTGTGGATGATCCGCCAGCCGCCGGTGTAGGTGCCGATGGCGATGGCCAGGGCGCAGACGACGATCACCCAGAGCTGGGGGCCGCTGCCGACCGACTGCACGCCGCCGGCGATCAGGGTGAGTGTGATCACGCCCATCGTCTTCTGCGCGTCGTTGGTGCCGTGGGAGAGGGCAACGAGCGAGGAGGAGAAGATCTGGGCGTAGCGGAAACCGCCCCGGCCGTCCGCACGGCCCGTGTCCCGCCGAGTGATGAAGTAGGCGAGCCGGGTGGCGATGAACGCGACCACACCCACGGTGAGCGGCGCGATCAGCGCGGGCAGGATCACCTTGGCCACGACCACGGTGTAGTCGACGGACTGGAAGCCGATCCCGATGATCGCCGCGCCGATCAGGCCGCCGAACAGGGCGTGGCTGGAACTGGACGGCAGTCCGCGCAGCCAGGTGATCAGGTTCCAGACGATGGCACCGATCAGGCCCGCGAAGATGATCTCCGGGGTGATCTGCACCCCGCCGTCGCCCTCGCGGATGATTCCGCCCGACACTGTCTTCGCCACCTCGGTGGAGAGGAAGGCGCCGACGAGGTTGAGCACGGCGGCCAGGCCGACGGCGACCTTGGGGCGCATGGCGCCGGTCGCGATCGGGGTTGCCATCGCATTCGCGGTGTCATGGAACCCGTTGGTGAAGTCGAAAACCAGGGCCAGTGCGATGACCAGCACAACGATCAGGGTGAAATCCACCGGCATCTCTCTTGACTGTGTTGAAGTGGGAGTGCCGAATCCGTTCGCTTCCCCGCGGAGGCCGTGCGATCAAGCTTCTCCATTGATCCTGACAGCCTGAGGCAGGCAGGTCAATTCAGCTCCGCGCGACCACGGATGCGAGGTCCTCGCCGAAGGTGAAGGTGGCCCGCACCGGGATCCCGGACAGCACCCCCGGCAGCCAGTGCCTGGCGTCGTCCCACATCTCGTCCACGGGCAGGGATGCCACGTCGAACCACTCGGGATCCAGCTCGTCGGACTCGCGCGGAATCCCCTCCCACCGGGCGCAGACGAAGACGGTGGACTCCTGGCTCCAGGACTCCCGGTGCGGGAACAGGTAGGTCAGCACGCCGCGGGGCGACAGATCGGCCTCCGCGACGGACAGCCCGGACTCCTCCTCGATTTCGCGCACCGCCGCCTGAACGGGGGTCTCCCCCGGCTCGAGCTTGCCGCCGAGGCCGACGATGTTGCCGAGGCCAAGGCCCTTCTTCTTTCGGCCGAGCAGCACCTGGAGAGCCCCGTCAGGGCTCCGGCGGGTGAGGTAGCAGACGCACACCTGGGGAGGGGCCATGGCCCCATGGTACCGGCGCCGGCGGGCTGGAGCGGGGTTCCCAGCGTTGCCCGGGCCGGGCCTTGTTAGGCTGCGGGGATGAACTTCGTGCCCGCATCCGGAACCATCACCATGTTCACGACGACCTGGTGCGGCTACTGCTCTCGCCTGAAGTCCCAGCTCGACCGGGTCGGCATCGGCTACACCGAGGTGAACGTCGAAGAGGTCGACGGCACGTCAGAGCTCGTGATGAGCCTCAACGGCGGCAACCGCACGGTGCCGACCGTGCTCTTCCCCGACGGGTCGGCGGCGACGAACCCGTCGCTCGCGCAGGTGCAGGCCAAACTGGCCTGACTCCGGGCGGGGAACCGACGAGGGGTCCCGAACCGGACTTCCCCGTGCGGGAAGAACGGTTCGGGACCCCTCGGTTCCGATCCGGACGGGTTTAGCCGAAGAGAACCGCGGCCTCGTCGTAGCGGGCCTGCGGGACGGTCTTCAGACCGATGGTGGCGTCGGCGATGCTGACGATCTCGATGTCGGTGCCGCGCAGCGAAACCATGGAGCCCCACTGGCCGGCGTAGACGGCGTCGACGGCCGCCATGCCGAGGCGGGTGGCCAGCACCCGGTCGTAGGCCGACGGGGCGCCGCCGCGCTGGGTGTGGCCGAGCACCGTCGCCCGGGTTTCGATGCCCGTGCGCTCCTCGACCATGGGGGCGATCATTTCGCTGATGCCGCCGAGGCGGGGACGGTTGAACGCGTCGAGGCCCTTGGTGGAGAGCGCCTCGTCCATGCCGGCGAGCTTGAAGCCCTCCGACACGACGAGCACGGGTGCGCGGCCGCGGTCGCGAACGTGCAGCACCCACTCGCAGATCTGGTCGATGGTCTGCGGCTGCTCGGGGGTGAGGATGGCGTGGGCTCCACCGGCCATGCCGGCGTGCAGGGCGATCCAGCCCACGTGGCGGCCCATGACCTCGACGATCATGCAGCGGCCGTGCGAGTCAGCGGTGGTGCGGAGGCGGTCGATGGCCTCGGTGGCGATTTCCACAGCGGTGTTGAAGCCGAACGAATAGTCGGTCGCCTCGAGGTCGTTGTCGATCGTCTTGGGGACGCCGACGATCTTAATCCCGGCATCCGTCAGCCGGCGTGCCGCGGTGAGGGTGCCCTCGCCGCCGATCGCGATGATCGCGTCGATGCCCTCTGCGTCCATCGTCTTCTGGATGTTAACGGGGCCGCCGCGATCGCCCTCGAACGGGTTCGTGCGGGAGCTGCCGAGGATGGTGCCTCCCTGGCGGGAAAGACCGCGCACGCTGTGCCGGTCCAGGGTCATAAAGTCGCCTTCTACCAGGCCTTTCCAGCCGTTCCGAATACCGACGAATTCGGCATCGAGAACGCGAACGCCTTTAAGGACGGAGCCGCGAATAACGGCGTTCAGTCCTGGGCAGTCTCCACCGCTGGTGAGGATACCAATTTTCATTTGTGACAGCTCCTTCATGCACGATTAACCATGTCGGCGCCTTCACCGCCTCCTAATGATGGTCCCGTAATGGGCCCGGATTCAAATCAACGCCGGTGAGGGGCGCTCCTACAACTCCCCGTCAAGTGCCTGGGTGAGCAGATAGATCAATGCGCTGGCCTGAACGGAGTCGGCGGACGATATCTCGTCCTCCGCCCCGTCGAGCGCGCGGGCCGCGAGGCCCTGCTTGCTGCCGATCAGTTCGGCGATGCGAGCGTCGATGGTGTGGGCGGCGATGATCCGCCACGCGGTGACGGGTTCGTCCTGGCCGATCCGGTGCACCCGGTCGATGGCCTGCGTCTGTTCGGCGGCGGTCCAGCTGAGCTCGGCGAGCACGACGTTCGACGCGGCCTGCAGGTTGACGCCGACGCCGGCCGCGGAGAGGGAGCAGACCACGACGGCGACGCCCGGGTCGTTGTTGAACGAGTCGATCGCGGCCTGGCGGGCCAGGGCCGTCTGGTCGCCGCGCAGTGAGACGGAGCGCAGGCCGCGCTTGGCGAAGATGTCCTCGGCGGCATCCATAACGTCGATGTGCTTGGCGAAGAACACGACCTTGCCCACCGAGTGCGCGAGCTGCACCGTGTAGTCCGCGGCGAGGCCGGCCTTGGCCTGGCCGATCTTGCGCACCATGGTGAAGACGTTCTCCCCCGTGGTCTGGCCCTTCGATTCCTCGAGTTCGGCGTGGGCGACGGCGCGGATGAACGCGGCACGCTGCTCTTCGGTGAGCACGGGGTACTTCTCGCCCGGGTGCCGGGCGGCCACGAGGCCGTTGTACCGGGTGACCAGGCGGGCGGCGAGTTCGCGCTCGGCCTGGCGGATGGACCGGCCCAGGTCGTCGTCGAGTTCGACCGGGAGGTCGGCGATCCGCTTGGCCGGCAGGTCGGCGGCGACGTCGATCTTGCGGCGGCGCACGATACCCATGTCGATCACGGCGGCGCGCGCCTCGGCGTAGAAACCGGGGTCGGCGGGGGTCAGCCCGGTCGCTTCGAGCCGCTGCATGAGCTTCGGGGTGGGCTTGTCGCCGTCGATCCAGCCGAGGAACTGCCAGATCGCGCGGAAGTCGTCGACGTCGTTGATCAGCGGCGTTCCGGTCAGCGCCATCAGGAGCGGATTCCCGCCCGGGGTGCGGCGACGGATCTGCTCGGCCAGGGCCAGCACGTGCTTGGACCGCTGGGATTGCAGGTTCTTGATGAAGTGGGCCTCGTCGACGACCATGCCCTTGAAGCCGAGCGTGCCGAGCCAGGTGCGGTGCCGGTCGAGCACGTCGTAGTTGACGATGACGACGTCGGCGAACGCGTCGAGGGTCTGGCCATCGCCGTGGATGACGGTGGCCCGGCGGTGCGGGGTCCACATTTCGACTTCGCGCACCCAGTTCATCTTGACCACGTTGGGCACGATGGCCAGCAGCGGGTAGGCGCCGGCGACGGATGCCGCGAGCAGGCTCTGCGCCG
Source organism: Cryobacterium mannosilyticum (assembly GCF_004402705.1). Classification (NCBI taxonomy): domain Bacteria; kingdom Bacillati; phylum Actinomycetota; class Actinomycetes; order Micrococcales; family Microbacteriaceae; genus Cryobacterium; species Cryobacterium mannosilyticum. Next base: position 5,493 of record NZ_SOFM01000042.1, on the reverse strand, counting down.
TCTTCCCGAGCCCCGGCTCGTCGGCGAGCAGGTAACTGCGGTGGCCGAGACGCGCGTTCTCCACGAACCGGGCCTGGTGACGCATCAGCTCCATCCCGGGAGGCGAGAGCCGGTCGACCTTGGGTGCCTCCGGCAGGTCCATGCTGGCGGCCTGGCCGCCGGACCCGTACTCGAACGATTTGAACAACGGGCCGATCAGGTCCCAGTTCGCGAGCCGGCGGGCGGAGACGACGGGGCGGGCCTGGGCCGCGCTGAAGTCGGGGGCCAGGAACGGGTTCGCGAGCTGGCGGGCCTTCACCGACTGCGGGACGACCTGGTTCTCGGCGACCTCGGGCTTGGCCTCCGGTTCGCGAATGATGATGAGTTCGTCGGGGCTGAGCTCGGCCCCGGATTCGAGCAGCCAGTCACGGCGGAACCGCTGCGCGACGGTGGAGACACCGGCGTCGGGTTCGAGCAGGGTGATCAGGCTGGTGTCGCGGGCGGCCGTCTTCGCGAGGATCTGGGCGATGCCGTCGAGGCGTTTGAGCAGTTCAGCCCGGTTCGCGTCGGTGAGTTCCTTGTCGGCCTTGACCCTGGCGCGCTCCTCGCGCATGAGCAGGGCGATGACCTGGTACTTGGTGCGGTTGGTCGGGCCGAGCTTGCCACCGGTCTGCGCCTTCGCCTCCACCTCGCGCACCTTGCGGGCGAGGATGGGGATGATGGGCGCGTCGTCGTCGCGGGAACGGGGCCGCTGCCTGGCGCGGCCTCCGGCCGCGGCACGGTTGTTCGAACCTGCGGCCTGGTGGCGAGTGTATGCCATTCTTCTCCAACTTCACAGCAGCACGGCAGACGGAGCCGCGCTCGTCGTGTTGCGGCATCCGTGGATGCCGGTGCGATCGATACGCCGAACCCTGAATCGAACACCGCGTCAACCATATTCGTGCAGCCCACGTTTTTCGGGGAGCGGCACGGTCAAGACGGTGGCCGGGCTTTCAAGGCGCTGATTCAGTCTACGCCCGCACCACCGGCCCGCTGCACCGGCACCTTGGTGAGCACGCCGGCGACGATGAAGGCCAGCGCGGCCGCGAATTGGGCGGACACCCAGCCCTGCCCGTGCAGCGCGATCACGAAGACCGGGTTCCAGAGCACGGCGATCGGGCCGAGCAGCAGCAGCCACCACCAGGACCGTGCCTGCCAGGCGAAGACGCAGACGATCAGCGCCAGGATGCTCACGGCGTAGCGGATGACGATGTAGCCGGGCGAATCGAGCAGGGCGAGGCCGCCGAGCAGCGCCATGGCGCCGAGCAGGCCGGGTGCGAGCGCGGACCGGGTGAAGGTGGGAGCAACGGGAGTACCCATCAGACGCCCCCTCCCCCGCCGCCGCCGCCGCCCCCGCCGACGGAACCCCCGCCTCCTCCGCCCGAACTGGACGAGCTGGACGCCGTTCCCGACCAGGCGGCCGAGGTGGAACTCGCGAACGAGCTGATGCCCGCCGCGAAGTAACCGGCGTTGAAGCCGGCGCTTCCGGCGTACCAGTCCGGCTGGGTGCCGCTCTGCGTGTAGTACTCACCGAGCACGCCGGACCACTCCTTCTCCTGGCCGAACAGCACGGCGTAGGGCAGCAGCCGTTCGTAGAGTTTCAGCACCTGCACGGGCCGGTTCGGATCCATCGCGCCGGCTGGCAGGCCGGTCGGGTCGAGCCCGGCGTCGGCCAGCACCTCGGCCGGGTCGGGCCGGTACGGCGACCGGAGGGCGCCGACCGGGCTCTGCAGAACACGCAGCCGGTCGGCTTCGGCCACGCCGATGTAGAGTTTGACGCCCGTGAGGTAGTCGCGCAGCTCCGAGCCGGCCGCGGTGAGCGGCCGCACGCTCCCGGCCATGATCATCGTGACCACGGCGAAGAGGATGCCCAGCACGAGCACCAGGGCCGGCCAGCCTCCGCCGATCTCGGCGACCAGGCCGATGATGCTCGCGATGACCGCGATCACGGCGCTGGCCACGGCCGCGAACAGCAGCCGGCGGCGGGTCGAGCCGCCCTTGTGTTCCCGGAGGCCGTCACTGAGCATCCGTTTGCGGTTGGAGCGCTGTTCGGCCAGGAGCGCGGTCGCCAGCCCCGTGTCCTTCGCCTTCAGGTCGCGCAGCGTGCCGGGGGCGAGGCCGGGGAAGAGCTTGGCGAGCACCGCGTGCTCGGTCTGGTCGAGACCGCGGGAGTGCCGCAGCTCGAGCAGGTAGTGCTTCTTGCCGTCACCCTCGAGCACCCGCACGTTGCCGCGCACGGCGAAGGAGAGGAACTGGGCGGCCATGGCCTTGGCGGACGCCGCTGACACGTCGCCGGCCTGGAGCAGGTTGACCCCCTTCGGCGGCAGGTACTCGGCGATGATGGTGGGGCGACCCGGCGCGTTGCGCCAGCGGGTGGCCCGCTGCACGGAGGCGATGATCGCCCCGATCAGTCCGATCAGGGCCGCACCGAGGCCGATGCTCGGGAACGGGTTCGCCGTGAAGGACGAGTCCCGGGGCACGAAGGTGCCGGGTTCGAACGCGACCACCATGGTGAGCCCCTCGTGCGGGCCGAGGGCTCCGGCGGTTGCCGTGACCTGGCTGCCGTCGGCCGAACCGGTCAGGCCGGCGCAGGCAGCGGAGGAGTCGATGCCGCCCTGGTAGCAGTCCGTCCGGCCGGCGAGCCGGGGCACGAGCGCGTCGGCCACGGTCAGCGTGGCCGAAACGTCGCCGAACGGCTGGTTCCAGCCTGTGCCGTTGACCTCCCAGTAGAACTCCTCGTCGTTCGCGTTGTCGGGAACGAGGGTGACGTCGATCTGGCGGTAGGTGATCACGTAGGTCTGCGCGCCGTGCACGAAGTCGTCGGCCGCGATCGTCACGGTGAGGAACTCGGGCCCGTTGTCGCTGGTCGTCTCGCTCTCGAAAGCCCGGGGTGCGCCGTTCTCGTCGGTGACGCCGACCAGGGCGAGCCCGGTCGGGTGGCCGTCGTAGTGGGTGGGGATGGCGCGACGGATGCCGTGGTTCTGGTCGATGTCCGGGAACCGGGCCACGATCGTCTCGGTGGTGGTGAGGCTGGAGTGGCCGTCCGCGGTGAGGCCGAGCCGGAACTCGGAGCGCCAGGAGTCGAAGGTGAAATCGTCGGTGCCGGAGCGGACGATGCCGGGCGCTGCCACCGGTTGCGCGGCGGTCGTCATCGCTGCCGCCGATGCGCTGGCCGGTGATGTGGCCGTCCCCCCGAGCAGCACGAGCGCCCCGAGCGACACCGCGACCACCAGTGAACCGGACAGGAGAAGGCGAACCAGTCGACGCATGCCCCCAACTCTACTCAGGGCGCTCCGACCGATTTGCCGGTACCCCACCGGGGTACCGGGAACTGGGCTGCCCTGCAGCCACGTGACGGCCATGTTCGAGGCGGGCGGCGAGGAGCGCGCGACGGCGATCGCCGAGCTGCTGAAGGTGTTCGAGCTCGACGACAACCGGGCCTGACTCGGTTCGACGTCGAACCCGACCGCTGGTCCATCGCCCGCCACCATACTGGGAGGCATGGACAACGAGACGGAACGAAGCATCAGGGAATTCCCCGGCCTCGTGCCGGAACTGATGGTCGGCGACCTCGCCGCCAGCCTCGGGTTCTGGGTGACACTCTGCGGGTTCGAGGTTCTCTACGACCGGCCGGAGGAGGGATTCGCCTACCTCTGCTGCGGGACGGCGCACCTCATGCTCGACCAGATCGGGATCGGCCGCGACTGGGTCACGGGCTCCCTGGACCGGCCCCTCGGCCGCGGCGTGAACTTCCAGGTTGCGGTTCCGGCGATAGCGCCCCTGGTCGATCGCCTCGCGGCGGCGGGCTGGCCGCTCTTCCTGGCCCCGGAAACGACGTGGTACCGAACGGGAGACACCAGAGCCGGGGTGTCCCAGTTCCTGGTCCAGGACCCGGACGGCTACCTCGTCCGATTCTCCGAATCGCTGGCCGACGAGGGCGACGTCCCGTCGAAGGCCGCATCGGCCTGACGCGCCCGCCGCCACCAGGGATGTCGCTTATCAAGCACTAGGGTCAGTTTCAGGAATCATCATTTTTTTGGGGGGAATTATGGAATTTTCGGAGATGCTCGCTGCACTGGCTTTGAAGGTGCGCAATCAGCGTGATGCCATTCAGACCGAGGAAGCCACCAAGAACGCGTTCATCATGCCATTCATATCGACCATCCTTGGCTATGACGTCTTCAATCCCTTGGAAGTCGTGCCGGAGTTCACTGCGGACGTGGGGGTCAAGAAGGGCGAAAAGGTCGACTACGCCATCATGCGTGACGGCGAAGTACAGATCCTCATCGAGTGCAAAAAGTCCAAGGAGCCTCTTCGGATCGAGCACGCTTCGCAACTCTTCCGCTACTTCGCTGTCACGAACGCGCGAATTGCGGTCCTGACGAACGGTGAGACCTACCAGTTCTACACTGACCTTGATGCACCCAATCGGATGGACGAGAAGCCGTTCCTTGTTCTTGATCTGATGGACATAGATGAGACGCTGATCCCCGAGCTCCGGAAGCTCACAAAGGATGTCTTCGATCTCGATTCGATCATCAATGCCGCAGAAGAACTGAAGTACATCGGTCAGATCAAGCGGACAATTGCAGCCCAGTTCAAAGACCCGCAGGACGAATGGATCCGGTTCTTCACGACGCGCGTCTATGACGGCGCGTTCACACAGAAAGTGCGCGAACAATTCACTTCGCTGGTCACCAAGGCAACCAAGCAGTTCCTGAATGACCAGGTCAACGACCGGCTCAAAACGGCGCTCGGAGCATCGACGTTCTCGCCGGCAATCGGGGATGCCCAGGCGGCATCGATCACCAGCCAGGAAGTGGCTGAAGACGACCTTGAACGCGACACGGAAATCCAGACGACCTTGGAGGAGCTTGAGGGCTACCAGATCGTCAAGGCCATCGCCTGCAGTGAAGTCAAACCGCAAAGAGTCATGCACCGCGACGCGAAGTCCTATTTCGCGATTCTCCTCGATGACAACAACCGCAAGCCAATCGCGCGCCTTCACTTCAACGGCAAGAAGCAGAAGTTCCTTGGTGTCTTTGATCAAGACAAGGTAGAGACTCGACACCCGATCGAATCGCTCGACGAGATCTACCTGTTCGCGGAGACCATCCGCGGGTCCGTCAAGACCTACCAAGACTAACGAGTGATCGCTAGCCGGAATGATGCGCCCCGGCATACGAACGAATCGAACACTTACACGAAATTGTCGAAAGTATTGGTGACAAAGTCTCGACTTTGTGTTCGATTCGGCGTACACTGGTGGCATGGCAGGAGCCTCGGATCCGCAGTCACAGGCCGCCCCGGCAGGGGCGGCGAATCGGTCAGCGTTCGGCCTGACCGGCTCGGAGTCGACTGCCACCCCGGCCGGGCCTGATCCGGTCGGCGCCGGGCCGGCGCAACTGATCGGGCGGGCGCGGGAGGCCGTAGCCGCGGCCCTGGACGGGATCGCGTTCGGGCTGCTCAGTGACG
>NZ_SOFM01000047.1:0-33504 GCF_004402705.1 Cryobacterium mannosilyticum | reverse complement strand
TACTGCAGGGGGGACCCTGTGGGAGAGTAGGACACCGCCGGACTTAACTTAGCAACAAGTGAAATGGCCACCCAATGGGTGGCCATTTTGCGTTAAGCCGCACGCCGATCAAGCAAGGCCACCCCACCAGGGTGGCCTTCCTTGCGTTAACCTGCTGACGCGCCGCAACCCCGCGATCAGGCCCGGTGCGATCAGGCCCGGCGAGGACCCGACCCCGCCGGGCGATGCTCGCGGCGCAGGTTCGGCAAGCCGGCGCACCCAGGAACATGCGCCCCGAGGCGCACCCTGCGCCACGAGCGCCCTGACGCGAGCGGGGGCCACGGCTGCGGCTTCCGCGGGCTACCGGTTCGGGAAGCCGTGCGGGAGGTTCTCGAGCGCGGGCCGCAGACGCTCCAGGCGGCTGCGCTCCAGCAGCAGTGCCGCGTATTCGCGGTCGCGGCGCACCGCGGCGACCCCGAGCAGGAACATCTCCGACGGCACCGCCGGGAGCGGCGACACGAATGCGGAGGCCTCATCGGCCAGGCCGGAGGCGAGCCGCGTCCGCGAGTCCGGGGTCAGCCGGGACGCCTGCCGCAGGAACTGCGCGATTCTTCGGGAGAGCTGGTCGGGGAGCCGCACGATGTCGACGATCTGCGACCATTCCTCGAGCTCGAGCGGAAGGCCCCGCACCGGGGCGGCGTCCGCCGGGACGCGTTCGTGCTGGCTGTAGGTGCCGGCGAGCAGGTCGCCCAGCCGCTTGGACCTGCCGTTGAGCAGGGCTGTCATCGCGGCGAGCCCGCCGAAGGTGAAGTACAACTCCATCACGCCGACGAGGGCGCGGATGAACGCGTGGCGCAGCTGGATCGCTCCGCCGTCGTCCCGCACGATCCGGGCACCGATCGCCAGCTTGCCCAGGCTGCGGCCTCCCGTGAGCGTTTCCACGGTCATCGGGACGATGAGGATGGAGAACACCAGTCCCGAGATGCTCAGGGCTCTGGCCAGTGCCACGTCGATCGAATCGCCCACCAGCCAGATGACCGCCAATGCCATCACCAGGAACAGGAGCAGGTAGGCGAGCCAATCGATGATCGTGCCCGCGGCACGCAGGATGACGCTGGCCGGGCGCACATCGAGCGCCACGGCTTCGCCGGTCACGAGTTCGAACTCGTTGCGAGGATACTCGCCGTGATCGGCCACATTCCCGTGCTCCGCCATGTCTACTATTAGAGCAGATGGACCTCGACGCGTATTCAGCGGCGCACCGCGCCGAATGGGACCGGCTGGCCGAACTCGGCTCCCAGCGCCGGCTCTCCGGCGCGCAGTCCGACGAGCTGATCGCGCGCTACCAGGCGGGGGCCACCGAGCTCTCGTTCATCAAGACCACCGCCGGCTCCACCCTTGCCGGAGACCGGCTGTCCGTGGCACTGTCCCGAGCCCGTCTGCGGTTCACCGGTGCGAGCGCGAACGTGCTGTCCCAGGTGCCTCGCTTCTTCGTGCTCCAGCTGCCGGCGGCCCTGTACCGCCTGCGCTGGCTCACCCTCGCTGTCGCGGTTGTCACGGTCGTCGTCGCGGCGCTCTACGCCGTCTGGGCGACGGGTAATCCGCAGGTCCTCGCGAATTTCGGCTCCGATGCGCAGTTGCAGAAGATGGCGAACGAGGACTTCGTGAACTACTACTCCGAGAATCCGGCGGCGTCCTTCGCCGGGCAGGTCTGGACCAACAACGCCTGGATCGCCGCGCAGTGCATCGCGTTCGGGATCCTCGGGGTCTACGTGCCCTACATCGTGCTCCAGAACGCGCAGAACATCGGCGTTGCCGCCGGCGTCATGTTCGCCTACGGCAAGGGCGACGTCTTCCTCCTCTACATCGCGCCGCACGGCCTGCTCGAGCTGACTGCCATCTTCGTGGCCGCGGCCGGCGGGCTCCGGATCTTCTGGGCGTGGATAGCCCCAGGCGGGCGCACCCGGGCTCAGGCGCTGGCCGAAGACGCCCGCGCCCTGTCGACGGTCGCCATCGGGCTCGTGCTGGTGCTCTTCGTCTCCGGCATCATCGAAGGGTTCGTCACCCCGGCACCGTGGCCGTGGCCCGTCAAGATCGGCATCGGGGCCGTCGCGCTCCTCGGATTCCTCGCCTACATGCTCGTGCTCGGCGGCCGGGCCACGCGCGCCGGCGAGACGGGCGACCTGGCCGAGTTCGAGGCAGGGGCCACGCGCATCTACGCGGCCTGAACGGGCCGGCGTCTAAGCCACAGTAGACCAGCGGCGGTGCGCAGACCAGCGGCGGAGAGCAGACCAGCGGCTCAGAGCAGCCCGGCGGCCTTGAGCGCGATGTAACGATCCGCGAGGGCCGGCGGCAGGTCCGCGGGGGCAGCGGTGACGACATCCGCGCCCTGCTGACGGATGGCGGCGGACACCCGGGCGACGTCGAGCATGGCCCGTTCGGCGGCCGCCGCGCGGTAGACCTCTTCCCGGTTGCCCCGCCGGCGGCTGGCCAGCAGGGTGGTCGGGTCGGCGACGGACGCCACCACGACCGTGTGCCGCCGGGTCAGCTGCGGCAGCATCGACAGCAGAGCCGTGGAGGCACCGGCCGCGTCGATCGAGGTGACGAGAACGACGAGCGCCCGCTGGCTGGTCACGGCGCGAACCTGGCCGGGCACGGCGGACCAGTCCATCTCGATCAGTTCGGGCTCGATCACCGCCATGGCGTCGACCATCCGGGACAGGAGCTCGGCGCCCTGGGCGCCCTGCACCCTGCCGCGCACCCGGCGGTCGTACGCGATGAAGTCGACGTGGTCGCCGGCCCGGGACGCGAGTGCGGCGAGCAGGAGCGACGCCTCGAAGGCGGTGTCGAGTCGCGGTTCGTCGTCGATGCGGGCGGCGGAGGTGCGCCCGCTGTCGACCAGGATGACGACGCGCCGGTCGCGTTCCGGGCGCCACGTGCGCACCATGACATCGCTGTGCCGGGCGGTGGCTCTCCAGTCGATGGAGCGGACGTCATCACCCCGCACGTATTCGCGCAGGGAATCGAACTCCGTGCCCTGCCCGCGCACCAGAAGGCTGGTGCGGCCGTCCAGTTCCTTGAGCCGCGTGATCCGGGAGGGCAGGTGTTTGCGGGCGTTGAACGGGGGCAGCACCCTCACCCGCCCGGGGCATTCGAGGGTCGCCTGCCTGGCCCACAGGCCGAGCGGGCCGTTCGATCGCACCGTCACCTGGTTCACCCGGCGCTCTCCGCGGCGGGACGGCGCCAGCCGCAGGGAGACGAGGCGTCGTTCTCCCGGCGGGATGAGCACGGGGGTGCGGTTGTTGCCGGCGCCGGCCGACGGCTGCCAGCCGTCCCGGACGATCGCCCGCAGGCGCCTCGTCCCGGTGTTGGTCAGGTAGAGGTCGCTCATGACAGTCTCGCCCAGGCGCACCCTGGCCGGCAGGCTGCGCACGAGCGACAGGGTCCTCGGCGACCCGGCCAGTGCGAGGTCGAGCGTGCCCGCGCCGAGCACGACCAGCAGCCACAGGCCGAGCACCAGGGCGGCGGTGCCCGGGGTGCGCCCGAGCGCGACGATCGGCACGACGCCCAGGGCGACGAGCGCGACGAAACGACCGGTGACGGTCACGTTAGATCGGAACCTGGACCTGCGCCATGACCGCGCGCAGGATCGCGTCCACCGCGACGCCCTCCAGCTCGGCCTCCGGCCGCAACTGGATCCGGTGCCGCCAGCACGGCAGCACCATCGCCTGGATGTGGTCGGGGGTGATCGAGTCATAACCGCTCAGCCAGGCCCAGGCCTTGGCCGAGGCGAGCAGGGCGGTGGCGCCCCGGGGGCTCACACCCAGCTTCACCGAGGGGCTGCGCCTGGTCGCCCGGGCCAGGTCGACGATGTACGCGAGCACATCCGGGCTGGAACCGACGGATGCGACGGCCGCCTGCGCCGCGTGCAGCTCCTCCGCGCCGAGCACGGCGGTGACCCCGGCGCCGGCCAGGTCGCGGGGGTTGAAACCGTCGGCGTGCCGGCGGAGCACCTCGTACTCCGCGTCGCGTTCCGGGATGTCGAGCACGAGCTTGAGCAGGAACCGGTCGAGTTGCGCCTCCGGCAGCGTGTACGTTCCCTCGTACTCGATCGGGTTCATCGTGGCGGCGACGATGAACGGATCCGGCAGGGCCAGGGACACGCCGTCGACGCTGACCTGGCGCTCCTCCATCGCCTCAAGCAGTGAGGACTGCGTCTTCGGCGGTGTGCGGTTGATTTCGTCGGCCAGCAGGATGTTCGTGAAGACCGGTCCCTTGCGGAACTCGAACTCGCCGACCTTGGCGTCGTAGACGAGGGAACCGGTCACGTCCCCGGGCATGAGGTCGGGCGTGAACTGCACCCGCTTGGTCTCCAGGCTCAGGGCGTGGCTGAGGGAGCGCACCAGCAGCGTCTTCGCGACGCCCGGCACCCCCTCCAGCAGCACGTGTCCACGCGCCAGCAGGGCGATGATCAGTCCCGTCACCGCGCCGTCCTGGCCGACGACCGCCTTGCCCACCTCGGTGCGCACCTGGACGAGGGAGTCTCTGAGGGTGTCGACGGCAGCGGTGTGGGTGCTCATGGGTCCATTCTTCCGGGTGGCGGTGAGGTGGTCGCGCGAGCCGTGGCCCGCTCGAGATCCTGGATCTGGTCTGAGAGGGCGATGAGGTCGCGGTCGCCTGCCGGCACGGCGTCGACGAGCGCGGCCCGCACGTCGCCGGGTGCCCGGCCCGTGGCCGCCGCCACGGCGAGGATCACCTCATCGAGGCCGGCCAGCCGGGAGAGGCCGACCTTCCCGGCCAGGCGCTGGAGCGCTCCGACCCGCAGGGCGTCGACGGCTCGCAGCCGGGCACCGCTGCGTGCGTAGAGCCGGGCCCGGCCCTCCATGGTTTCACTGGCTCGCACGGTGACGGGGAGGTTCTCCGCGACGAGCGGGCCGAATCGCCGTCCTCGCCAGACCATGGCGGCCAGGGCGACGACCACGAGCAGGACGAGTGTCGGGGTGACCCAGCCCGGCGTCAGCTCTCCGAGCGACGGAGGCCCGGTGCGGGCCACGTCCGCGAGTGTCGGCAGATACCAGATCAGGTCGCCGCTTGACCCGAGCAGGTTGAGGGCGAGCGCGGCGTTTCCGTTGCGGGTGATCGTGTCATTGCTGAACACGGCGGTGTCGGCCACGAGGGTGATCGTGCGGCCCTGGTCGCGGCGGGCGACCAGGGCGAAGGCGCCCCGGCCCGTCGGGAAGCACCCGGTCAGCCCGGACGCGTCCGCGGCGATCGTGAGGGTCTTCCCGCCGGGGGAGAGCCGGCCGGCCTTGACCGCCGACGGGATGTCGCAGACCGCCTCCCGGGAGGCGGAGGCGGCCAGTCCGCCGAAACCGACTCCGGGGGCGAGCGCCTGCAGGGTGCCGAAGTCCGGGTCGACGACGACGGTGCGGGAGACCAGTCCGGCCATCCTTGTGACCCGGTCGCGGGTCAGGTAGCCGTCGGCATCGAAGTAGAACAGGGTGGGGTCCGTCGATCGGGCCGCGGCGGCCGTCGCTTCCTCGAGGGTACCGGCCAGGGTCACGTCAACCCCCTGGTTCCTGAGCACCTCGACAAGGGCCCTGGCGCCGGCCTGGGCGGCGTTGTCCGCGGCCAGGGGAGGTCCGCCCGACGCGCTGCCGCCGGCGACGGCGGTCGCAATGATCGCGACCAGCAGGGCGCCGGCGCCCGCGGCCACCCAGAAGCCGGACCGGCGAAGTGCCGCGCGCAGGGTCGGCGTCGACGACACCGCGTCGGGCGCCACCGGCGCCGGGGTCATCGCAGGCGCGGTGGCGGCATCCGTCGCCGGGGTCATGGCAGGACCTCAGGGGCAGGATCTTCCCGTCGCACCGGGACGGTCCCGCGGAGGTCGCTTTCGAGGGCGGCCAGGGCGAGGAAACCTTCCTCGGTGCCGACCTGCCCGAGGTAACGGAGGCCGTCGAACACGTCAGCGGCAGCGGCCAGGCGCACCCTGTCCCCGGGGAAGGCCTCGGCGGCCCGTTCGGCGAAGGAATGGGCCGTCGTGCCCGGCGTCGTCATCAGGATGGTGCGCTCGAACAGGCCGCGAGCGAGCGCCCGGAACATCTCCATCCCGGCCAGGGTCCAGTCGCGGTGCGAGGCGGCCGCCAGGGCCGCTGTGCGCAGGTCGGCGGCCGAGCGGCGGTCGTTGACTCCGAAGAGGTCGGCGGCCAGGCTGCTCCGCCGGTTCAGTCGGGGAAGGCCGAAGATGATCAACAGCGCAGCGAGCACCAGGGCGACGACGATGGTCACGATCAACGGAACCCAGCCGGCGACGCCCTGGCCGGACGGTGCGACCAGGGAGCCGAACCAGTCGAGGACCGCCTGGGAAAGCCGGTCGAACCATGTCGGTCGGGCCGCCTGATACGGCGCTTTCGCCAGCTCCTCGCGGAGCCAGCGGCGGGCTTCGGGCGCGTCGGGGTCGACCGGGATGCCGGCCAGCACCGTCGTTCCGTGCCCCCACCCGCCGATCATGCCCCTGGGGCCTCCCTGCCGGCGGCGCCGACCAGGTACGGGTCCGTTCCGCCGCTGCCCGGCGCGGACTCGACGAACCTGGCGAGTTCGAGGTCGAGGCCTTCCTTGCGCATCCGCAGGTCGATGTAGATCAACGCGACGGTCGCGGACTGCACGACGGTTGCGACCGCGCCGAGCACCAAGCTGACGAACAGCACCAGAACGTACAGGATGACCGAGGGAAGGTAGGTGTCGAAGCCGGCATTGGGATCGACGAGCGAGGTGGCAACCGAGAACAGGATGGACACGGGAGTGACGACGACCTGGCTGACGACGTTGATGATCACGGCGACGAGGAGCTGCACCCCGAGGGTGCGCCAGAAGTACCCGCGGGTGAGAGACCAGGACCGCTGAACCGACTTCCGGAGGCCGAGCCGCTCCAGCACGATCAGGCACGGCACGAGGGACAGCTTGGTGCCCAGCCAGGCGGCGCCCGCGATGAACAGCAGGACGCCGAAGATGCCCAGGATGACTGCGAGGCCGACCCACGCCCCGCCCAGCGTCACGAACAGCACGACGGCCCCGGTCACCAGGCCGAGGGCGAGCACGGCGACGGCGCTGAGCAGGACGGTCCACAACGCCAACGGCCAGAGCCTGCGGCCGACCAGACGCCAGAGCTGGCCGAGTCGGAGCTTCTCGCCGAGAGTGGCCCGGGCGACTTCCAGGACGATGACGCCCTGGAGCAGGGCGCCGGCGACAAGCGAGAGCGCAATCGGGACCAGCGCGGACAGGGCGATGCCGACCCAGGCTCCGGCCTGCACCGCGTCACGTTCGGCGAGCGGCGCACTGTCCACCCGGCTGAGCGCGAAAAACGTGACCGAGCCGACGACGACGAGCGTGGCCAGTGTGACCACGGCCTGGATGAGCAGGGCGCTCCCGAAGGTGGCCTTCGGGTTCCGGCGGAGCACCTGGTACGGGGCCCAGAGCAGGGTTCCGAAGCCCAGTGGGCGCAGGGGGATCAGCCCGGGTCGTGGGGGTGGAGTCCAGCCGGACGGCACGTTCCAGCCGGGCTGGGGACCGCCGCCGGGCGGCGCGAGCGGCGGGACCTGCTCGCCATAGCGCGGTCCATTCTGCCCGTCATTCGTCGGGGACTGCCAGTTCTGCGGGTCCGTCACGAGACCAATGCTGGCACACCTCGGCACGGTAACCGGTTTGTTCGGGAATCACACCGAACACTCGACTACTCTTGACCCAGAGATTGCACTACTCACCGGGGGGAATTCCAAGGTGACTGAGCTGAAAACGGACGTATGAACGCACGCATTCTGGTCGTCGATGACGACACCGCGCTGGCAGAGATGATCGGCATCGTGTTGAACGGCGAAGGCTTCGAGCCATTCTTCTGCGCCGATGGCGCGCTGGCGCTGGAAGCGTTCCGCGCGACCAAACCTGACCTCATCCTGCTCGACCTCATGCTGCCCGGCCTCGACGGCATCGAGGTGTGCAGTCTCATCCGTGCCGAGTCCGGAACGCCGATCATCATGCTGACGGCGAGAACGGACACCACCGACGTCGTGAAGGGCCTCGAATCCGGAGCGGACGACTACATGGTCAAACCGTTCAACCCCAAGGAACTGGTCGCGCGGATCAGGACCCGCCTGCGTCCCGCTTCGAACGACGCCCCGGCCAACCTGCAGATCGGCGACCTCGTCGTGGATGCCGCCGGGCATGAGGTGCGGCGCGGCGAACGCCAGATCAACCTCACCCCGCTCGAGTTCGATCTCCTCCTCGCACTCGCGTCGAAGCCGCAACAGGTTTTCACCCGGGAGATGCTGCTCGAACAGGTCTGGGGCTATCACTACAAGGCCGACACCCGGCTCGTCAATGTGCATGTGCAGCGCCTGCGCGCGAAGGTCGAGGACGATCCGGACAACCCGCGCATCGTGATGACCGTGCGCGGAGTCGGCTACCGGGCCGGCTCGGCCGGCTAGTTCTCGTGGCCGTCCGCACCGGATTCGCCCGCATCGACTGGCGGGATTGGCGGGATTGGCGGTCCTGGCCGGCCACGGTCGCCCGGCTGTGGCGGTCCTCCCTGCAATTCCGCACGGTGACGATCACCGTGGCGTTGTCCGGTTTCGCGATCGCCCTCGTCGGCGTCTATGTGTCGGTCAGCGTCGGCAACGACCTGTTCCAGTCCCGGCTGGGCCAGGTCGAACTGGACTCGAACCGGGCAACGTCGGCCGCCCAGGGCATCCTGGATGCCTCCGACGCCTCGGACAGAGTGCAGGTGCAGAGCCTGCTCGGCTCCGCCCGCAGTTCCATCTCGGCGGCATCGTCGAGTCGGCTCATCGCGGTCTTCCGGGTGCCGGGCCAGGATCCATCGACGGCGGCGCCGCAGGACTTCTCGACCTTCGGAGAGTCGACGTCGGTCATTTCGGACGAGCTCCGCGGTTCGGTGCAGGGTGAGCCGGGAAGGCAGTTCTGGCAGTCCGTGACCCTCGCGACCGACGACGGCGGTGAGGTGCCCGGGATCGTCGTCGGCTCCCAGCTCACCGTCCCGGTCGCCGGACGCTACGAGCTGTACATCGGATACAACCTCGGCGAGGCGGAGGCCACCCTGTTCTTCGTGCAGCGCACGCTCCTGTTCGCCGGCCTCATCCTGATCCTGCTGATCGGAGCCGTGACCTGGATCGTAGTGCGGTTCGTGGTCACGCCGATCCGGGTCGCCGCGGAGACGAGCCAGCGGCTGGCTTCCGGCGACCTGGGGGTGCGCATCCCGGAGAAGGGCGCCGACGTCATCGCCACCCTGGCGAAATCGTTCAACGGGATGGCGGACAGCCTGCAGAGTCAGATCCGGGAGCTCGCAGACCTGTCCGAGGTGCAACAGCGCTTCGTCTCAGACGTGTCGCACGAGTTGCGCACCCCTCTCACCACCATCCGGCTGGCCGGGGACCTGCTCTACGACCAGCGTGCCACGTTCCCGCCGGCGACGGGGCGCACCGCCGAGCTGCTGCACACCCAGGTCGAACGCTTCGAACTGTTGCTCAGCGACCTCCTCGAGATCAGCAAGTACGACGCCGGGTCCGTGGACCTGGAGACGGAGCCGACGAACCTGGTCCACCTGGCCGAGGATGCGATCGACGGCCTTCGCTCCCTGGGCGACTCGAAGGGATCACGACTGACGCTCGTGGCGCCCGGCGGTCACCTGGACGCGGAAGTCGACCCGCGTCGCATCCGCCGGATCATGCACAACCTGATCGGCAACGCGATCGAGCATGGGGAAGGCAAACCCATCGTCGTCTCGGTCGACAGCAACGCGACCGCCGTGGCCCTGTCGGTCAGGGACTACGGCCTGGGCATGAGCCAGGCCGACATCGGCCACGTCTTCGACCGGTTCTGGCGGGCCGACCCCTCCCGCAAACGCACCATCGGCGGCACCGGCCTCGGACTCTCGATCGCGCTCGAGGATGCCGCGGTGCACGGCGGCTGGCTGCAGGTCTGGTCGAGCCCCGGCAAGGGCTCCTGCTTCCGGCTGACCCTGCCGCGCACGGCGCACGGCACCTTGACCGCCTCGCCGAGCCCTCTGCCGCCGGAGGACGCCGGGATTGACACCCTGGACACGGCCGCGGCCCGCATCGTCACGGGAGGGCACCATGCGTAGACGGTTCGGGACCCTGGCCGCGATGCTCGCGCTCGCGCTGTGCCTGGCCGGGTGCTCCGGCATCCCGAGGGACGGCAGCGTCAGGCCAGGGCAGGCGGCGGGGCCCGGGGACACCCCCGCCCCGGTCTTCCTGCCGTCCAGGCCGCAGAAGGACGCCAGCCAGGAGGGCATCCTTCGCGGCTTCATCGACGCGGCGACCAGCCCGGAGAACGACTACGAGATCGCCCGGGAATTCCTGGCTCCGAGCTACAGCGGGTCCTGGAGCCCGGAAACCGGGGTGACCGTCGACGACGGCGGAGGCCGGACCATCGTGGCCGCCGACGAACGCACGATGGTCTTCTCGGTCAACCCGGTCGCCGAGGTCGACGGGATCGGCGAGTACCACGAGGTCGAATCCTCGGCGGCGGTTCCGCTGCGCTACCAGTTCGTGCAGGTCGGCGGCCAGTGGCGGATCAGCGTGGCTCCCAATGGCACTGTGATCGACCAGACCACCTTCCGGGACGTGTTCAGCGCCCAGGCGCTCTACTTCTTCGACCCCGACTTCACCTACCTGGTGCCAGACCTGCGCTGGTTCCCGCGTGGCGCGGCCACCCTGACCAAGATCGTCAACGGGATGCTCGCCGGTCCCAGCCCGTGGCTGGCCGGGTCGGTGGTGACCGCATTCCCCGGCGGGACCAAGCTCACCGCCGACGCGGTGCAGGTCGTCGCCCGGGATGCCAAGGTCGACCTGAACAGCGAAGCTCTGAACGCAGACCGGGTCACGTTGCAGCGGATGCGTGCCCAGCTGAGCAACAGCCTCCCCGCAGGGTTGACCGTGACCATCACGATCAACCAGAACTCCCAGGACATCGGCGACCTGGGTGCGAATGCGCCGGTGCTGAACCCCCGGGTGGATGCCAGGGCGCTGGTGCTGCGGAACGGCGAGTTCGGCTTCCTCGCGGCGACCGGGAAGACGACCACGCCGATCCCCGGGCTCTCCGACCGCATCGTCGCCCTCAATCCGAGCGCCGTGACGCTCTCGCCCGGGCAGACCGTCGCGGCCGCGCTGACCGGCTCCGGCGTCTACGGAGTGCGGGTGGGGGACGACCCGAAGCTGCTCGATCCACGGCAGGGCCTGATCTCGCCGGCGGTCGACAACCACGGCTATGTCTGGTCGGTGCCGGCCGGACGCCCCGGGGAACTCTTCGTATACAGCCCCGCCGGGGACGCGACGGCGGTGCCGACGCCATGGCCTGAAGCCTCCGCGATCCAGTCCCTCCGGGTTTCACGCGACGGAACCAGGCTGATCGCGCTGCTGAGGGCGGGCACGGACACCCGTTTCGTCGTCGTGTCGATCAAGCGGGAGAAGAACCTGCCGGTGGCCCTCGGCGACGAGGTGCAGCTGGCCGCCGAGGTAGGGGAGCCGGTCGACGCGACCTGGATCGATGAACTCACCGTGGCGTACCTGACCGTGGTTCCCGGCGGCGCCGAGCGGATCGTCGCCCAGCAGATCGGCGGCGTCAGTTCGATCCTCGAATCCGCTCCGGACAGCGTCGCCATCGTCGGCAGCAACAGCCTGCGCGACCTGCGCGCACTCTCCTCGACCGGCGGCCTGCTGGTGCAGCGCGGAGTCGGCTGGCAGCAGCGTATCGACGCGGTCACGCTCCTGGCCACCCAGCAGGGAATAGGCGGCTAGCCCTCCCCGGCGCAGGCCCGGGGCGGTTCTCCACCGGACCGGTGCGCCGGGTCCCGCACCGCGGCCGCCCGGACGCAGGATGATCCGATGAGGCGGTCGTATGGCGTCGGGGAGGCCCTGCTCGACGCGTGGGCGGTCGTCCTGCCGATCGACTGCAGTGGGTGCGGCCGACCGGACCGGGCGCTCTGCCCGGCCTGCCGTGCGGCGCTGCGGCCCGCCGTGCACTGCACCGAACGGCGCGGTGTGCCGGTGTGGTCCGCACTCGACTACACGGGCGCGGTCCGGCAGGTGATCGCCGCCTACAAGGACGGCGGGCGCACGGATGCCGTGGGCGTGCTCTCCGCATCCCTCCGCTCCGCTGTCGTCGCCGCGCTCGCCGCGGTGCCGGAAGCCGCGGGGAGCGGCGGGCCCGGCATCCACCTGGTCACGGTGCCGTCGTCGCGGCGGGCCTGGCGGCAGCGGGGCTTCCACCCGGTTGATCTGCTGCTCGGCCGGGGTGGGCTGGCGCCGACGCGGGTGCTGCGCGCGGTCCGCGAGACATCGGACCAGGTCGGCCTCGACAGCACGGAACGCGGCGCGAACAGAGAGGGCTCCCTGGTCGCCGGCCGACGCCTGGACGGATTCCGCGCCCTGGTCGTCGATGACATCCTCACCACCGGGGCGACGGTGCTCGAGGCCCGTCGAGCCATTCTCGAGGCCGGTGGCGATGTGGTCGGAGTGGCCACTCTGGCGGAAACACGGCGTCGCCACGCCGTCACCGATCGTTCATCGGAAACTCGTTGACAAAAGCGATGACTTATCCCGTGGACGGCAGTACGGTGGGAGCTAAAGGCGCGTACTAATCGCCCAGATAAAAGGGCGGTTCGCCAGATCTGGAGGTCGTCATGGAAACAAACATCGTAGGACGAAACCTAGGGATCACTGATCGTTTCCGGGAGTATGCGACGGAGAAGGCCGAGAAGGTCGCCGGTCTCGCCGACAAGGCTCTCGCCCTGGAAATCAAGCTCAGCCGTCACCATGAGAAGAACGGGGCGACGGGCAACGACCGCGTCGAACTGACACTGATCGGCAAGGGGCCCGTCGTTCGGGCCGAGGCCGACGGCTCGGACAAGTACGCGGCATTCGACGTGGCGCTCGGCCGGCTGCTCGAGCGCGTGCGCCGGGCGAAGGACCGCCAGAAGCTGCACCGTGGCGGCGCCCACCGGCCCACCTCGCTGCACGACGCCGCCTCGGTTGACTTCAGTGTCGTCGACATCACCCCGGCCGACGCGGAAACCCTCGAGCGCGTGCGCACGGGAGCGATCCAGGTCGTGAACCCGGAGGCCACGGTCGAGGAGCCGGAGGAGACCTATTCACCGGTCGTCATCCGCCGCAAGGTCTTCTCCGCGGCCCCGATGACCGTGGATGACGCGCTCTACTTCATGGAGCTGGTCGGCCACGACTTCTACCTGTTCCAGGACGCGGAGACCAAGCGTCCGAGCGTCGTCTACCGGCGCAAGGGCTGGGACTACGGTGTGATCGAGCTGGACGAGAACAGCGACGAACTCCGGGAGGCCGTGCCGTCCGCCATGAAGCGCAGCAACTGACCAACTAGCATTGTTATAGTTGCCGCTGTGTCGGCGCGCTGCGCCGGAGCACATGCGTCCGGCCGGACGACAGGCGTGAGTATGCGCCATGACGACTATATGGAGTGCATTCGTGGCCTCAATTCTGGAAAAGGTTCTTCGTGTTGGTGAGGGGCGCGTCCTGCGTCGTCTCGAGCATTACGCGAAGGCCATCAATGCGCTGGAAGAGGACTTCAGTCACCTCACCGATGAGGAACTGAAGAACGAGACCGTGCTGCTGCGCGAGCGCTACTCGGGCGGTGAGTCGCTGGACGACTTGCTGCCCGAGGCGTTCGCGGCGGTGCGCGAGGCCTCCACTCGCACGCTCGGCCTGCGTCACTTCGACGTGCAGCTCATGGGCGGGGCTGCCCTGCACCTGGGCAACATCGCCGAGATGAAGACCGGTGAGGGCAAGACCCTCGTCGCGACCACCGCCGCGTACCTGAACGCGATCACCAGCCGCGGAGTTCACATCATCACCGTGAACGACTACCTGGCCAGCTACCAGAGCGAGTTGATGGGCCGCGTGTTCCGCGCCCTGGGCATGACCACCGGCTGCATCCTGTCCGGCCAGACGCCTGAGCAGCGGCACGAGATGTACATGGCCGACATCACCTACGGGACGAACAACGAATTCGGCTTCGACTACCTGCGCGACAACATGGCCTGGCAGGCATCGGACATGGTGCAGCGCGGGCACTACTACGCGATCGTCGACGAGGTCGACTCGATCCTGATCGACGAGGCCAGGACCCCGCTGATCATCTCCGGCCCGGCATCCGGTGAGGCCAACCGCTGGTTCACCGAATTCGCGAGCCTGTCCAAGCGACTCATCCCCGACGTGGACTTCGAGGTCGACGAGAAGAAGCGCACCGTCGGCGTGCTGGAGCCCGGCATCGAAAAGGTCGAGGACTACCTCGGCATCGACAACCTCTACGAGTCGGCCAACACCCCGCTGATCTCGTTCCTGAACAACGCGATCAAGGCGAACGCCCTGTTCAAGAAGGACAAGGACTACGTCGTGATGAACGGCGAGGTGCTGATCGTCGACGAGCACACCGGGCGCATCCTGATGGGCCGCCGCTACAACGAGGGAATCCACCAGGCGATCGAGGCCAAGGAGGGCGTGGCGGTCAAGGCCGAGAACCAGACCCTCGCCACGGTCACCCTGCAGAACTACTTCCGGCTCTACTCGAAGCTCTCCGGCATGACCGGTACGGCTGAGACCGAAGCCGCCGAGTTCATGAGCACCTACAAGCTCGGTGTGGTCTCCATCCCCACCAACAAGCCGATGCGGCGCCTGGACCAGTCCGACCTGGTCTACAAGAACGAAGAGGCGAAATTCGGCCAGGTCGTCGAGGACATCGTCACCCGGCACGAAAAGGGGCAGCCGATCCTCGTCGGCACCACGAGTGTCGAGAAGAGTGAGTACCTGTCGCGCCTGCTCGCCAAGAAGGGCGTGCGACACGAGGTCCTCAACGCCAAGAACCACGCGCGGGAGGCCGCGATCGTCGCGCAGGCGGGCCGGCTCGGCTCCGTCACGGTCGCGACCAACATGGCCGGGCGCGGAACGGACGTGATGCTCGGCGGCAATGCCGAGTTCCTCGCCGTCGCCCAGATGAACGCCAAGGGACTGAGCCCGGTCGAAACTCCCGACGACTACGAGGAGGCCTGGGACGACGTGTTCGCCGCTGTCAAGGCCGAAGTGTCCGAGGAGGCGGAGAAGGTCATCGCCGCCGGCGGGCTCTACGTGCTCGGCACCGAACGGCACGAGTCCCGCCGGATCGACAACCAGCTCCGCGGCCGCAGTGGCCGGCAGGGCGACCCCGGCGAGAGCAGGTTCTACCTGTCGCTGACCGACGACCTGATGCGCCTGTTCAACGCCGGCGCCGCCGAGAGCCTGATGGGCCGGCAGGGTGTGCCCGACGACATGGCGATCGAATCCAAGGTCGTCAGCCGCGCCATCCGCAGCGCCCAGGCCCAGGTCGAGGGCCGGAACGCGGAAATCCGCAAGAACGTGCTCAAGTACGACGACGTGCTCAACCGTCAGCGCGAGGCGATCTACGGCGACCGCCGTCACATCCTCGAGGGCGACGACCTGCACGAGCGCACCCAGCGCTTCCTCGAGGACGTCATCGACGAGGTGCTCGACGTGCACACCGGTGAAGGAAACGGCGACGACTGGGACTTCGATGCCCTGTGGACCGAACTGAAGACGCTCTACCCCGTCGGCCTCACCATCGACGAGGTTGTCGCCGAGGCCGGGAACAAGGGGCGGATCAACCGCGACTTCATGCGCCGTGAGATCGTCTCTGACGCCAAGGTCGCCTACCAGCGCCGGGAGGAATCCCTGGGTTCCCCGGCCATGCGCGAGCTCGAGCGCCGGGTCGTGCTCTCGGTGATCGACCGCCGCTGGCGCGAGCACCTGTACGAGATGGACTACCTCAAGGACGGCATCGGCCTCCGTGCCATGGCGCAGCGCGATCCGCTGGTCGAATACCAGCGCGAAGGCTTCGCAATGTTCCAGCAGATGATGGGGCAGATTCGCGAGGAGACCGTCGGCTTCCTGTTCAACCTGGAGGTCGAGGTCAGCCAGGGTCCCGGCGCCGTTGCCGGTCCGGTCGTGGCGGCGAAGGGTCTCACCCCGGCGGCGGGCAACGAGAAGCTCAGCTACACCGCCCCGAGCGACTCCGGCGGAGTCGAGGTGCGCAACCAACGTGGCCAGATCCAGCAGGCCGCGACGGACCGGGCACGCAAGGCGGCGGCTGTGGCCGAGACGCCAGGGGACGAACCCGCCCCGGCCCCCTCCACCCAGCGTGGGGCGTTCGGCCAGCGGGACACGGGCGCCCCGGCCCCCGTCAACCGCGCCGAGCGACGGGCCCAGGGCAAGAAGTAGCCACGCAGGACGTAGTCAGGCAGGAAGTCATCACAGCACGTTGATCGCGCTGGCCCGCCAGCGGTGGTCGAGGCCTTCCAGCCGGAGCGCGACGGCGCGCACCCGAACACGGCTGTGCACGATGACCACGGCCTCGATCACGCCGTCGCGCGGCTCGGTGATGGTCACCCGGCCGATACTGATGGCCGGGCGCTGGGCCTGCTGGCCCTTGACCGCACGGGCGCGTGACGACAGCACCACCCGTTTGAGCAGGTGGCGGTAGACGTCGTCGCTGACCCAGCGCGCGAGCTGGTCGAGCTCGCGCGCGCCGGCCAGCACTTCGATCACGCACCGGGTGAGATTCACCAGCAACGGCTCCGGATCGGGAAGTTGTTCCCTCGGACTCGGCTGGTGGCCGAAGAAGTCCTCGTCGAGGAATCGTTCGGCGCGGGTGTGCGGTGCCGGGTCGGCAGCAGGATCGGTCATGACTCCTCCGAGGCGCGTGAGCCCGCTGCCCTGGCGCAGTCCGTCTGGGCATCCGGGTGGTTCTGGCATTCGGGTGGTGCTGGATTGCGTCTGGAACTGGTGCTGGCGTTCAAGTGCTTCGGGTGGTCAGGGAATCCGTGCGGATCACCAGGCACCCCCGAGCGGGGGGTGCAGTCCATGGCGGACACTCAACCATTCCGCCGCTGCGGTGTCTAGCGCTTATATCCCCTGTGGATAACCGGTGGCCAGGGTCGGCGGCTCAGGCTACCTTCGGGGTGTGCGCTGGGACAACCTGTTCGACGACCTCGAGGGACAGCTCGAACACGAGCTGAACGCCGAGGAGATCGACCTGCGCGCCGAGGAGGAGCGCCTGCGCCTGGGACGGCTTTCCCTGCGGGACCGGCTGACCAGTCTCGCTGCCATCCGAGGCGCCGGCATCATCCGGGTCGCCCTCGTTTCGGGGGAGACCATCACCCTGCGGCCGACGACGTTCGGCAGGGACTGGCTGGCGGCCGATCTGCTGGACGCCCCGACCGTGGGCGCACAGTGCGTGCTTCCGCTCTCGGCGATCGCAGGCGTGATCGTGACGCAGGCCGAGGTGCCCGCGTCTCTGGCCGCCGAACCCGGCCGGGCAGCCCGGCTGGTGGATCGGATCGGCCTGTCGTTCGTGCTCCGTGACCTCTGCCGACGCCGGTCCAGCCTCGACGTGCACACCCGCACGGGGCTCCTCACCGGCACGATCGACCGGGTCGGGCGGGACCACCTCGACCTGGCCGTGCACGCGGCGGGAACGCTGCGCCGGGCCTCTGAGGTGCACCAGTACCGGATTGTGCCGCTGGCTGAGATCCAGCTGGTCCGGCTGTCCTAGTCGGCGCCGCCCCGGTCAGTCCTCAGGCCGGATGATGCGACCGCCGGAGAGCTCGGGGATGTTGCCGAAGTCCGACTGCTGCCAGAGCGCCATCCGCCTGGCCTCCTCGTACTTGGCTTCGATGAAGGATTCGAGCACAATGCGCTCGACCCGCCAGACCCCGGTCGTGCCGAGCCGGATCGCCGGGAGCTCGCCGGTGCGCACCAGGTCGTGCACCTCGGCCGCGGACAGGGAAAGGATCTCCGCGGTGTCGGCGAGGGTGAGGAAACGGCCCACGGCGGGGGAAGGAACGGAATCGTTCATGCACCGATTATCCGCCGTCGGCGCGGGCGGAGTGCGAGCGACGCACACCTGTGGATAACTCGCCCGCGCCCCGGCGTTGACGACGACGATGGATACCGACGAGACAGGCTCTCGAGAACGGAGGAACCGGTCGTGGGCAAGCCGACGAGCAATTCCCGTCCGAGATTCTGGTTCGACCCGCGCTTCGCGATCGGCCTGGTCATGGTCCTCGCCGCGATCACCGGTGTCTACTTCGTCGTCGCGGGCAGCGACCGCACCACGGCCGTCTATGCCGCCCGGTCCGCGCTGATCATCGGCGACCACATCGAGGCCGGCGACCTGGCGGTGTCGCACGTGCGCCTCGACGGCGCGGACGGCCTGTACCTGACACCCGGCCGGCTCCCGTCCGGCGGCCTCATCGTGACGCGAACCGTCGCCGCCGGCGAACTCATCCCCGCCGCGGCCGTCGGGCGGAAGTCCGGGGCGGACCTGACGAGCGTCGTCGTCGAGCCCACCGGCTCCCTGGCCGCGTCGATCGGACCGGGCACAGTGGTCGACGTCTGGTCGGCGCGGCAATCCGACCATGCGAAATTCGAGCCGCCTGTGGTGCTCGTCGGCGAGGCCGGGGTCGTACGGATCGTCGAGCCGGCCGGCCTCGTGGCGGCGAACGGCCGTCGGTCGGTGGAGGTCCTGGTGCCCAAGTCCAGGGTGGCATCGGTGCTCGAGGCCATCGCGAACGGTGACGCCATCGCCGTCGTCCCGGTCAATGAGCCGCTCGGGGAATGACGGTGGCCGCCCTGGCGCTGGCGTTGCCGCGCCGCACCGAGGACCGGCTGCTGGCCGACATCGTCGAACACGGCCATGCCATCGTGGCGCGCGCCGCCACCGTCCCGGACCTCCTCGACGTGCTCAGTGAGGGCACTCCCGACGTCGTGATCGCCGGGGCAGCCAGGGACACCCTCAGCGCCGGGCTGATCGCGGCCTGCGACGCCCGCGGCATCCGGCTGATCGCCCTGGCCGAGACGGATGCCGACCGCCGGCACGCGGTCGGGCTCGGCCTGTTCGAGGTCCTCGACGCCTCGGCCGCCTGGTCCGAGATCCAGCCGCTGATCATCGGCGGAATCGTCATCCCGTCACGCATCGAGGACCCGTCACCACCGGTCGCGGCATCCCGCACCGGCTCCGCACGGGCCGGTACAGCGCGAGGCGGTACAGCGCGCACCGGCACAGCGCGCACCGGCACAGTGATCGCCGTCTGGGGTCCCGCCGGCTCGCCGGGCAGGACCAC
Organism: Cryobacterium mannosilyticum; assembly: GCF_004402705.1. NCBI lineage: Bacteria > Bacillati > Actinomycetota > Actinomycetes > Micrococcales > Microbacteriaceae > Cryobacterium > Cryobacterium mannosilyticum. The sequence continues at coordinate 14,297 of NZ_SOFM01000047.1, read as the reverse complement.
CCTGGCGATCAATATCGCGGCGGAGATCGCCGCCGCGGGGCACACCGTGGTGCTCGCCGACATCGACACGTACAGCGGCTCCGTCGCGCCCACCCTCGGGATGCTCGATGAGGCACCCGGCTTCGCGGCGGCGTGCCGGCTGGCCGGTTCGGACAGCCTCACCCGGTCGGAACTGGAGCGGATCGCGCAACGCTATGCCTCGCCCTCCGGCGCGTTCTGGGTTCTCACCGGCATCGGCCGGCCGTCGCGCTGGCCGGAACTGTCGGGCGAGCGGGTCACCCGCACCATCGACGCGCTCCGGCACTGGGTGGATTATGTCGTGCTCGACACGGGCTTCAGCCTGGAAAGCGATGAGGAGATCTCGAGTGACCTGTTCGCCCCGCGGCGCAATGCGGCCACCCTCGCCGGGCTGCGGGAGTGCGATCATGTGGTCGCCTGCGGTCTGGCCGACCCGGTCGGGATGTCCCGGTTCCTGCGGGCCTGGGTCGACCTCGCCGAGGTGATCACGACCGACCGGGTGAGCGTCGTGATGAACCGGGTTCGCTCCAGCGCGGTCGGCCTCGATCCGCGGGGGCAGGTGGTGCAGGCACTGCGGCGGTTCGGCGGCATCGAGTCGGCGGTGCTCGTGCCGCAGGACCAGCAGGGGACGGATGCGGCGGTCCTCGCCGGGCGTACCCTGCGCGATGCCGCGCCGAAGTCGCCGGCACGGGTGCGCATCCGCCGGTTCGTGCGCGCGGAGCTGCTGCCCGTTCCAGCCCAGGTCCCCACCCGTCGGCGCGGGCGGGTCTGGTGGCGCAGGGCAGAGACGGCGAGCTGAGGCGAAGCGGCCCCGCTCGTTGTGCGGGCCTCACCGTCAATCGCGCAGGGGAATCACGTCGATCCGGGAACCGGGACCGGTCACGACGAGCACCCGCTTGCCGGTCACGCCACGGAGTGCGTCGGCCATCTGCTGGGCCGTCGGACCGGCCTCGGCGCCGACGGGCTCGGCGCTGACGGGCTCGGCGCCGACGGCCTCGGCGCCGACGCGTTCGGTGCCCGCGGACCGCCGCCAGACCGTGACCGCGGCCCCGGTGGCGTCGTCGACGGCCCGGACGAGCGGTTCAGGATCAGCACCGGTGACCAGGATCACCCGTGCGACGGTACGGTCCCGGCCGGGCGCCGCGGTGATCGCCGACCGGTCGCGCCGCCAGACGGCGAAATGGTAGCCGGCGGCGAGCCCGGTGGCCACCAGCAGTCCGAGCGGTGCGCGCACCCGGTCGACCAGGCTCTGGCCGGTCGCCTCGCTGAGCGCGAACTCGAAGATGCGGTAGCCGATGACCAGCAGGGTGACGATCGCCACCACGGCGCTGAGGCCGAAGATGAGGACCAGGTAGACGCGACGCCCGGTGGCGCCGACCTGGCCCGGGTCGACGGGTTTCGCCGGCTTCCAGGCCACCCACCAGACGGGGCCTCCCACGACGAGGGCGCTGATCCCGCCCAGCAGGAGGGAACGGGTGTCCGAGCCGGCGAGCGTCGCCGTTCCGGCGGCGAGGATCGAGTTCACGATCACGCCCAGGCCGGACGCCGCCGCGACGAGGCCGACACCGCTCGTCACCACGCCGGCGGCCAGCCGGGTCCGGTCCGACCTGGCCATCGCCAGGCCGCGGTGGTACTGCCAGACGAGGGCCCCGACCAGTGCCGCCGCCAGGGCCGTGCCGAGCGGGTCCAGGATCTGGGCGACGGGGGCCGAGCGGTCGAAGGCCAGCTTCAGCAGGGTGAACAGGGCGGTCCCGGCCCCACCCAGACTCAGGATGCTCGCACCGGCCACTCCGACGGATACCAGCGCCACGTCGGCAAGGCCGCCGCGCAGGGCGCTGGCGCGGCCTGCGAACCAATGCCAGCACCAGACGGCCACCCCGCCGGCGCACCAGATGATCGCCTGGAGAGTCAGGCGCCACCACGGTTCGCCGACGACGAAGCCCGGCGCGAAACCGTCGATGGCGGCGTCGGCGAGGGAACCCAGCGCCGTGACGAGCCCGCCCGCCCCGACGAGCAGACCGAACACCGCTCCGAGCAGGGGCGCCACAGTGACGAGCCGGCGGGGGCTCTTCCGGTCGTGCCGGGACATCCACCGGTGCCAGACCCAGACTCCGGCCCAGACGACGCCGGTCGCGAGTGTGCGAGGCTGCCAGTCGGCGCGGACCAGGGCGGCCGCGCAGGTCAGCAGCGCGGCGGATGCCGTGACCAGGGCGACCGTGGACATCGCGGCCAGATAGAGGCCCCAGGCGAGCGAGGACCGCTCGTCCGGCCCCATCCGTCGCCAGAGCAGCCACCAGAGCACCGCGGCGAACGGACCGGCGATGAGCGTGAACGCGAGCGACCGGGCCAGGCCGGTGATGTCGCTGGAGGCCAGCTCGTTGCCCGGGTCGAGCAATCGCCCGAGCAACCCGCCCACTCCGATGGCGGCGATGACGACCAGGGCGAACAGAAGCGTGAAGACGATGATCCGGCGCACGGTGGGCTGGGCCCTGGCCGGACCGTCGCCCGGCCCGGCTGCCCTGCGGGCCGCCAGCACGATGCCGGCTATTCCGCCGCCGATGACGAGGATCGCGACCAGCAGCACCAGGCTGACCATCATGAGGTCGCCTTCGGGTTCGGGCAGATCGTCAGTTGCCAGGGTGCGCCGTCGATGCGCCACCGGCCGTCCACCGTGACCAGGTCGAAGACATCCTCGTTCTCGTATTCGCTCGCGCCGAACGGGCCGTTGTCGGTGGTGGTGACGAGGGAGACCCTGACATCGGCCGAGTTCTTCCGCACGGTGGTCGACACCAGGGTGAGCCGGATGTTGTCCAACGGGCCCGGGTCGACCTTGTCGCAGTTGTCGAGTCTGCCCGCGGTGAGATAGCCGGCGGCGGTCTGCTCGTCGCCGGCGAGGACGGCCGCGGAGTAGAGCTGAACGACGCCCTCGGGCGTGTCGGGGTCCAGCGGCGCCGGTTCGCCCTGGGTGAACACGACGGCGAGTGCCACGATGACGAGGGCGGCGATGACGCCGAGGATGACAATCAGGGAACGATCGGGCTTTCCCGGTGTTGCGCTCATGTGCTCAGCATGGCCCAATCGCCCCTCCGGCACCATCGGCGGGCCGCGCCCGGCCGGTCCGGTGAGTGCGGCAGGCAGTGGGGGACCTAGGCTATTGACCGTGTCAACGCTCAGTGATCTCGTACTTGCCCAGGGCCGCAGTAGTGCCGAAGATGTGGACTGGCTCCACATGCTCGTCGCGGACGCCCAACTCCTCGCCGACCTGGCATTCGCCGACATCGTCGTGTGGGTGCCCAGCACCGCCGGCAGTTTCGTCGCGGTCGCGCACGCGCGCCCGTCGAGCGCCGCCACTCTGTTCTACCGCGACTTCGTGGGCCAGGGGATCAAGGGCGAATGGCGCCAGCAGGTCACCGAGGCCTTCGACACGGCGAAGATCGTCGACACGACGGCCCCCGACTGGTATGAGGAGACCCCCACCCGGGTGCGGGCCATCCCGGTGATGCGGCGGCTCAGCTCCACCGGCTCGAAGATCGCGGCCGCGCCGGTCGCCGTGCTCACCCGGCACACCAACCTGAGCGAGGCGCGCACGCCCAGCCGCCAGGAGCTCACCTTCAACGACTGCGCCAACGACCTGTTCGCCATGATCGCGTCGGGCGACTTCCCCGACCTGGGCGCCCCGACGGGGCCGCGACGAGGTGCCCCGCGCGCCTCGGACGGCTTGATCCGGCTCGACGTGGACGGCGTGACCACCTTCGCGAGCCCCAACGCGCTGTCCGCGTTCAACCGGATGGGCTTCATCGACGAGCTCGAGGGCGAATCGCTCGCCGAGGTGACCACGAGCCTGCTCACTGGGACGATGGTCGTCGACGAGTCACTGCCGCTGGTGGTGACCGGCCGGGCGCCGTGGCGCACCGACGTGCAGGCGCGGGGCGTGACGGTCTCGCTGCGGGCCATCCCCATCCGCAACCGCGGCGAACGGATCGGCGCGATCGTGCTCTGCCGGGACGTCACTGAGCTCCGGCACCAGGAACGCGAACTGATCACGAAGGATGCGACGATCCGGGAGATCCACCACCGGGTCAAGAACAACCTGCAGACCGTGGCGTCGCTGCTGCGGATCCAGGCCAGGCGCACGCACTCGGACACGGCCCGCGAAGCACTCAACCAGGCCATGCGCCGGGTCGCGGCCATCGCCGTCGTCCACGACACGTTGTCGGAGGGGCTCAACCAGCAGGTCGACTTCGACGTCGTCTTCGATCGGGTGCTGTTGCTGATCGCGGAGGTCGCGTCCGCGCACAACACCACGGCGCATCCGAAGTCATCCGGGAGCTTCGGGATCCTCCCCAGCGCCTTCGCCACCCCGCTCGCCCTCGCGCTCACGGAACTCGTCACGAACGCGGTCGAGCACGGCCTGGCCGGGCGAGAGGGCGAGGTGGCGATCGAGGCCGAGCGCAACGAAGAGACGCTCACCGTGCGGGTGCGGGACAACGGCTCCGGCCTGCCGGAGGGCAAGGTCGGGTCGGGCCTCGGCACTCAGATCGTGCGCACGCTGATCCAGGGTGAACTGAGCGGCAGCATCGACTGGCACACCATGATGGGCAGCGGCACCGAGGTCACGATCGAGATCCCCCTGCGTTATATGCGCGAGTCCTGAAACGACGCTGCGCGTCGTTTTCAGGACTCGCGAAAGGCGGCAGCCCACACGCGGGCACCTCGAAAACCCCGCGCCCCGCCACCGGGCGACTGCGCGTCGTTTCAGGACTCGCGCAAGCCGGCTGTCTCCTAAGAGGCGCGGCGGGCGCGCGCGGCGCGACGCTTGAGGGCGCGGCGCTCGTCTTCACTGAGCCCACCCCAGACACCCGAGTCCTGGCCGGTCTCAAGCGCGTACTGCAGGCAAACCTCGGTCACATTGCAACGGGCGCACACGGACTTCGCCTTCTCGATCTGGTCCACAGCGGGTCCAGTGTTGCCAACCGGAAAGAAGAGTTCCGGGTCGGCGGTGAGGCAGGCAGCTTTGTCGCGCCAGTCCATAGGGGTGCTCCTTTATTGCGGGGATGCCTGGCCGATTGGCCGAAGATGATGAGGCTGCCGGTTGCAGGAAGGAAACTGATCTACGGAATGAGACCTACTCACGTCCCTGTGAGCGTCAACCGGGCCTCAAATATGGTCGCATAATGGTGGAGTCAAATCAATAGTTTTGTATGGGATATCTCTGTGAATGAACGCCCTGACCGCCATTCCGACGGCAAAAACGCCTCCGGAGCGCCATTTCGGCCGCGGGCGCTGCTGATCCTCGCTGCCCTGCTCTGGGCGGAGGCCGCCCTCCTCTGGACCGCGGTCGTCTGGCTCGTGCTCGAGTTGATCACGGCGACCCCCACGTCCCTGGCGAGCGCGCTCGCGATCCTGGTGCTCGTGCTCATCGCTGCGGCCTGGGTCACCGCGATCGCGATCAACTCGCTGCGCCGGCGCACCTGGATCCGCGGCGCGGCAGTCACCTGGCAGCTCGTCCAGATCGCCGTCGCCGTGGGCTGTTTCCAGGGGCTCTACGCCCGGGTCGACCTCGGCTGGGCGCTGCTCCTGCCCTCGCTGGCCGTGCTGGCCCTGTTGTTCATGCCGCGGGTGATCGCCGCGACGACCTCCCTGACCGGCCCGGGCGACACCCCGGACGACCAGCGCGGATGACCGCTGCCGCCCGAGCGCGCCCTGGTCGGGCGGTGAGCGGCGCGGGATGCGCACGACCTGATTCCCTGCCGCGTGACCCCTGCGCGCGTCCCAGCCGCCCTCGAGGAGCCGCAGTACCGGCGCCGGGCGACACCGGTGCGGCGTCGCGGTGGGATCAGGCGTCGAGGCCGAGTTTCTTCCGCAGCGAGGCGACGTGCCCGGTGGCCTTGACGTTGTAGAGGGCGAGGGTGATCAGGCCGGCCTCGTCGATGACGAAGGTGGAGCGGAGCACCCCGGTCACGGTCTTGCCGTAGAGGTTCTTCTCGCCCCAGGCGCCGTAGGCGTTGTGAGCGGACAGGTCGGAGTCGCTGAGCAGCGGGAAGGTGAGGTGGTCGTTCTCCCGGAAGGACTTCAGCTTCGCCGGGGAATCCTTGGACACCCCGAGCACCCGGTAACCGGCCGCGGCGAGCGAGCCGAGGTTGTCCCTGAAATCGCAGGCCTCCTTCGTGCACCCCGGCGTCATCGCGGCCGGGTAGAAGTAGAGCACGACCTTCGAGCCCGCGAAATCGGCCAGGGAGACGGATGCCCCGTCCTGGTCGGTCAGGGTGAAGCTGGGGGCCGTGTCGCCGGCCGCGAGGCGTGTGGAGTCCGTCATGCCTTCCACGCTACCGGCTCGGACCGGGCCGGTACGAGTGGGCGGGAACCTGTCAGTGGGCGGGGACCGCGGCGAAGGTCGCCAGCAGGCGCTGCAGCGAATCCAGGCGGGCCTTCCCGGTGTCGCCGAGCCTGCCGGCAGCCACCGCCTCGTTGATGGCGCAATCCGGCGAGTTCGGCAGGTGGGTGCACCCGCGCGGGCACTTCTCGGCGATCGCGGCCAGGTCGGTGAACGCCTTGAGGATGTTGTCAGTGTTGATGTGGCCGAGGCCGAAGGAACGCACGCCCGGGGTGTCGATCACCCAGCCGCGCCCGGCATCCGTTTCGAGGCGCAGCGAGATGGTCGACGAGGAGGTGTGCCGGCCACGGCCGGTGACGGTGTTGACGACGCCGACGGCGCGGTGCGCGTCGGGCACCAGGGCGTTGACGAGGGTGGACTTGCCCACGCCGGAGTGGCCGACGAACACGGTGTCGTGCCCGACCAGGGCGGCGGAGATCTCGGCCAGCGGCATCGCGTCGTCGCGGCTCTCGAAGACGGGCAGGTCGAGGCCGGCGAAGTTGCTGAGGAACACGGCCGGGTCGGCCAGGTCGGTCTTCGTGATGCAGAGGATCGGGGAGACCCCCGCGTCGTAGGCGGCGACCAGGTAGCGGTCGACGAGACGGATGCGCGGCTCGGGGTTCGCCGCCGCCACCACGATCAGCATCTGGTCGGCGTTGGCGACGATGACGCGCTCGACGGCATCCGTGTCGTCCGCGCTGCGCCGGAGCAGGGTCACGCGCGGAACGATCCGCACGATGCGGGCAAGGCTTCCCTCCGCCCCGGTCGTGTCGCCGACGATGTCGACGCGGTCGCCGGTGACGACCGCGTGCTTGCGCAGCTCGCTCGCCCTGGCCGCGGTGACCCGGCGTTCGGTCGGGAGACCCTCGTCGAGCATGACCGTGTACCGGCCGCGGTCGACGGAGAGGATGCGGCCGGTCAGCGCGTTCTCGTGGTCGGGCCTGGTCTTGGTGCGGGGCTTGTTCCCCTTGCGGTTCGGGCGCACCCGCACGCTGGATTCGTCGAACTCAGGCTCGTCGTCGTCATCGGCGCTCGCCCACCAGGTCATTTCGGCACGACCGGAGCGGTCCCGGGGGCGATGAGGGAGTGCCACAGGTCGGTGAACTGGGGGAGGGTCTTCGCGGTGGTGCCGATGTTCTCGATCTCCACCCCGGGAACGACGAGGCCGATCAGGGCCCCGGCGGTCGCCATCCGGTGGTCGTCGTAGCTGCGCCAGTGACCGCCGTGCAGCGGGCGGGGCTCGATCCGGAGCCCGTCGGGCAGTTCGGTGACGGCGCCGCCGAGACCGTTGATCTCGGCGGCCAGGGCGGCGAGCCGGTCGGTCTCATGGTGGCGGATGTGCCCGATCCCGGTGATGGTGCTCGGCGAATCGGCCAGGGCGGCGAGGGCCACGAGCGCGGGGGCGAGTTCCCCGCCGGTGGACAGGTCGAGGTCGACGCCGGACATCCGGTCGCCGGCCGACACGGTGAGGCGGTCGCCGACCAGGCTGACCCGCGCGCCGAACCGGGGGAGCAGCTCGGCCAGGTCCGCGCCGACCTGGGTGGTCTTCGACGGCCAGCCGGTGATCGTGACAGTGCCCCCGGCGACGAGCGCCGCGGCCAGGAACGGTGCCGCGTTCGACAGATCCGGTTCGATCTCGACCTCGGCGCCGGAGATCCGGCCGGGTTCGACGACCCATTCCCCGATCGACGGGCTCTGCACGTCGACTCCGCGCCGGGCGAGGGTGGCGATGGTCATCTCGATGTGGGGGAGGCTCGGCAGGCGCTCGCCGGAGTGGCGGAGGTGGAGGCCGTGCTCGAACCGGGCGCCGGCCAGCAGGAGGCCGGACACGAACTGGCTGGAGGTGGACGCGTCGATGGTGACCTCCCCGCCGGCCAGGCGGCCCGTGCCGTGCACCGTGAACGGAAGGGCGCCGCGGCCGTCGTCGTTGATGTCGGCGCCGAGGGCGCGGAGCGAGCTGATCGTGGTCGCCATCGGCCGGCGGCGGGCGCCGGCGTCGCCGTCGAAGGTGGTCGGCCCGAGCGCGAGCGCGGCCACGGGGGGCAGGAACCGCATCACGGTGCCGGCCAGGCCGCAGTCGATCGTGGTGGAGCCGACGAGTTCGCCCGGGGTGACCGTGAGGTCAGGGCCGAACTCGCCGTCGCCGGGGACGGCTTCGATCGTGGTGCCGAGCTGGCGGAGGGCGGCGACCATCAGGTCGCTGTCCCTGGAGTGCAGCGGGGAGCGCAGCAGGGACGGCCCGGCGGCGAGCGCCGCGAGCACCAGCTCGCGGTTGGTGAGGGATTTCGACCCGGGCAGCGACACGACGGCGTCGAGCGGCCCCCCGGCCGTCGGCGCGGGCCACCACTCATTCGTCTCCTCGGGCGACGAGTCGCCGTAGGGATCGAACTCAGGCTTGGAATATCTCGAGATCAACATCGGTTATCAGAATAGTCGGTGACGAATGGATGAGGGAGGTACGGATGGCGCTGTCCATGGTGCTGGAGCGACCGAGCGTGTTCGAGGTCGACGAACTAGAATCGTCGGTGATGACAACTGATGCGACCGACCTGCGTGACCTGTTCGAAGAGCAGGCCCTGCCCTTTATCGACCAGCTCTACGCGGCGGCCATGCGGATGACCCGCAATCCCTCCGATGCCCAGGACCTGGTCCAGGAGACCTTCGTGAAGGCCTTCGCCGCCTTCAAGCAGTTCGAGCAGGGCACCAACCTCAAGGCCTGGCTGTACCGGATCCTCACCAATACCTTCATCAACACGTATCGCAAGAAGCAGCGCGAACCGTACCAGGGCACCATCGACGACCTCGAGGACTGGCAGCTCGGCGGGGCGGAATCGACCACCGCCATGGCGAGCCGGTCGGCCGAGGCGGAGGCCATCGACCACCTGCCCGACAGTGCGGTCAAGGACGCGTTGCAGTCCATCCCGGAGGACTTCCGGCTGGCCGTCTACTTCGCCGACGTTGAAGGCTTTTCCTACCAGGAGATCGCCGAAATCATGAAAACACCCATTGGCACTGTGATGAGCCGCCTGCACCGTGGCCGGCGACTCCTCCGCGACCTGTTGTCCGGCTACGCCCTCGAGCGTGGGCTCGGCACGATCGCGACAGGCCACACTCAAACCGGGAGCACATCAGCATGACCGACTGTGGATGCGAGAAGGCCAAGGCCGAACTCGAGGAATACTTGCACAATGAACTCCGTGGCGAGGACGCCTCCGACATTCAGGAGCACCTTGCCCACTGCGGTGACTGCAGCGACGAGCACCTCGTCGGACGCACCCTCACCGAGGCCGTGCAGCGCGCCTGCCGGGAGACCGCGCCGGAGGACCTGCGCGACCAGGTGCTGCTGAAGCTGCGCACGATCCAGTCAGCGCACTGACCCGGCGACCCGGGACACTGGGCGCGCGGCCGCAGTGGGCGCGCCGCGTCAGGTCGTGGCCGGCTGATCCGTCGCGTCCGGTTGGTCAACGGAGCCGAGAACGAACATCGCGCCGGTCCGGTCGGAGACCCGGGCGAACGTGCCGAATTCCGAGTGCCACGGTTCCTGGAGCACGGTGCCGCCGAGCTCACTGACCAGGGCGGCGGCGGCCGGCACATCGGCCACGCCGAGATAGAGCTGCCAGTGCGACGGCATCCCGGCGGGGAGATGCGCCGACGCGTCGAAGACCCCGGCGACCATCGCGCCCTCCGCGCCGATGGTGCTGTAGCGGAACTCGTCGGTGTCGCTGAGCACGACCGGCTTCCAGCCGAAGACGGTCTCGTAGAACGCGACGGCGGTGGGGTAGTCCAGGGTGTTCAGCTCGTGCCAGACCGGGCTGCCCACCTCGCCCGTCACGCCGAAACCGGCGAAGTCGAGGGGCTGCCAGAGGCCGACCGCCGCCCCGGTCGGGTCCGACACGACGGCCATCCGGCCCATCGAGCCGATCGTCACCGGCTCGGCGAGCACCTGGCCGCCGGCCACCCGTGCGGCCCGGGTGGTGGCGTCCACGTCCTCGACGGCGAGGTAGATCGACCAGGCGTCCTCGGCTGGGGAACCGGCCATCTGCACGGCCATGCCGGCGACGTCGGCGTCACCGCGCCGGAACGTGAGGTACTCGCTGCCCTCCATGGCGGACCGGACCGCCGTCCAGCCGAAGAGCCGGCCGTAGAACTCCCGGGCCCCATCGGGGTCGGAGGTCATCAGGTCTGCCCAGCATGGTTCGCCGAATCGGGTTGCATCGCGTGCGGACATGGTGGCGGGCTCCTGTCGACGGGGGATGCGCCCAGCCTAGGACGGTCGCCCGGCAGCGGCAACGGGGCAGTCGACGAGCTCGGTTGTCTGTGCTCAGACTCGGTTGTCTGAGCTCAGACGGTGAGCGCCCTGCTGATCAGGTCGGCCTGCTCGGCGGCATGGCGCTTGGCCGATCCGGCGGCGGGCGACGCCGACGCCGCCCGTGAGAACAGTGTCACCGGGCGCGGGCCCAGCTTGTTCGTCTCGAGGTAGAAGAACGGCCAGGCACCCTGGTTCTCCGGCTCGTCCTGCACCCAGGCGAGTTCGGCATCCGGGTACTGGTCCGCAACCTGTTTGAGCTCGACCTTGGGCAGCGGGTAGTACTGCTCCATCCGGACCAGGGCGATCTCGGGGTTCGGGTTCTTCTCGAGTTCGCTGAGCAGGTCGTAGTAGAGCTTGCCGGCCAGGAACAGCACCCGCTTGACCCGGGACCGGTCGGTGATCCGGGCATCGTCGATGACCGGTTCGAACCGGCCGGAGGTGAAGTCGGCGACGCTGCTGGTCGCGCCGCGCAGGCGCAGCATCGACTTGGGAGTGAAGACGACCAGCGGGCGCCGCGGCCGCATGTACGCCTGGCGGCGGAGCAGGTGGAAGTACGAGGCCGGCGTCGACGGGCGGGCGACGGTCATGTTGTCTTCGGCGCAGAGCTGCAGGTAGCGTTCGATCCGGGCGGAGGAGTGGTCAGGACCCTGGCCCTCGTAGCCGTGCGGCAGCAGCAGCACGACGGATGACCGCTGGCCCCACTTCTGCTCCGCGGAGGACACGAACTCGTCGATCACGGTCTGCGCGCCGTTGGCGAAGTCGCCGAACTGGGCTTCCCAGAGCACGAGGGCATCGGCGCGTTCCACCGAGTAGCCGTACTCGAAGCCCATGGCCGCGTATTCGCTGAGCAGCGAGTCGTAGATCCAGAACCGGGCCTGGTCCTCGCTCAGGTTCGCCAGCGGCAGCCATTCCTGGCCGTTGATGCGGTCGTGCAGCACCGCGTGGCGCTGCACGAACGTGCCGCGTCGGGCGTCCTGGCCGGCGAAGCGCACCGGGGTTCGCTCGAGCAGCAGGGAGCCGAGGGCGAGCAGTTCGCCGAAGCTCCAGTCGATGTTGCCGTTGCGGCTCATGTCGAGACGCTTCTGCATCAGCTGCTGCAACTTGTTGTGCACCGTGAAGCCGGCGGGCTTGTTCATGAACGCGTCGCCGATGAGGTGCACGACGGCCTCGGGGACGCCGGTCGTGGCCGGTTCGCCGACCGCGTCATCCTGGGCCTGGTTCTCGCCGAGCCCGCGCGAGCCGGCGCCGACGATCGGGATCGACGAGGACTGTGCCGCGTGCGTCTCCATGAACGCGCGCTCCAGCCGGTCCTGGAAGTCGCCGTGCGCGGCCTCGTATTCCGCCTGGGTGATGTCGCCACGGCCGACGAGGGCCTCCGTGTACAGCTTCCGGACCGAGCGCTTCGCCTCGATCAGGTTGTACATCAGCGGCTGCGTCATCGACGGGTCGTCGCCCTCGTTGTGGCCGCGCCGGCGGTAGCAGACGAGGTCGATGACGACGTCGCGCTTGAATTCCTGGCGGTAGGCGAAGGCGAGCTCGGCGACCCTGACCACGGCCTCCGGGTCGTCCCCGTTGACGTGGAAGATCGGCGCCTGGATGGTCTTTGCGACGTCCGTCGAGTAGACCGAGGTGCGGCCGTCTCCCGGCAGGGTGGTGAAGCCGACCTGGTTGTTGACGACGAGGTGGATGGTGCCGCCGGTGCGGAACCCGCGCAGCTGGGACATCTGCAGGGTTTCGAGCACGATGCCCTGGCCGGCCATCGCGGCGTCGCCGTGGACGAGCACGGGCAGGGTGGAGAAGGTGCCGATCGGCTTGCGGTCCTGCTTGGCCCGCACGATGCCCTCGAGGACGCCGTCGACGGCCTCCAGGTGGGACGGGTTCGCGGCCAGGTAGACCGGCATCTCGGTGCCGTCGGTGGCGCGGAAGGTTCCCTCGGTGCCCAGGTGGTACTTGACGTCGCCGGAGCCCTGCACGGTGCGCGGATCCTGGGTTCCCTCGAACTCGCGGAAGATCTGGCCGTAGGTCTTGCCGGCGATGTTGGTGAGCACATTCAGGCGGCCACGGTGGGCCATGCCGATCGCGACCTCGTCGAGGCCGGCATCCGCCGCGCCCTGCAGGATCGCGTCGAGCAGCGCGATGGTGCATTCGCCGCCCTCGAGGCTGAACCGCTTCTGGCCGACGTACTTGGTCTGCAGGAAGGTCTCGAACGCCTCTGCCTCGTTGAGCTTGCCGAGGATGCGCATCTGCTCGTCGTGGGTGGGCTTGACGTAGGTCTTCTCGATCTTCTCCTGCACCCACTTGCGTTGCGCCGGGTCCTGGATGTGCATGTATTCGATGCCCGTGGTGCGGCAGTACGAGTCGCGGAGCACGCCGAGGATGTCGCGGAGCAGCATCAGGCGTTTGCTGCCGAAGCCGCCGGTGACGAATTCGCGGTCGAGGTCCCAGAAGGTCAGCCCGTGGTTGGAGATGTCCAGGTCGGGGTGGGTGCGCTGGGTGTACTCGAGCGGGTCGATGTCGGCCATCAGGTGGCCGCGCACGCGATAGGCGTTGATCAGCTCCTGGACGCGCGCGGTCTTGTCGACGGCGCTGGCCAGGTCGACGCTGATGTCGGGCGCCCAGTGGATCGGGTCGTAGGGGATGCGGAGGGCGGAGAAGATGTCCTCGTAGAAGTTGTGCCCGCCGATCAGCAGTTCGTGCACGATCTTCAGGAACTCGCCCGAGCCTGCGCCCTGGATGACCCGGTGGTCGTAGGTGCTGGTGAGGGTGATGGTCTTCGAGATGGCCAGGCCGGTCAGGGTCTTGACGCTCGCGCCTTGGAATTCGGCCGGGTAGTCGAGCGCGCCGGCGCCGATGATGCAGCCCTGGCCCTTCATCAGCCGCGGCACGGAGTGCACGGTGCCGATTCCGCCCGGGTTGGTGAGGGACACGGTGGCGCCGGAGAAGTCGTCGGCGGTGAGCTTGCCGGTGCGGGCGCGGGTGACGAGGTCTTCGTACGCGGAGAGGTACTCGCCGAACGTCATCGTGTCGGCTCGCTTGATCGCGGGGACCATCAGCGACCGGGTGCCGTCGGGCTTGGGCAGGTCGATCGCGATGCCGAGTCCGACGTGGGCGGGGGCGATCACCGACGGCTTGCCGTCGACCTCGTTGTAGTAGACGTTCTGGCTCGGGAACATCCCCAGCGCCTTGATCAGCGCCCAGCCGATCAGGTGCGTGAACGACACCTTGCCGCCGCGGGACCGGCGCATGTGGTTGTTCATCACGATGCGGTTGTCGATCAGGAGCTTGGCGGGGATGGTGCGCACGCTGGTGGCGGTCGGCACGGTCAGGCTCATCGCCATGTTCGCGGCCAGGCTCTTCGACATGCCGCGCAGGGGGGTGACGACGTCCTGCACCTCGGCGGCCTGCTCCGCCGTCGCGAGCGGCTGCGGGCTCGTGATGGGGGCGTCGGCCGGCACGGGGACCGGCTTGGGCGCGACGCCGGTGGTGCGGGCGCTGCGCTGGCCGCCGATGATCGGGATCGGGGCCGTGATCGGGGCCGGCTCGGCTGCGGCGGCCGGCGGGGCTGCGGCGGCGGGGGCTGCGGCGGGCGGGGCTTCG
>NZ_SOFM01000019.1:0-32994 GCF_004402705.1 Cryobacterium mannosilyticum | reverse complement strand
CAGCGCCCGATCGCCCGCGCCGACACCAGCCCATCGACATCCGACATGGGACTGAGCGCTGGCCTCGATCGCCAGCCTCCAATAATCAACACGCTCTTCCGCGGTCGCGGGCTGCCGATTCGGGCGCGGCCTCAGGTGCGCGGGGCCAGGACGGGAGAGGCGTACCAGACGGTGGTGTCGCCGTAGTCCTTGCGCCGCTCGCTTTCGAGGCCGGGGCCCCAGGCCGGCTCGGGGGAGCGGGAACTGCGTTCGACGACCACGAGGGCGTCCGGGTCGAGGAGCGGGGCGAGGGCGGTCAGGTTGTGCCCGAGTTCGGCCTCCGGCAGGTCGTACGGCGGGTCGAGGAAGACGAGGTCGAAACCCTCGCCGGTGGCGGCGAGGAACGATTGCACGGCCTGCGAGCTCACCTTGATCTTCGGGGCGTTCTTCTTCGGGGCGGCACGGAGCACGGCGTCCGTGTTCTTGCGACACAGCTGGGCTGCCCCGAAGCTGTTCTCGACCAGCGTCACGATGCGTGCGCCACGGCTGGCCGCCTCGAGCCCGAGCGCCCCGGACCCCGCGTACAGGTCGAGAACGCGGGAGCCGCGCACGACGTCGCGGGCGTCGAGGGCCGAGAAGATCGCCTCGCGCACCCGGTCGCTGGTCGGTCGGGTACCGGTCTTCGGCACGGCCAGGGGCAGGGAACCGGCGAACCCGGCGACAATTCGCGTCATGAGGTATCGAGCCTATCGCCCGCCGCCCTGCCGGCGGCTGTCCTGCCGACGGCTGTCCTGCCGCCGGCTGCGGCGGAGGGCGCCGGATGTCATGATGGACCGGTGACCGATACAGCAGCGTTCGCGGCGGATCCGATTCCGCCGGCCGCCACCGTGCCGCCCAACCCGGTAGCCCTGGGGACCGGCCCGGTCAGCCAGGCCCTGCTCGACTCCCTCTGGGACTTCACCGACGCGGCGGCATCCGCAGGGCGTTTCCAGCAGGCCGCGGACGACGCCGGCCGTGATGACGAGGCACGGGCCGAGCTCGCCACCCAGCTCGCCCGGGCGTTCGGCCTCCTCGGCCGCTTCGACGACGGACTGGCCGCCCTCGCCGCGGTGCAGGAGAGCACCGAGGAACCCACCGACCGGCTCCAGGCGCGCGTCGCCCTCGAACACGGTCGGCTCCTCCGCAGCATGGACCGGACGGATGAGGCCGTGCCCTTCTTCACCCTCGCGGCGCGGAAGGCGGCATCCGCCGGGGCCCAGTTCCTCGCCCTCGACGCTCTGCACATGCTGGCCATCGCCGACGCCGGGCACGAGGAGGAGTGGGCCGCCGAGGGTCTGGCGCTCCTCGACACGGCCACGGATGCCCGGACCCGGCGCTGGGGAGTCGCGCTGCACAACAACCTCGGCTGGTTCCTGCACGACTCCGGCCGCCCGGAGGATGCCCTGCCGGAGTTCGAGGCGGCGCTGCGTGCGGCAGAGACCGTCGGCACCCACGAACAGCGCCACCTGGGCCGTTGGGCCGTCGCGCGCTGCCTGCGCACCCTCGGCCGGACCGACGAGGCCAGGACCCTGCAACAGCAGCTGGCGGCCGAGCGGCCCGACGACGACTTCGTGCGCGCCGAACTGGCCCTGCTCGACCAGACCGCCGACGCGACCGGAGTGTCAGGGGCAGAGCCTACGATCGTGCCATGACCGAATCGGCTGCCGTCGCACCCGGTGCCGTCTCGCCCGGTGCTGTCTCACCCGATACCGTCACCCTCGACACGAAGCTGGCGAATGTCGTGGGCGGCCGCACGACCGCCGCGCTCACCAAGGCGTTCGGCATCGTCACGGTCGGTGACCTGCTCAGCCACTACCCGCGCCGCTATGCCCGCCGCGGCGAGCTCTCGGCGATCAGCGACCTGCCCCTCGATGAGAACGTGACGATCATCGCCGAGATCCGCACGGTGGAGGAGCGGCAGATGAAGGCCCGGAAGGGGTCGATCGTCGAGGTCAAGATCTCCGACGGCCGCGGCATCCTGAGCCTCACCTACTTCAACCAGTCCTGGCGCGCGAGACAACTGGCACCGGGCATGCGCGGCATGTTCGCCGGCAAGGTGTCCGACTACCGCGGTCACCTGCAGCTGACCCACCCGACCTACCGGCTGTTCGGCCCGGGCGAAGACGACGAACCCGATATGCCCACGGATGCCGCGGACGCGAAACTCTGGATCGAGCAGCCGATCGCGATCTACCCGGCCACGAACGCCATCGCGAGCTGGCAGATCACCAAGACGATGGAGGTCGTGCTCGACGCCATCCGTCGTGTGCCCGACCCGATCCCGGCCGAACTCCGCGCCGAACGGGGCCTGCTGCCGCACGGCCGGGCGCTCGAACTCATCCACCGGCCCGAGACCGACTCGGACTGGCGCCGGGCCAGGGACACCCTCCGGTTCACCGAGGCGTTCGTGCTGCAGACCGCGCTCGTGCAGCAGCGCAACTCCGCCCGTGCCCGGAAGGCCACGCCACGGCTGCCGGTTCCCGGTGGCTTCCTCGAGCGCTTCGACGCCGCCCTGTCGTTCACCCTCACGAGCGACCAGACGGTCGTCGGCGACGAGATCGCACGCGACATCGCCGAGGACGCGCCGATGAACCGCCTGGTGCAGGGGGAGGTCGGGTCCGGCAAGACGGTCGTCGCGCTCCGGGCGATGCTCGCGGTGGCCGACTCGGGCGGGCAGGCCGCCTTCCTCGCGCCGACCGAGGTACTCGCCGGGCAGCACCTGCGCTCGATCGTGCGCGCCCTCGGACCCGACCTGGCCGTGCAACTCATGCCGACCCTGCTCACCGGGCAGCTGCCCGTCGCCGAACGCCGGAAGGCTCTGCTGCGGGCGGTGTCCGGCCAGTCGCGCATCGTGATCGGCACCCACGCCCTGCTCGGCGACGCAGTGACCTTCTTCGACCTTGGACTCGTCGTCGTCGACGAGCAACACCGGTTCGGCGTCGACCAGCGTGAGGCCCTCCGGCAGAAGGGGGCGGTGCCGCCTCACGTGCTGGTGTTGACCGCCACCCCCATTCCGCGCACGATCGCGATGACCGTCTTCGGCGACCTCGACGTGAGCACGATCACCATGCTCCCTGAGGGGAGGCAGGGCATCGAGACGTTCGTGGTGCCCCTCGGCGACAAGCCGGCCTGGGCGACGAGGGTCTGGCAGCGGCTCGCGGAGGAGCTCGCGCTGGGCCGGCAGGCGTTCGTGGTGTGTCCGGCCATCGCGCCCAAGCAGTTGGAGGAGGGTGAGGTCCTCGACCCCGAGGCCAGGGCGCCGGCCTCCGTCGAGGAGACGCTCGCCGAACTCCGGGCCAAACCGATCTTCGCCTCGGCGCGAATCGAGCCCCTGCATGGCCGGATGACCAGCGAGCAGAAAGACCAGGTCATGAGGGCGTTCGCCGCCGGCGAGATCGACGTGCTCGTCGCGACGACCGTGATCGAGGTCGGCGTCGACGTGCCCAACGCCTCGGCGATGGTGGTGATGGACGCCGACCGGTTCGGCGTCTCCCAACTGCACCAGTTGCGCGGCCGGGTCGGTCGCGGGGGAGTGCCGGGGCTCTGCCTGCTCGTCACGACCGCCGAGGCCGAGTCGGTGTCGCGCGAGCGGGTCGAGGCCGTCGCGGCGACCCTCGACGGCTTCGAACTCGCGCAGGTCGACCTCGAGTTGCGCCGGGAGGGCGACGTCCTCGGCAACAACCAGTCCGGCGGGAGGTCCTCGTTGCGCCTGCTCCGGGTGGTGACCGACGGCGACCTGATCGGGGAGGCGAGGGGCCATGCCCAGGCGCTGATCGGCTGGGACCCCGAACTGGACAGCGTTCCCGCCCTGCGCGACGCTGTGCGGCGCCGGCTCGACGACTCCGAACGCGCTTCGCTGACGAAAGGCTGACGAGTAGCATTCCGCACGGGCGTCGTTCACGGTGTGGGGCTAGGGTGAAGCGTATGCGCAGGATCGCCGTCGTCCCTGGATCATTCGACCCCGTCACACTGGGGCACCTCGACGTGATCCAACGGGCGGCCGGTCTCTTCGACGAATTGCATGTCCTCGTGGTGCACAACCCCGCCAAGTCGGCGCTCCTGCCGATCAGCCGGCGGGTGTCGCTGCTGCAGCTGGCGATCAAGGATGCCGGCCTGCCCGACAACATCACCGTCGCGTCCTGGAGCATGGGTCTCCTCGTCGACTACTGCCTCGAGGTCGGCGCGAGCGTGCTGGTCAAGGGCATTCGCTCCCAGATCGACGTGGCCTACGAGACCCCGATGGCGATCGTCAACCGCAACCTCGCATCCGTGGAAACCGTCTTCCTGCTGCCGAACCCGGCCAATGCGCACGTGTCCAGTTCGCTGGTGCGCCAGGTGGCCGCGCTCGGCGGGGACATCGCACCGTACGTCCCCCGGGTCGTCGCCGATTTCCTGCAGAAGGCACCAGTGTGAACGGAACACCAGTGTGAACGGAGCACCAGTGTGAACGGAGCACCAGTGTGAACGGAGCACCCGTCAGAGTGGTGACGGGCCCGGCGGTCGCCGGGACCGAGGTCGGTGCTGTGGCCGGGTTCGGCGACGAGGCCGAGGTGGAGACACCGATGGATCTCGCCGCCGTCGAGGCGTCCGCGCGGGCGATCATGCGCAACGTGGAGACCGTCATCGACGGCAAACACGCCGCGGTCAAGACGGCACTGACCGTGCTGCTGGCGCAAGGGCACCTCCTGATCGAGGACGTTCCCGGCGTCGGGAAGACCATGCTCGCCAAGGCCCTTGCCAAGTCCGTGCACTGCACGGTGAGCCGGATCCAGTTCACCCCCGACCTGCTCCCGTCCGACGTCACGGGGGTGTCCGTGTTCAACCAGGCCGACCGGCGCTTCGAATTCAAGCCGGGCGCCATCTTCGCCAACATCGTCATCGGAGACGAGATCAACCGGGCCAGTCCGAAGACCCAGTCCGCCCTACTCGAATGCATGGAGGAACGACAGGTCACGGTCGACGGCTCCACCTATCTGCTGCCGCTGCCGTTCACCGTGGTGGCCACCCAGAACCCGATCGAAATGGAGGGCACCTACGCGTTGCCGGAGGCCCAACGCGACCGCTTCATGGCCCGGATCTCCATGGGCTACCCCGACAAGGATTCCGAGCTGGCGATGCTCGACTCCCGGGACACCTCGAGCCCTCTGGCGGGCATCACCGCCGTCGTCTCCGGAGCCCAGTTGCGGGGGATGATGACCGCGGCGCGGGCCGTTTTCGCGTCCGGCGCGGTCAAGGAATACGCGGTCAACCTGGTGCGGGCCACCCGTGACGACCGGGACCTGCGCCTCGGTGCCAGCCCGCGGGCGACCCTGCAGCTCATCCGCGCGGCGAAGGCGCAGGCCGCGCTCAACGGCCGGGAATACGTGCTGCCCGACGACATCGATTCGCTGGCCGTGTCGGTGCTCGGGCACCGCCTGGTCGCCAGCAGCAGGGTGCTGGGTCATCACCACCAGGATGCCGCCCCCCTGATCGAAGAGATCGTCACCCGCATCGTCGACGCCACGCCGGTGCCGGTCGGCGCCCAGGGACGCCCCTAGGCCCATGTCCGCGTCGCGGCGGCCCCTGTGGTTTCCCCGGCTCACCCTCCGGGGCGGGGCGTTCCTCGGTGTCGGCGCTCTCTTCCTGGTGCAGTACCTCTTCACCGGGCGCCGCGACATCCTCTTCGTGGCCTGCCTGCTCCTGCTCGTGCCCGTGACCGCCGCCGCGTATGTCGCGATCCGCCCCGTGGCGGTGAAGGTGAGCCGGACGTTCCGGCCCTCGGTCGTGGAGGCCGGCCGGGGAACGATCGTCACCCTCATCGTGCGCAACCTGTCCGCCCGCCCGCTCTACGGCCTGCGCTGGAGGGACACCGGCGCCCCCGGGCTCACCACTCCCGGCGCCCTGGTGCTGCCTGGTCTCGACCGGTTCGAGGGAGGACGGGACAACGGCGCGGATGCCGTCAGGCTCGAATACTCGCTGGCGCCAAGGCACCGGGGCATCTACTCCAGCGGCCCGCTCCGGCTGGAGCGATATGACCCGTTCGGGCTCGCCTCGAGCGAATGGACGGTCGGCGAGCCCCTCGATCTCGTGGTCACCCCGACCGCGACACCTCTCTCGGGGACCGGCCTGACCGGCGCGGGCGGCGACGGCGACGCCCGTGAGCGGTTGCGGCACCTCAACCACAACTCGGACGAACTGATCGCCCGGGAGTACCGGCCGGGGGACCCGCTCCGGCGGGTGAACTGGCCCGCGACCGCGAGGCATGGCGAGATCATGGTGCGCCAGGAGGAACACCGCAGCAACCCGGTGGCCAGGATCGTGCTCGACACCGCGTTGCGGGGTCGCCCTGCGCCGCCGCCCGGCCAGGGACCCGACCGCCGCTTCCGGCACGACCAGGCCTTCGAAGTGGCCGTTGAGCTCGTCGCCTCGGTGGGAGTGCACCTCCTCGACGCCGGCTTCCGACTCGACCTCGTCGAACTGGGGCCCAGCCAGCTCGGCTCCCGCACCGGGACGGGCCGCGGCGGCCTGCGCGGGGACCCGGCCGTGGAATTCCAGGAGGCCGGCGGAATGCGGCTGCTGCTCGAGGGCCTGGCCGGCGTGGTGCCCCTCGAGCCGGGCCCGGCCGGCGGGGCCCCGCCCGCGCCCGCGCTCTCCGGCGGCTACGCGCCGCAACTGCCGCTGCCGACCTTCGCGGTGCTCGTCGACATCGACGAGCAGGATGCCGCTGAGCTGGCAGCCCTCGGCGCCGCCGCCCGGCCCGCGGTGGCCTTCAACCTCGACACGATGCGGCCGGCCGTGATCGAGACGCTGCGCGCCGCCGGCTGGCGCTGCGTTCCCGTGCGCGCGGCCCGGGACATCCCCGCCGCCTGGTTGGACGCCGCGCGTGCCCAGGGCGCGGCCCAGGGCGCGGCCGCCTTCACCGGGCGGGAGCCCTAATGAGCCGGCCCGGGGCTGCAACAGGCCTGCGGCGCCCGCTCCGCGCCGAATGGCCGGTCACCGGCGCGCTGCTGCTCCTGCTGCTCGTGGCGAACGGGGCCCTCGGTTCGCTGCTGCAGTCCACCACCTGGTGGTGGCTGATGGCCTTCGTGTCCGCGACCGTGCTGATCGGCCTGGCCGGGCTCCGCCGGGTCGGCCTGGCGGAGTCGCTCGCCCCGGTCGCCGGGTTCGGCATCCTGCTCGCCACGGTGACCCTGCTGTTCGGCGGCGGCACGGGGCTGCTCTGGCTGATCCCGTCCCTGGAGACCATCGACCGGTTCGGCAGGCTGGTCGACTCCGGGCTGGAGTCCATCCAACAGCAGGGCACGCCGGCCGACCCGGTCGCCGGAATCCTGCTGCTGCTCTGCGCGGGAGCAGGAGCGATCGCTGTAATGGTGCACC
The DNA here is from genome assembly GCF_004402705.1 of Cryobacterium mannosilyticum. Taxonomy (NCBI): domain Bacteria; kingdom Bacillati; phylum Actinomycetota; class Actinomycetes; order Micrococcales; family Microbacteriaceae; genus Cryobacterium; species Cryobacterium mannosilyticum. The sequence continues at coordinate 25,620 of NZ_SOFM01000019.1, read as the reverse complement.
TGCTCGCGATCAACCTCCGGGTTCCGGCGCTCGCCGGGCTTCCCGCGCTCGTACCCGTCGCCGTTCCCGGCCTCATCATCGACGGCGGGGCCGACCCGCTGGCCCTCGTCCTGACGGCCATCGCGTTCCTCATCCTGTTGCGCGTGGACGTGCGGGTGCGGCGAACCAGGGAAGCCGACAATCCGCCGGTCGGGCCGAACGCTCCGCGGGTGGTCGGTCCGGTGCGCCGGCGGGGCCCCGGCCCGCTGTGGGGGTCGATGGTGGTCGGCAGCATCGGCATCGTGGGGGCGCTCCTGCTCAGCGTCGCCACCCCTGCCGTGCCCGGTGGAGGCTTCGCCGGCACCCGGGGCGTCGGCACGCTGCTCTTCGGGAGCGGTGTCACCCCGCTGATCAACCTCGGGCAGGATCTCCGGCGCCCCCAGTCCAGTGCGGCCCTGCACTACCGCACCACTGCGTCCCCGCCGCCGTACCTGAAACTGCTGACCCTCGACAACTTCGTCGGCGCCACCTGGATGGCCAGGGTCGAACCGGATAATCCCAGCGACAACGTCGAGGCCATCGCCCTGCCGCAGGGGCTCTCCTCCCAGGTCGTCACGAGGGAGACCAGGACGCAGATCGTCATCGACGGCGTCGCGACCCGGTGGCTGCCGACCCCGTTCGCGCCGAAGAAGGTCACCGGCCTGGTCGGCAACTGGTACTGGGACCGGTCGACCTCGACCATCGCCAGCGCCAACAGCATCACCCGCGGTCAGCAGTACACCGTCACGGCGCTCGAACTCGCTCCGACGCCCGCGCAGCTCCGGGCTGCGGGCACCCGTTACTCGGCGAGCATCCGGCGCAACCTCGACCTGCCCGGGAATCGGCCGGCCATCATCGACCAGACCGCCCGCGACGTGACCGGCGGGGCGATCTCGCCCTACGACGCGGCCGTCGCCCTGCAGACCTACCTGAGGGGCGGCGTGTTCAGCTACGACACGGATGCCCCGGTAGCCGAGGGCTACGACGGCGGCGGCGTCGACGTCGTCGGCAAGTTCCTCGAGGTGAAACGCGGCTATTGCGTTCATTTCGCTTCGGCGATGGCGGTGATGGCCCGGTCCATCGGCATCCCCGCCCGGATCGCGATCGGTTACCTGCCCGGGTCGCGGTCGACGAGCTACATCGAGGGGCGGGACCGGTTCAACGTCGACGCGCACGACCTGCACTCCTGGCCGGAACTGTATTTCAGCGGAATCGGCTGGCTGGCGTTCGAGCCGACGCCGGGGCGCGGCACGGTGCCGGCGTACACAAGGGAGACGGATGCCCAGGTCCAGCTCGGCGGCGAGGCCGGCGGGCTCGCGACGGCCGCGCCGCGGAACGCCGACCCGGGCGGCCAGAACGTGTCCGACGGCCTCCGGGCTGCCACCTCCCCAACCGGCGGCAGCGACGCAACGACAACCGTCTCCGTGGCCCTCGCGGCCGTCCTGATCCTGCTGATGTTCCCCGGCGGCGCGCGAGCGTTGCGGAGGCAGGGACGGCGCCGGCGCGTTCGCGCCGGCCCGGGCGCCGCAGGCTGGGCCTGGGACGAACTCACCGACACGGCCGTCGACCACGGGGTGCGGGTGCGCGACACCGAGACCCCCCGGGAACTGGTCGCGCGCCTGGAGCAGCTTAACGGCCTGGTCTACCCGCCGGCCGGCGACCCCGGCGCTGCGCTGCGGCGGTTGCTGGTCGCGGCCGAACGCCAGCGTTTCGGTCGACCCGGCGCCGCCTCGGGCGGGGCCTCAGCAGCGTTGGCCGCGGACCTCGACCAGGTCACCCGCGCGATCCACGCCGGCGCCTCCTGGCCGGAGCGCATCCGTGCGATCGTGCTCCCTGCCTCACTGCGGAGGCCGTCGAGGGTGGCACGGAACGAGACCCTGCCCGCGGACGCGTAGAATCTCCCACCGTGACCAAGTTTAAGAAGACCCCGTACAAGGTCGATGTGCGCGACCTCATCAACCGGCCAGGCACCATGCACGAGCGGCACCTCGAGATCGTCGTGCCCGGTGACCTCGGAGAGGGCCTGGTGGCCGTCAAGGCCGGTTCCGCACTGACCGTGAACCTGCGCCTGGAGGCTCTGCACGAGGGCATCCTGGTGTCCGCCCAGATCTCCGGAAAGGCCGCCGGGGAGTGCGGAAGATGCCTGATTGACATCGAGTTGCCTGTCCAAGTCGAGTTTCACGAGCTTTTCGCGTACTCTCTAGACGAAGCTTATGAGTGTGAAGTTCAAGATGACCACGTGGATCTTGAACCTCTGATCAGGGACGCAGTGGTGTTATCACTGCCTTTCCAGCCGGTTTGCCGGCCGGATTGCCCAGGTCTCGACCCAGAGACCGGGCAGCGGCTTGCCGAGGCCCCTGAACTCGAACCAGAAGAAAAGCGCGATCCCCGGTGGGCCGCGCTGATGGAATTCCAGGCTTCCGCAAGCATCGGCACGGATGAAGACATCCAGGCTGAATCAGATAGAGAAGAGAAGTAGTCATGGCAGTCCCGAAGCGCAAGCAATCACGCTCGAACACCCGCTCACGTCGTTCCTGCTGGAAGGCCGAAGCCCCCACCCTGGTGAAGACCATGGAAAACGGCAAGGTCGTCTACAGCCTCCCGCACCGTGCCAAGGTCGTCACCGACGCCGCCGGCACCGCGATGTTCATGGAATACAAGGGCCGCAAGGTCGCTGACGTCTAGTCAGAAGTTTTCAGGTCAGCGGATGCTGGATGCTCTGATGCCGCGCCGTCGAAGGACGAGCAACCCGAATCCGGGGTGTTCCACCTCGGGGCGCGGCATCTGCCTGTGCCCGGAGGCCGGCGCATGAGCTCCGACGCATCCGGGATCTCGGCTCTTCCGGCGATCCTCGGCGTATCGATCGACCCCGGCCTGCTCGAACTCGCACTGACCCACCGGTCGTACGCGTACGAGCACGGTGGCGTGCCCACGAACGAGCGCCTCGAATTCCTCGGCGACTCTATCCTCGGCCAGGCCGTCACGGTCATGCTGTACCGAGAGTTCCCGCGCCTCGACGAGGGGGACCTCGCCAAGCGCAGGGCCAGTCTGGTGTCCAGTGTCGCCCTCGCCGAGATCGCCCGCGGGATCGGCCTCGGCGAGTTCGTCCGCCTCGGTCGCGGTGAGATCCTCACCGGCGGACGAGACAAAGGTTCGATCCTCGCCGACACCGTCGAAGCGCTGATCGGCGCCGTCTACCTCGACTCCGGCGGAGAGGTCGCGACTCAGCTCGTGCTGCGACTGATCGCACCCCTGCTGAACGACCCGGGGCACTTCGGTGTTTCGATGGACCCGAAAACAAGCCTGCAGGAGGCCGCCGCCCGGCTCGGATCCGGTGTGCCCGTCTACGGGATCGCCGAGAGCGGCCCGGACCATTCGAAGGTCTTCATCGCGACCGTCACCGTGGGCGTCATCACCGCGACCGGCGAGGGCACGAGCAAGAAGCACGCCGAAATGGCTGCGGCGCTCGACGCCTGGACCCGGCTCGGCGACCTCTGATCCAGCGGCTGGAAGGCGTCTGACGTGCCCGAACTTCCCGAGGTGGAGGTCGTCCGGTCAGGCATCGAACCGGCGGCCACCGGTGCCGTGATCGCTGCCGTCGAGGTGTTCGAGGAACGCTCGCTGCGCCGCCACGACCCCGTTCCCGGCTCATTCGCCGCGCTGCTGGAGGGGCGGCGCATCCTCGGCGCCGTGCGGCGCGGCAAATTCCTCTGGCTGCCTCTCGATTCGGGGCGGGCCCTCGTCATCCACCTGGGCATGAGCGGGCAGGTGCTCCTTCGCGCCCCCGGTTCCGACTCCGACCGGATGCTCCGGGTGCGCCTGCACCTCGACCACCCCGTGCACGGCGAGCTGCTGCTGCACTTCGTCGACCAGCGCATCTTCGGCAGCATGGCCGTCGACACCATGCAAGCGACGCGTGACGGTCTGGCCGGGGGATACTCCGGAGCGGCGTCAGGCGACTGGTCGGCGCTGATCCCGTCGCAGGTCGCCCACATCGCCCGGGATCCGATCGACCCCGCGTTCTCCGCGGACGCGTTCCTGGCCGCCCTCGCCCGTAGGAAGACGGGTGTCAAACGGGCGCTCCTGGACCAGACCCTGATCAGCGGCATCGGCAACATCTACGCCGACGAGGCGCTCTATGCGGCCCGGCTGCACTTCGACCAGCCGGCCGACTCGTTGTCCCGTGCCAGGGCACGCCTCCTGCTCGACTCGGTGCGGGTCATCCTGGGCCGGGCCCTCGCGGAGGGCGGCACGAGTTTCGACGCCCAGTACGTGAACGTCAACGGCGAATCCGGCTACTTCTCGCACAGCCTCACCGCCTACGGGCAGCAGGGCAATCCGTGCCCGCGATGCGGCACCATCCTGGTCAGGCAGCAGTTCATGAACCGGTCGTCCCACCTCTGCCCGCGGTGCCAGCGGCTGCGCTGACCCGCCCGTTCCCGTGCCGGCCCCTGCCCCTGGCCGTCGAATCCGACGGAGAATTTGAGCAAAACCGGCCCGTGGCATCCGCTTCAGCCCCAAATCGGCAAAATCTCCGTCGAATTCGACGGGCCCGCGCCTCCCCGGCACGGCGCGATCTGTCCGGTACCGTGGAACCGGGCGGCAGGCCCGCAGGGACCTGGCACCGACGACAGGAAAGGGCGCAGCGTTGTATTTGAAGAGCCTCACCCTCAAGGGGTTCAAGTCGTTCGCTCAGTCCACGACCTTCGCCTTCGAGCCCGGAGTCACCTGCGTGGTCGGCCCCAACGGCTCCGGCAAGTCGAATGTGGTCGACGCGCTCGCCTGGGTGATGGGGGAGCAGGGGGTCAAGACCCTCCGCGGCGGCAAGATGGAGGACGTCATCTTCGCCGGCACGTCGACCAAGGGTCCGCTCGGCCGGGCCCAGGTGACGCTGACGATCGACAACACCGACGGCGCCCTCCCGATCGACTACTCGGAGGTCACGATCTCCCGCACCCTGTTCCGCAACGGGGCCAGCGAATACGCGATCAACGGGCAGACCTGCCGCCTGCTCGACGTGCAGGAACTGCTCAGCGATTCCGGCCTCGGCCGGGAGATGCACGTCATCGTCGGTCAGGGGCAGCTCGACGCCGTGCTCCGGGCCAGCCCCGAGGAACGGCGCGGCTTCATCGAGGAGGCGGCCGGAATCCTCAAGCACCGCCGCCGCAAGGAGAAGACCCTCCGCAAGCTCGACGCGATGCAGGCCAACCTGACCCGGCTCAGCGACCTCGCAGGGGAGATCCGGCGCCAGCTCAAACCCCTCGGTCGCCAGGCCGAGGTCGCGCGCGAAGCTCAGGGCATCGCAGCGGTCGTGCGTGACGCGCGGGCGCGCCTCCTCGCCGACGACGTCGTCACGCTGCGCACGGCCCTCGACGCGCACGGGCGCACCGAAAGCGAACGCCACTCCGAACGCATCGTGCTGCAGGAGCAGCTTGACCAGAAGCGCCTGCGCCTGCGCCGGCTCGAGGAGGCCCAGGTCGGCGACGCCGTCGACCTGGCCCGGCGCACCAGTTACGGCCTCGAGTCCGTGCAGGAACGCCTCCGCGGCTTGTACACGCTGGCCAACCAGCGCCTGGCCCTGCTCGCCGACCAGGCCGAGTCCGTCGACACCGGGCCGAGCGTGACCCCGGCCATGCTCAGGGATGCCGCCGCCGAGGTCGACGCATTGCGGGAACGGATCGGCCTGGCCGAGACCCGGCACGCGAACGCTCGCGAGGCAGCCGCCGCCGCGCGTGGACGGCTCGACGCGCTCGACCTGGAGATCGCCGCGAAGGCGGCGCTGGTCTCCCGCCACGACCTCGAGATCGCCGCCCTGAAGGGGCAGGCCGAGACCGCGGCGTCCCGGCTCGCCTCGGTCAGGGGAGAGGTGCTCCGCCAGCAGAACGCCTTCGACGCGGCCAGGCAGCGAGCGGATGCGGCCCAGGCCGTGCTCGACGCGCTCCACGCCGACGCCTGGGCGGAGGGCGCCGACGAAAGCGACCTCGCCGACGCGTGCGAACGCTCCCGGACCGTCGTGACCGAGGCCGAGGCCGAGGTGGAGCGCCTGCGCGAGGAACTGCACACGCTCGAGCGTGAACGGGACGCGCTCGCGGCCCGCACGGGTGCCCTCTCGCTCGCCCTGGACCAGAAAGACGGCTCGTCCGCGCTCGTCGCCCAGGCGCAGGCCGGCATCCGCGGCCTCGTCGCCGACCACGTCCACGTGCATCCGGGCTTCGAGGCCGCGATCGCCGCCGCTCTCGGTTCGCTGGCCGACGCCGTGCTGGCGGAGACGCGGGACGCCGCCTTCGACGCCATCGGCACGGCGCGCGCCGATGACCTCGGCCGGGTCGAGCTCATCGTCGCCGGCAGCGGGAACCCGGGAACGGCCGCGGGGACCGGCGTGTCCATCCTGCCTGGCCTGTCGAACCTGCCGGACCTGTCGAACCGGCCTGGCCTGGTCTGGGCCCGTTCGGTCGTCGAGGCCCCGGCCGGGGTCCTCGCACTGCTCGAGCACATCGTCGTCGCCGACGACCTGGCGTGCGCCCGGGCCGCCGAGGACCTGCTGGTCGCCGGCGGCACGGCGCCGCTGACGTTCATCACCCTGGCCGGCGACGTGCTGAGCGAACACGTGCTGCGCGGAGGGTCCGGCGCCCGGCGGAGCAGGCTCGAACTGGTCGCCGACCGGGACGCGGCGGCCGACCGGCTCGGCGAGGTCCGCTCCCTGGTCGAGCGGGTGGGAGCGGACCTTGCAGAACAGCGCGGACTGCTCCGCCACGGCAAGGAGCAGCTCGTCGCAGCGCGTGCCGCGCAGCGGGAAGCCGAGTCCCGCGTCACCGCCCGCGCCGAGAAGTCCGGCCGGGCCACCGTGCAGGTCCAGGCCGCCACCGCCGAATTCGACCGGCTTTCCACTGCCCTGCACGTGGCAGGCGTTGCCGTCGCCGGCGCGGAGGCCGAGTCCTCTCGCACCTCCGCCGAGTTGGAGGCGCTGCGGGCGCGACCTCGCCCGGTCCTGGACGTGAGCGCGCGGGACGCCGTCCACGCCGAGGTGGAGGCCGCCCGGGAGACCGAGATCGAGTCACGCCTTCAGGTGGAGACCGCCAGGGAACGCGTGCGGGCGGGACAGGCCCGGAGCGCCGGCCTCACCAGGCGGCTGGAGGCCGAGCGGGCGGCAGCCGAGGAGGCAGCCAGGCGCGCGGTGATCCGGCGCCGCCAGGTGGCGGCAGCCCTGGAGGTCGCCCAGGCGCTGCCCCGGGTGCTCGCCTCCGTCGACGGAGCGGTCGGCGAGGCCCGCCTTCGCCTGGCCCAGGCCGAGGCGGAGCGGACCAGCCAGAACGAGGAGCTTTCGGCCCTGCGGCGGGAGGACGCTGCCTTGCGCGACCGGCTCCAGGCTGTCACCGAGAACGTGCACGGCCTCGAACTGGAGATCTACGAGAAGAAGCTCCACCTGTCCGGGCTGCTCGAACGGGCGGGCAGCGAACTGGGCCTGGTCGAGGCCGTGCTCGTCGCCGAATACGGGCCCGACCAGCCGATCCCGTCCGAGAGCGACGCCGGGGCATCGGGGCTGCCCTACGACCGGGCCACGCAACAGCAGCGCCTCGCCGCCGCGGAACGCCGGTTCGCGCAACTCGGCCGGATCAACCCGCTCGCCCTCGAAGAATTCGCGGCCCTCGAGCAACGGCACAAGTTCCTCACCGAACAGTTGACCGACCTCACCAACACCCGCACCGACCTGCTCACGATCATCGCGGAGATCGACGAGAAGATGGGGGTCATCTTCGGCAGCGCCTTCGACGACACCCAGGCGGCGTTCGCCGAGGTCTTCCCGGTGCTGTTCCCCGGCGGCAGCGGCAGCATCCGCCTCACCGACCCTGACTCCCTACTCACGACCGGGATCGAGGTCTCGGTCAAACCGGCCGGCAAGAAGATCGAGCGGCTCTCACTGCTCTCCGGCGGGGAACGCTCGTTGGCGGCGGTCGCCCTGCTGATCGCGATCTTCAAGGCGAGGCCGAGCCCGTTCTACATCATGGACGAGGTCGAAGCGGCCCTCGACGACGCGAACCTCGGCCGGCTGCTCACGATCTTCGAGGACCTGAAGGCCGCGAGCCAGCTGATCATCATCACCCATCAGAAGCGCACGATGGAGATCGCGGACGCCCTCTACGGCGTGTCGATGCGGCAGGACGGGGTCTCGGCCGTTGTCGGGCAGCGGCTCGCGAAGGACGAGGCCCGGGCGTCCTGAGGCCGTCACCCCGCGCTGTGCCTTAGAACGGCGAGCAACCGGGTGCAGGAGTCTCCGACCCGGCGGCAGGCCATGGAACAGGTCTGCCACGAGGGGTGAATGGCCTTCATCCGCTCGCAGGCCGCCGCTGAGACCTGGCTCGCTTCCCGGCAGGTCTCCAGGATCGAGATCGCGGTCGGACCGTTGTTGCGGGTGTGCCAGGACAATACCCGGGTCGTGGTGATGCAGATTTCAACGCAGTCGAGGTCGGCCAGGAAGCAGGCGGTGACCTCGCCGTCGCCCTCGATGGCGAGGCAGGCATCCGCGCAGTCTTCGCTGACCTTCACCAGCGCGTCACAGGCCGCGACGCACTGGGTGATCCCGGCCTCGATCGAATCCTCCGGCCAATCCTTCACGGGCATGCCGACACCCTAGCGCCGGTGCGGGTCCCTGTCGCTAGGCGTCGGCCGCGCCCTGAGGCGGCAGTGCCGCGATGATCGGGTGGTCGAACGAGAGCACGCCGGTCTTCGCGGCGCCGCCGGGAGAACCGAGGTCGACGAAGAAGTCCACGTTGGCGGTGTAGTACTCGGCCCATTGTTCGGGCACGTCGTCTTCGTAGTAGATCGCCTCGACCGGGCAGACCGGTTCGCAGGCGCCGCAGTCGACGCATTCATCAGGGTGGATGTAGAGCGAACGGTCGCCCTCGTAGATGCAGTCGACGGGGCATTCGTCCACGCAGGCGCGGTCCTTCACGTCCACGCACGGCAGCGCAATGACGTAGGTCACGACACCACCAGGCTTTCGGAGCGGGCGATGCCGACCTGTTCGTCGCGCGGCACGACCTTGACGCGCTCGCGCGTCACCGTGGACAGGTCGGCCTGGCCGAGCGAGCGCTCGTGCGCGTCGAGGGCGAGCCAGCCGGACCAGGTCGTGAAACGGATGCCCCGCTCGTCGAGCAGGGCGAGGATCGCGTCCTCCGCCGGCCGGCCGGGCTGCACCGTCAGGTCATGGTCCTCGAGCAGCTTCGTCACGGTCTCGAGTGCGTCGCTCTTCGTGTGACCGATCAGGCCCACCGGTCCGCGCTTGATCCAGCCGGTCGCGTAGAGGCCGGGCAGCGGGGTTCCCTGACCGTCGACCACCCGACCGCCGTCATTGGGGATGACGCCCCTGGCCTCGTCGAACGGCACCTGCGCCAGGGCGCTGCCCCGGTAGCCGACCGCGCGGTAGACGGCCTGCAGCGGGTAGTCGATGATCTCCCCGGTGCCGCGGACGCCGCCGTCCGCGGTGGGTTGGGTGCGTTCGAAGCGCATGCCCTCGACCCGGCCGGCGCCGTAGACCTCGACCGGGCTGTGCAGGAAGTGCAGGTGAAGCCGGCGCGGAGCCCCGGTCGGTTCCCGGCTCAGCCAGCCGTTCAGGGTGCGGGTCATCACCTTGACCTGGTTGTTCGACGCGGCGAGCCGCTGCTCGGAGTGCTCGTCCCGCGGGAAGTCTTCCTGATAGACCAGCACGTCGACGTTCGGGATGTCGCCGAGTTCGCGCAGTTCGATCGGGGTGAACTTCACCTGGGCCGGTCCGCGGCGGCCGAACACGTGCACATCGGTCACCGGCGAGCCGGCGAGCCCGGCGTGCACGGTGGCGGGGATGTCGGTCGGGAGCAGGTCGACCGGGTGCTTGGCCAGCATCCGCGCCACATCGAGGGCGACGTTGCCGTTGCCGATCACGGCGATGTCGGTCGCGTCGAGCGGCCAGTCGCGCGGGGCATCCGGATGCCCGTCGAACCAGGAGACGAAGTCGGCGGCCCCGTAGGAGCCGGGCAGGTCGATGCCGGGAATGCCGAGCACGGCATCCCGGATCGCCCCGGTCGCGAAGATGACGGCGTGGTAGTGGGCGCGGAGGTCGGCCAGGTCGAGGTCGGTGCCGTAGGCCACGTTGCCGATGAACCTAATGGTGCCGGCGTCCAGCATCTCGTGCAGCGAGTTGACGATGCCCTTGATCCGGGGGTGGTCGGGCGCCACCCCGTATCGGATCAGGCCGTAGGGGGCGGGGAGTGAGTCGAACAGGTCGATTCCGACCTCGCCGCCGGCGTCCTGCACGGCCCGGGTGAGGATGTTGCCGGCGTAGATGCCGGCCGGGCCGGCGCCGATGATGGCGACGCGAAGGGGCTGGGGCGCCGTGGGGGTCCGGGTCATGAGTGGGCCTTTCGGGGTGCGGTGGTGACGAGTTGTCTTCTGGGGGTGTGCGCGTGCGGGCTCAGGGTGACGACGTCACCGACCACGACGACGGCCGGGGAGGCCACGCCGCGGCTCTCGGCCAGGGCGGCGATCGTGGCGAGGGTGCCGATGGTGACCCGCTGGCCGGGGCCGTAACCGTCCTCGATGATGGCGACGGGGCAGCCCTCGCCGCGGGTGCCGGTGGCGAGCACCGCGGCGGAGCCGGACAGGGCGCTGATGCCCATCAGCAGGATCACGGTGTGGTCCCGTCCGCCGGGGAGCGCGCGGAGCTGTTCGTGCCCGGTGACGACCGTGAAGCCGGCCGCGACACCGCGGTGGGTGACCGGGATGCCTGCCGCCGCCGGGACGGAGATGGCGCTGGTCACGCCGGGCACGACCTCCACGGTGACGCCGTGGCTGCGGCAGTAGGCGGCCTCCTCGCCGCCGCGGCCGAGAACATAGGGATCACCGCCCTTGAGACGCACGACCCGGCGCCCGGCGCGGGCGTGCTCGACGAGCAGCGCGTTGATCTCGTCCTGGGGGACCGGGTGGTGGCCGGGGAGCTTGCCGACGTCGATCACGAGCACCTCGGGGTCGAGCTCGCCGAGGAGGGAGCGCGGGCCGAGACGGTCGGCGATCACGACGTCGGCCTCGGCGAGGAGTCTCCGGCCGAGCACGGTGATCAGGCCGGGGTCGCCGGGGCCGCCGCCGACCAGGTGAACGGCGCCGGCGCCCGCGGGGCGGCGGTGGTGGCGGAGCGGCAGCTCGCCGGCGTCGAGGGAGGTCGCGATCGCATCCCGCAGCGCCATGGCCCGGCGCGGGTCGCCGCCGGTCGACACCGTGACCGTGACGTCGTCCCGCCGGGTGACGGCGGGGACCCACGCGTCGGAGGCCGTGTGATCGCCCGCGTTCACGCACCAGATCCGCGCGGCCTCGGCATCGGCGGCAACCTGGGTGTCGACCTCGGTCACGCCGGTCGCCGTGTGGGCGAGCCAGGCCCCGGCCAGGTCGCCGGTGCGATAGCCGCGGTTCCGCCAGGTGACGACGCCGGTGGCCAGGAGGGCGCGGAGGTCCGGACAGGCCTCCGGGGCGACGACGGTGACGAGCGCGCCGACGGCGACGAGGCCCGACGCGCGCCGGGCGGCGACGGCACCGCCGCCGACGACGAGCACGGTGCGGCCGGAGAGCCTGAGGCCGAGCGGGTAGAGCGCCACCGGGCGAGGGGCGACAGGGCCAGCGGCGACCGGGTTCGCGGAGTGCGTCATCGGGGGCCTCCGGCGGTCAGGCCGCGGCGGCGCAGGAGGCTGCGCTCCGCCGGGGCGAATGCGATCAGTTCGACCAGGATGCCGACGAACAGGATGACGAGGATGGTGGCGAGAACCCCGGGCAGGTCGGCCAGGTCCCGGCTCTGCTGCAGCATCGAGCCGAGTCCGAAGCCGATCGACCCGCCCATCGCGATGATCTCCGCCGCCATCAGGGAGCGCCAGGAGAACGCCCAGCCCTGCTTGAGTCCGGCCAGGTACCCGGGCAGGGCGGCGGGCAGGATGACCAGGGTCGCGAGCTGGAGGCGGGAGGCACCGAGCACCGTGCCCACCCGGCGCAGCTGCGGCGGAACCTGGTCGATCCCGGCGACAAGTCCGTTCGCGATCGAGGGGACCGCGCCCATCAGCACCACGAAGTAGACGGTCGCGTCCGTGAGCCCGAACCAGATGATCGCGGCAGGCACCCAGGCCACCGAGGGCAGCACCTGCAGCCCGGAGAGCAGCGGGCCGAGCGCGCGGCGGAGCAGCCGCCACTCGGCGAGCAGCAGCCCGAGCGGGGTGCCGATGGCGACGGCGATCAGGAAGCCGGCGCCCCCGCGGGCGAGGCTCGTGAGCACCGCCTGCTGCAGGCGCCCGTTCGACCAGAGTTCACCGATCGAGGCCGCGACGTTGAACGGCCCCGGCACGAGGTCGGGGCGCGGCTGCGCGATCACGACGTAGAACTGCCAGGCGACGACCAGCGCCGCGAGCAGCAGCACCGGCGGCAGCACGCCGTCGACGATGCGCCGCCAGGGGCCACGCTCGGCGAGCGGAACCGTCTGCAGCGCGTCAAGGCCCGCCTCGAGGGTGCGGAAGTCGTCGTTCGAGGTGGCGCGGGCGGACGCGGGGAGCGCCGGGACGGCCGTGCTCTGGTCGGTGCTCGTGTCAGTGCGTGTGTCAGTGGGCATTGCGGCGGATCTCCTGTCTCAGCTGCTCGGTGATCTCGATCGACAGGCGGGATACCTCCGGGGATTCGATCCGGCGCGGCCCGGTGTCGGCCAGGCGCCACTCGTTGGCGATCCGCCCCGGACGGGACGACATCAGCAGCACCCGCTGGCCGAGCCGGGCGGCCTCGCGCACGTTGTGGGTGACGAAGACGATCGTGCGGCCGGTCTCCCGCCAGATCCGCTCGAGTTCCTCGTGCAGCAGGTCCCGGGTGATCGCGTCGAGCGCGGCGAACGGTTCGTCCATCAGGAGCACCTTGCGGTCCTGGGCGAGCGAGCGGGCGAGGGCGACTCGTTGGCGCATGCCGCCGGAGAGCTCGTGCGGGCGCTTGTGCGCGGCATCCGCGAGGTTGACGAGGTCGAGCAGTTCGAGCGCCTGGCCAGGGCGCTCGGCCCTGGGCACTCCGCGGAGTTTGAGGGCGAGTTCGACGTTGCGGCCGGCGGTCAGCCAGGGGAACAGGGCCGACTCCTGGAACATCACCGCGGCACTGCCGCTGGTGACGGTGACGGTGCCGCTGGTCGGATGCTCGAGACCCGCGATGATATTGAGGAGGGTCGACTTTCCGCAGCCGGACGCGCCGAGCAGGCAGACGAACTCGCCGGGCTCGATCGACAGGGTGATGTCGTCGAGCACGACCGGGCCGTCGGTGCCGAATCGCTTGGTGAGGCCGTCGACGCGAATGGCGGGGGCAGCGACCTGCCGCTGGGTGGCCACCGTGGTGGCAGTGCCGGTGGCCGCATCGACCGTGACCGGTGCCGTCCTGGTGTCGATCATGGCTTACTCCGTTCCGAGTCCCGCGGCGCCGACCGGCGCGACGCCGGCCTTCGCGCGCACGGCGTTCAGGGCCGTCAGGTCGAAGAGACCGTCCAGTTTGCCCGGCTTCGCGGTGCCGACCGTGACGCCGGCCCCCAGCAGCACCGGGAAGGTCGCCGCGAGCGGGTCGGTCGTGAAGGTCACATGGGCGAGCGCCCGGGTGATCACGGCGTCGGAGAGGCCCTTGCCGGTGTCTTCGGTCAGCTTCTTGTTGATCACGGCGGCGGCGTCGCCCGGGTGCGCGGTGAGCCAGTCGACGGATGCCGTGTGCCCGGCGACGAGGGCCCGCACGGTCTCCGGGTGCGCGGCCAGATACTCGCTCCGCACGAGCAGCACCGTGGTGGGGAAGGCCCCGTCGGGCCAGAGGGATGCCTCGTCGACGAGCACGCTGGCGCCGGCGTCGAGCACGAGCCGGGACACCCAGGGTTCGGGCAGCCAGGCCCCGTCGATCTTGCCGCTCTGGAACAGGGCCAGGGTCTGGGCGTTGTCGGTGGGCGCGATGTGCACCTGGCCGCCGCCCGCGGTGTCGGTGTCGTAGCCCTGCTCGCCGAGCCACGCGCGGAGGGCGACGTCCTGGGTGTTGCCGAGCTGGGGGGTGGCGATGGTGGTGCCGGCCAGGTCGGCGGGCCCGTCGATGCCGGCGCGCACGACCAGGGCGGCGCCGCCGCTGGCGGCCCCGGCGACGATCGTGACGGACTGCCCGGCGCTCTTGACGAAGCTGTTCACGGCGGGATTCGGGCCGATGTAGGCGGCGTCGATGGCTCCGGCGCTGAGGGCCTCGATGGTGGCCGGCCCGGCGCTGAAGATCTGGGTGCGGAGCTTCGTTCCGCCGAGGCTGTCGGCGAGGAGTCCCTTCTCCAGCCCGACGAGCGCGGGGGCGTGCGTGACGTTGTCGAAGTAGCCGAGGCGGAGTTCCTCTGCCGGTCCGGCCGGCGCCGCCGCGCTGCCCTGCGCCGAGCATCCGCCGAGCAGCACGGGAACGAGGGCGATCGCGGCCAGGGCCAGACCGGTGCGCGAGGCGAGACCGGTGCGCCGGGTCATGCCGGTACCCCGGCGGCCACGGCGATGCCGGCGGCCGTGACGATGCCGGCGGCGAGGGTCGCGCCGTCCTGCGGATGGATGACGAGGAATGCGCCTGAACGGCGACTGGAGGCGAAGGTCTCGACCGGCAGCGCCGCGGCGAGCCGCACGGTGACGTGGCCGATGTCGTTGATGTCGAGGCTCGCGGCGGTCTCCTGCTCCAGCGTGTCCAGGTTGAGCCGGCCGGTGACGGCGGTGACGATGGCCTGCACCGTGTTGGCGCCGAATTTCACGAGGGCGCGGTCGCCGGGGGTGAGCGGCCGGGGGTCGAGCCAGAACAGGGCCGCCGTCAGCTCCTTCGTGGGGTCGGGGAGCGTGCCGGCGGCGCCGATCACCGCACCGCGGGCGATGTCGAGGTCGTCCCTGAGCCGGAGCGCGATCGACTGCGGTGCGAAGGCCTCGGTGAGTTCGGTGCCGGCGAAGTCGATCCCGGTGACGACGGTGCCGGCCCCGCCGGGCAGCACGGTGACGGCGTCGCCGACCCGCACGGTGCCGGAGGTGACCTGCCCGGCGTAGGCGCGGTAGTCGCGGAAGGCGGGCGCGTCGGCTGCCGGGACGGCGACGGCGCCCTGGGGGCGCAGCACGAGCTGCACCGGCAGGCGGAAGGCCTCGAGGGCGCTCTCGACCTCGTCGACGACCGGCAGGGTCTCGAGCAGTTCGAGCAGGCTGGGCCCGGTGTACCAGGGGGTGCGCGGGGAGGCGTCGACGACGTTGTCGCCGGCCAGGGCCGAGACGGGGATGACGTGCACCGCGCCGAGGCCGAGTTCCCCGGTGACCGTACGCACGGCATCCGCGATCTCGGTGTACGCGGCCTCGTCGTAGCCGAGCAGGTCGATCTTGTTGACGGCGACGATGATGTGCGGCACCCGGAGCAGGCGCACCACGGAGAGGTGGCGGCGGGTCTGTTCGAGCACGCCCTTGCGGGCGTCGATGAGCATGATGACGGCGTCGGCCGTGGTGGCCCCGGTGACCATGTTGCGGGTGTACTGCACGTGCCCGGGGCAGTCGGCGAGGATGAAGGAGCGCCGGTTGGTGGCGAAGTAGCGGTAGGCGACGTCGATGGTGATGCCCTGTTCGCGCTCGGCGCGCAGGCCGTCGGTGAGTAGGGCGAAGTCGATGCCGCCCGCGGCGCCGCCGAAGCCGCGCTCGGTGGAGGTGCGGGTGACGGCGTCGAGCTGGTCGGCGAGCACGGCCTTCGAGTCGTGCAGGAGCCGGCCGACGAGGGTCGACTTGCCGTCGTCGACCGAGCCGGCGGTGGCGAAGCGGAACAGGGTGCCGCCGGCCAGGGTTTCGGCCGCGGAGAGGTCTGCCTGTGCCGGGCTCGGTGCCTGGCTGTCGATGAGTGCCTGGGTCATTAGAAGTACCCGTCCTTTTTTCGGTCTTCCATTGCTGCTTCGGAGATCCGGTCGTCGGCGCGGGTCGCGCCACGTTCGGTGATCGTGCTGAGGGCGACCTCGCGCACGACGGCGTCGACGGATGCGGCATCCGACTCGACCGCGCCGGTGCAGCTCATGTCGCCGACGGTGCGGTAGCGCACCGTGCGGTTCTCGACGGTTTCGGTCGCCCGGGGCATGCTGACCGGGCCGACCGAGCGCCACATCCCGTCGCGGCGGTACACCTCGCGGTCGTGCGCGTAGTAGAGCGGGGGCAGCGCGATCTGCTCGCGTTCGATGTAACGCCAGACGTTCAGCTCGGTCCAGTTGCTGATCGGGAACGCCCGCACGTGCTGGCCGACCGTGTGGCGGCCGTTGTAGAGGTTCCACAGTTCGGGCCGCTGGTTGCGCGGGTCCCACTGGCCGAATTCGTCGCGGAGGGAGAGGATACGTTCCTTCGCCCGGGCCTTGTCCTCGTCGCGGCGGGCCCCGCCGAAGACGGCGTCGTGCCGCCCGGCGGCGATCGCGTCGAGCAGCGGCAGGGTCTGCAGCGGGTTCCTGGTGCCATCGGCACGCTCGTGCAGCCGGCCGTCGTCGATGTAGTCCTGCACCCTGGCGACCTCGAGCCGCAGGCCGAGGCGCTCCACGGTCGCGTCACGGAAGGCGATGACCTCGGGGAAGTTGTGCCCGGTGTCGACGTGCAGGAGAGGGAAGGGCACCCGGCCCGGCCAGAACGCCTTCGCAGCGAGGTGGAGCACCACGACGGAGTCCTTGCCGCCGGAGAACAACAGCACGGGGCGTTCGAACTCGGCCACCACCTCGCGGATGATATGGATGGCCTCGCTCTCCAGCACGTCGAGCTGGGACAGGCGGTGGCTGCCGGTGGCGCGGATCGGCGACGCGGTGTCGGTGGCGTTCACAGGTGGAGTCCGCATTCTGTCTTCGCCAGGCTGGCCCAGCGTCCGGATCGGGGATCGTCGCCCGGGGCGACGGGTTTCGTGCACGGCGCGCAGCCGATGGAGGGATAGCCCTGGGCCATCAACGGATTGACCGGGACCTGGTGCGCCGCCGCGTAGTCGAGGATGTCCTCGAAGCTCCACGCGGCGAGCGGGTTCACCTTGACCAGGCCGTTGCGCTCGTCCCAGGTGACCAGTGGCGTGTTCGCCCGGGTGGGCGCCTCGTCCCGGCGCACGCCGGTGAACCACAGTTCGTAGCCGCCCAAGGCGCGGTGCAGCGGCTCGACCTTGCGCATGGCGCAGCACAGGTTGGGGTCGCGGTTGAAGAGCTCCGCCCCGTGCAGCCCGTCCTGTTCGGCCACCGAGTGTTCGGGCAGCACGTCGACGACCCGCACGGGCAGCAGCCGGGCCACGTCGGCCCGGGTCTCGTGGGTCTCACTGAAGTGGTAGCCGGTGTCAAGGAAGAGCACGTCGACGTCGGGCAGTTGCGCGGAGACGACGTGGGGGAGAACCGCGTCGGCCATCGAGCAGGCGACCGCGACGGCGTCCACCGCGAAGTTCGCGGCGACCCAGGAGACGACCTGCTCGAAGCCGGCCTCGCCCAGTTCGGCGGCGCCGCTCTCGGCGAGGGCGCGCAACTCGTCCGCGGAGCGGAGCGTGCCCGCCCGGCCGGTGCTGTGGATACCGGTGCTGTAGATGCCGGTGCTGTCGACGCTCATTGCAGTGCCTCCTCGCCGGCGCGATGCGCCCAGTGGGCGAAGGTCTCGTCGGCGTTCTTGTCGGCGATGAACCGCAGCACGATCCGTTCGACATAGTCGGCCAGGTCGTCCGCGGTGACCTTCAGGCCGCGCACGGTGCGGCCGAGGCCCGCCTCGTCCCGTCCGACCGAGGCCAGACCGCCGCCGAGATGCACCTGGAACCCGGGGACCTGTCCGCCATCGGCGTCCGGCAGGAGCTGCCCCTTGAGGCCGATGTCGGCGGTCTGGATGCGGGCGCAGGAGTTCGGGCATCCGTTGACGTGCAGGCTGATCGGCTGGGGCACGTCGATCCCGGCCAGGCGTTTCTCCAGTTCGAGCACCGCGTCGGTGGCGGCCTGCTTGGTCTCCACGATCGCGAGCTTGCAGTACTCGATGCCGGTGCAGGCGATCGTCGACCGCCGGAACAGGCTGGGGCGTGCGGCGAGGCCGATCTCGTCGAGCGCGACGATGAGCGCCTCGACGTTCTCCTCAGGGATGTCGAGCAGGACCAGCTTCTGGTGCGGGGTCGTGCGCAGCCGGGTCGATCCGTTCGCCTCGAGCAGGGCGGCGAGGCTGAGCAGGGTGGGGCCGGAGACCCGGCCGACGAACGGGGTGACGCCGATGTAGTAGCGGCCGTCGGTCTGCTTGTGCACGCCGACGTGGTCGCCGGCGCGGGTGGGCGGCGGTGCCGCGGGGCCGTCGGGGAGCGGCGACTCGAGGAACTCGTCCTCGAGGATCTGCCGGAACTTCTCCGGGCCCCAATCGGCGAGCAGGAACTTGAGACGGGCCTTGTTGCGCAGGCGCCGGTAGCCGTAGTCGCGGAAGAGGCTCGCGACGCCGTGCCAGACCTCGGCGACGCGGTCGGGGACGATGAAGACGCCAAGGCGTTCGGCGAGGCGCGGGGCGGTGGAGAGGCCGCCGCCGACCCACAGGTCGAATCCGACTCCGTGCTCGGGGTGGTCGACCGCGACGTAGGAGATGTCGTTGATCTCGTGCACGACGTCCTGGCTGGGGCTCCCCGTGATGGCCGTCTTGAACTTGCGCGGCAGGTTCGCGAGGCTCTCGTCGCCGATGTAGCGCGCGGTGATGTCGGTGATGAGACCGCTCGGGTCGATGAGTTCGTCGGCGGCGATGCCGGCGACGGGGGAGCCGAGGATGACGCGGGGCACGTCGCCGCAGGCTTCCGTCGTCTGCAGCCCGACCGCTTCGAGGCGGGTCCAGATTTCCGGCACGTCCTCGATGCGGATCCAGTGCAGCTGGATGTTCTGCCGGTCGGTGAGGTCGGCGGAGTCGCGGCCGAATTCGGTGGAGATCTCGCCGATGACGCGCAGTTGGCTGGTGGTGAGCTGGCCGCCGTCGATGCGCACCCGGAGCATGAAGTACTTGTCCTCGAGCTCGTGCGGTTCGAGGGTGGCGGTCTTTCCGCCGTCGATGCCCGGCTTGCGCTGGGTGTAGAGGCCCCACCAGCGCATCCGGCCGTGCAGGTCGGTGCCCTCGATCGAGTCGAAGCCCTGTTTCGAGTAGACCTTCTCGACTCGTTCGCGGACGCTGAGGCCGCCGTCTTCCTGCTTCCAGACCTCGTTGCCGTTCAGGGGCGCGGTGCCATCGACCTTCCACTGTCCGTTCGGACGCGACGCCTGGCGCTTCGGGCGGGCCGGCGGCGCCGTCTCGGTCTGACTCGGTGACACGATGGTTCCTCCTCCTTGAACGCGACTACGGCGACAACGGATGCCGGACCGCGTGGGAGAAAACGTACCGAGAACGGGGGGTCGGTGTCTCCCCGGCGCGTAACGGCCTGTCACGCGCCGTAGCGCGGCGTCACAGTGGGGCTCGGCGGGCCGGGTCGGCTATGGTGCGCCGGGAACGGATGTCGCGCTCGGGCGTCGCGGAGGCGGCTATCGCGCGGCGGAATACCGGTCGATGACGACCTCGACGAGGGGCGCCGGGGCCGGCTCGTCCGGCACCAGGAGCGGGCGGGTCACGACATCCGCGCCGGCCTTCTCGACCAGCCCCTGGAAGTAACCGGGGGCGAGCAGGTAGCTGCTGGCGACGACCCGCCGGCCCGGCCGGTTGATCCTGACCCTCGTCACCGCGCAGGCCAGCCGGGGTGTGGCGGCGGAGAGGAAGCCGAGGGTCACCTCGCGCCCGGCGGCATCCGCCAGGCGCTCGGCCACGACCCGGCAGGCAGCCACGGCCCGCGCATCGCTCGAGCCGGCGACGGCCAGCACGACCGCGTCGTCCGGTCGGAGACCGGCCTCCGCGAGTCGTTGTCGGAGCACCGCGATGATGCGGTCGTCGGGCCCGAGCGCGCCGGCGAGCAGCACTGAGCGCCCGGTCTCGGCCCGCACGGCCTCGGTCAGGTCGACGTGCACGTGGTAGCCCGCCGACAGGAGCAGCGGCACGATGACGGCGGGAAGCCCCACCGGGAGGGCGGCCAGGGTCGCCGGGGTATCGGGCTGTTGCACGTCGACGAAGCCGGAGACGACCGTCAGGTCGGGCCGGGCGGCGGCCACGGCGCGCATCAGGCCGGCGACCGCAGCCTGGCCGTGTGCCGACGAGGTGCCGTGGGCGATCCCGACGAGCGCTGGGGGAGTCTGAGTGCTCACTCGACCATTCTGCCGGGTCGCACCGGCTGTGTTACCGCGGATGTCGGCCTTCACCGCCGGCTGATCGGGTAGCCGGTGCGCCGGGCGAGGCTCGAGCCCCTGCGGCCGGGCGTCGTGGTGTACGTCGACATGAGTGCAGTGTCGTGCCGGACCGCCCGTTCGGCTAGGTCCGAAGGTCCCGAGCCATAGGCTAGAGGCATGGCAGAACGCACCTCCTGGTCCCTCTCCGGCGCTCTGCGCGGCATGTTCACGAAGAAGACGATCGACGACGACACCTGGGACGACCTCGAGGATGCGCTTATCCAGGCCGACTTCGGGCCGGCCGTGACCGACGCGATCGTCGCCGAGCTTCGGGCGAAGGTGGCGAAGTACCACACGACGGACCCGGTGGACCTGCAACGGATGCTCCGCGAGGGCATCGAGGAACGCCTCGCCCGGCACAACCCGACCCTCACCCTCAGCGCCCGACCCGCGGTCGTGCTCGTCGTCGGCGTCAACGGCGTCGGCAAGACGACGACGATCGGCAAGTTCGCGAAGTTCCTCCGCGGTTACGACCGCAGTGTGCTGATCGGGGCGGCGGACACCTTCCGGGCCGCCGCCGTCGAGCAACTCGCCACCTGGGCCGAACGGGCCGGGGCGGACATCGTGCGGCCGCAGGCGCACGGCCAGGATCCGGCATCCGTCGCCTTCCAGACCGTGCAGAAGGCCATGAACGAGGGCATCGAGATCGTGCTCATCGACACCGCCGGCCGGTTGCAGACCAAGGGCGGCCTGATGGATGAGCTCACCAAGATCCGCCGGGTGATCGAGAAGCAGACCCCGATCGCCGAGGTCCTCCTCGTGCTCGACGCGACCACGGGCCAGAACGGGCTCGCCCAGGCCGAGGCGTTCATCGAACACGCCGGGGTGACCGGCCTCGTGCTCACCAAGCTGGACGGCTCCGCGAAGGGCGGGTTCGTGCTCGCCGTGCAGGAGAAGACCGGCATCCCCATCAAACTCGTCGGCCAGGGTGAGGGGATCAACGACCTCACCGGT
Source organism: Cryobacterium mannosilyticum (assembly GCF_004402705.1). Classification (NCBI taxonomy): domain Bacteria; kingdom Bacillati; phylum Actinomycetota; class Actinomycetes; order Micrococcales; family Microbacteriaceae; genus Cryobacterium; species Cryobacterium mannosilyticum. The sequence continues at coordinate 4,349 of NZ_SOFM01000019.1, read as the reverse complement.
TTCACGCCGCACGTCTTCGCGCAACAACTCGTCGGATAGGACGTACATGACCATCGAACACGATTTCTTCGGAATCCTCGGCAGCGACGACGCGGGCGAGGTGTACTGGTCGGACACGGCCGAACTGGGCGACCAGGACGTGCAGATCGACCTGAGCTCGCCCGACGAGGACTCCGTGTCGATCGAGGCCCTCGACATCGCAGCGGCCATGGTCAACGCGCTCGAGGAACTGGATTCCCAGGCCCGCGAGTCGCTCGTGGCCGACCTCAGTGCGGAGCGCTCAGTGACGAGCGCCTACATCACGACCGAACTCGAGGAGATGGACCCGGAGGCCCTCGAAGATGCCCTCATCTGGGACTCCGGCGACAAACAGATCGACTTCCTCCGCTCGATCCAGCTGCAGCGGGTGGGCTTCCACCCGCACCATTTCCGCAGCGAGGAGCACTTCGCGGTGCTCGAGTACTCGATCAGTCCCGACGAGACCGACGCCCTGCTCGTGGTGACGATCGACGTGCACGGAGACCCCGTGGTCATCGCCGTCGAGCAGTAACGGGCGCCGGGGCCGGCCGGGACTTCTACTGGGCCGGGAGTTCTACTGGATTGTGCCCTTGGCCGGATCGCCGAAGGGCATGTTGGCGAGCACATGCACCTCGGCCGGACCGGCGACGGCGTCGCCGGTGAGCGCGTTCAGTTCGGCGATGGCCGCACCGGCGGCGTGGGCGGCCAGGTCTTCGGCCGTGGACCAGCGCTCGACCATGAAGACCCGGTCGCCGTCGGTGTGCGCCGCGTAGAGCTCGCAGCCCGGTTCGGCGTGCGCCTTGGGGGCGACAACGGCCAGCGCGTCGAGGATCTCCTGGTTGCGGCCGGGCTTCGGGGTGAGTGTTGCAATGACGACTACGGACAAGACGGCTCCAGACCTGAGAATGCGCCAACGGCGCACCCGCTCACGATAGACCTCCGGACCGGTTAAAGTAGAAGCACAATGGCTACTTTTGGAAACCTCTCAGATCGCCTGGCCGAGACGTTCAAGAATCTCCGCACCAAGGGCAAGCTCAGTGCGGCGGATGTCGACGGCACCGTCCGCGAGATCCGTCGCGCCCTCCTCGACGCCGACGTCGCCCTCGACGTCGTCAAGGACTTCACCGGCAAGGTGCGCGAGCGCGCCCTCGGCGACGAGGTCAGCAAGGCGCTGAACCCGGCGCAGCAGGTGGTCCGGATCGTCAACGAGGAGCTCGTCGAGATCCTCGGCGGCCAGCAGCGCCGGCTCGAATTCGCCAAGAAGCCGCCGACCATCATCATGCTCGCCGGCCTCCAGGGCGCGGGAAAGACGACCCTCGCGGGCAAGCTGGCGAAGTGGCTCGCCAAGGACGGTCACACCCCCGTGCTCGTCGCAGCCGACCTCCAGCGCCCCAACGCGGTCACCCAGCTCCAGGTCGTCGGGCAGCAGGCCGGCGTTGCCGTCTTCGCCCCCGAACCGGGCAACGGTGTCGGCAACCCGGTGCAGGTGGCCCGCGACGGCGTCAAGTTCGCCCAGCAGAAGATGCACGACGTGGTCATCGTGGACACCGCCGGCCGTCTCGGCGTCGACGCCGACATGATGAAGCAGGCCTCGGATATTCGCGCGGCCATCGGACCCGATGAGGTCCTCTTCGTGATCGACGCGATGATCGGCCAGGACGCCGTCGCGACTGCCAGGGCGTTCCAGGACGGCGTCGACTTCACCGGTGTGGTGCTGACCAAGCTCGACGGCGACGCGCGCGGTGGCGCCGCACTGTCGGTGGCGTCGATCACCGGCCGTCCGATCATGTTCGCGTCGACGGGCGAAGGCCTGGACGACTTCGAGCCGTTCCACCCCGACCGCATGGCCAGCCGCATCCTCGACCTCGGTGACATCCTCACCCTGATCGAACAGGCCCAGGGGGCCTTCGACGAGGACGAAGCGCGCAAGATGGCGGAGAAGTTCTCCACCGACACGTTCACGCTCGACGACTTCCTCGGCCAGATGCAGCAGCTGCGCAACATGGGTTCGATCAAGAAGATGATGAGCATGCTGCCGGGCGCGGGTGCCATGAAGCAACAGCTCGAGAACTTCGACGAGCGTGAGATCGTGCGCACCGAGGCCATCATCCAGTCGATGACCAAGGCCGAACGCACCACCCCGAAACTCCTCAACGGCTCCCGGCGGCTGCGCATCGCCCGGGGTGCCGGCTCCACCGTGACCGAGGTCAACCAGCTCGTGCAGCGCTTCGAGCAGGCAGCGAAGATGATGAAAACGGTCGCCAAGGGCGGCATGCCCAACATCCCGGGCATGGGCCCGATGGCGGGCGCCGGACTCGGCGGCAACCGCGGCAAGCAGCAGCCCAAGAAGAAGGGCTCGAAGTCGGGCAACCCGGCCAAGCGGGCGGCGGAGAACGCCGCGCTGGCCTCCGGCGAGAAGCCGGCCGGAGCCGTCGCGGCCGGTGGAACAGGCTTCGGCCTGGGCGGCAGCAAGCCCGCCGCGGGCAAGGCCGGCGGCCCGACCGAAGACGAGATGGCAGCACTCCAGAAGATGCTCGGACGGTAGCGGCCGAGCCGGCCCGCTCAGAGGTGCGAACGCCGGTTTAGGATGAGCGCATGACTTCCGGAGCCTCCCGCCCGGTGCGCGTCGGCGCGCAATTGGCGCCGCAGCACGCCGAGTACGCCACGATCCGGGACGCGGTCACCCAGGTCGAGGCCATGGGCACCGACGTCGCCTTCAACTGGGACCACTTCTTCCCGTTGTCGGGTGACCGGAACGGCCTGCATTTCGAATCCTGGACGATCCTGGCGGCCTGGGCCGAGCAGACCTCCACCATTGAACTCGGCGCCCTGGTCAACTGCAACAGCTACCGCAATCCCGACCTGCAGGCCGACATGGCCCGCACCATCGACCACATCAGCGGGGGCCGGTTCATCTTCGGCACCGGCTCGGGCTGGTTCGAACGCGACTACGACGAGTACGGCTACGACTTCGGCACCGTCGGCACGCGGCTGGACTCGCTGGCCGAGAACCTGCCGCGGATCGAGGCGCGGTGGGCCAGGCTCAACCCGCCGCCCACCCGGAAGATCCCCGTGCTCATCGGAGGCGGCGGCGAGAAGAAGACGCTCCGCATCGTCGCCCAGCACGCCGACATCTGGCATTCGTTCTCGAGCCCGGAGGTGCTCGAGCACAAGCTCGGTGTTCTGGCCGGCTGGTGCGACACGGTCGGCCGGGACCCGGCCGAGATCGAGATCTCGACCGAGCTCCGCGGCCGGAGCGTGGAAGAGGCGGACCAGCTCTACAACCTCGGCGCTCGCCTGTTCACCCTGGGGCTGTCGGGCCCGCACTACAAGCTCGACCGGCTGACCGACTGGCTCGCCTGGCGCGACGACAAGAACCGGGTCTAGACATTTCGTCGGTGCTCCAACTCTCGGAGCACAACGGCCAGGCGGTCACCGAAGCCCGACGGGACGTTGTCTGGAAGGGCGTCCGTCGGCCACCAGGCGACCTCCTCGCTTTCCGAGCTGGTCACGGGAATCGCCTCCGCAGGGGCGATGGCCGCAAAGCCGACGTCCCAGTGGGTGGTGCAGTGCCCGAATCGGGAACTCAGAGCGTGCCGGTGCACGTCGATCGGCGCGTCGCCCAGGGAACGCAGCTCGGCGATGCCGCCCTCCTCGCGAGCCTCGCGCAGTGCGGCAGCGGCCACGGACAAGTCTGCGGATTCGATATGGCCGCCCAGCTGAACCCAGAACTGGCCCTTCCGGTGAAAGCAGAGCAACACTTGACGCAGGTCCGGCGTGAAAACGAAGCAGCTCGCGGTCAGGTGCTCCGCACCGCCGTCCCGGTCAAGTGCGCCGCCGCCGCCGGCACGCACAAACGAGGCGTACTCGGTGCGAAGCAGTGTCTGGGCGGGATCGGCCGGCAGCCACTCGGTCAAGGACGTCTGAATGGCTGTTGCTGCGGCGAGCTGAAGGAGCGAGTGCATCTTCGAAGGCTAGACGAGCCGGTGGCGTCGACCCGACCCCCCGGTGATCGAGCTTGTCGAGATCCCCGGCCTCAGAACGGTGGGTCGTCGGGGAGGTCCGACGCTGCGGCTGTCGGTGGTCCGACTGGTGGCGGGCCGGCTTTCGGTGGCCCGGTGGGGAGGACGGTCGGCAGTATCGTGGCGGGTTCGGTGATGAACTCCCGCCCGGTCGGTGACGTCCAGGTGAGGATGCCGCCCGGTTGCTGGGCCACGGTCCACCGGGTCTGAGTTTTCAACGCGTGGTTGGGTCTGCATTATTCCGATGTCCGGATTATGCCGATGTTGAGGGTGGGTCCCTTGTGGCTGTTGGCATCGGAGTGGATGTTG
>NZ_SOFM01000005.1:0-31531 GCF_004402705.1 Cryobacterium mannosilyticum | reverse complement strand
GCCCGATCGCCCGCGCCGACACCAGCCCATCGACATCCGACATGGGACTGAGCGCTGGCCTCGGATCGCCAGCCTCCAATAATCAACAGGCTCTAGAACGTGCGCCGGCTTCCGCAGGGTGCGCCGCGAGCATCTCGGCTCGGCGGGTGAGGGATGCCGGCGGGCGCCGGCGGGCGCCTGCCGGGCGGATGCGGGCGGCCGTGCGATCAGGACGGGTGCCGCATCGCCGCCGCCACTCCGGCGACGACGAGCACGAGACCCGTCGCGATCACGCCGCCGAGCAGCCACAGCGAGGGGTCCATCGAGCCAGGTACCAGGGTGCGAAACACCATGAACCCGGCGAATGCGAGCGTGAGGGTTCCCCACAGGATGGTGCCGAACAGGGGAATCCGTCGGGGCGTGGTCGACGACCCGGCTGGCGGCGCGACTGCCTCCGGCATCGTCGGGGACGGAAGTGTCGCTGACGCATTCGGCATGGTCTGGAACGGGAGCGTCGCGGCGTCCGTCACGGACGCACTGTCCACGGTCGGGTTCTCGGTCGCGGTCGGTGTTGGATCCACGGTCGGGGTTGGATCCACGGTTGGATCCACGATCGGGGTCGAGTTCTCGGAATCGGTCATGGGGTGCTCCTGAGTGTGCTGCCGGCATCGCTGCCGCCGATGAATTTGACCTGGCCGGCGAGCGACCAGACGCGAATGCGAGGAACGGACCGGGCATCCGTGCCGTTGACGGTGCGCACGTCCCGAATGAGCACACCGCCCCGCACGGGCTCGCCGCCGGTCGATTCAGAGCCGACCGCCCCGGCGAGAAGATGGACCTCGACCTCGACCGGCCGCCGGGCCGGCAGAACGAGGGTGGTCACCCCGAACCCGAGCCACACGTCGACCGTTTGACCGTTCGTCTGGCGTCCCGTTGCCGTGTCCAGGTCGCTGAGGTCAACGGTCGGAGCGCCGGCGACCATGGCGTAGCCGGTTGGGGAGTCTTCGGCGGAGGACACGACGTTCCAGCGCTGGTTGCCGGCGAACGTGAACTGGGTTCCCTGGGGCGCAACCCCGACCCACACGAGCGCCACCACGGCGAGAAGGGCCATCCAGCCCAGCGCGCCGCTCTCCCGACCGCGGATGCCGGCGACGATGATTCCGACGGCGACCAGGCCGAGTGCCATGGCCAGGCCGAACACGAATGCGCCGGTCGACCACTCGCCGCCCGAGTAGCCCAGGTAGGCGATCGCGCCGGCCAGGAGAGCGAGGCCCAGCGTGATCGTGGTGGTGGCGGCGCTGGGTCGGCGTGCGCGCCACCGGGCGGCACGCTCGGACTGCTGGGCGAGTTGCTGCTCCCGCCGCACTCTGTTCTGGTCCTGCCAGGCCCGGCTCTGATCCGCCCGCAGCCGGTTCTGCTCCTCCTGACGCGCCCACGCTGCGGCCTGCCCGTGAGTGGGGGAGCCCTGCGTGGGGTACTCCTGACTGGAAAATGCCGGACCGGAAGGTGCCTGGGTGGAGTACGCCGCGGGCGGTGACATGTCGCTCGGTGTCTCCTGGTTCGGCGCCCCCTGAGGGAATGCCTCCGTCGGCTGCGTTGCGGCGGCCGAATCGGCCGTCAGCGGGCCGAGGTCGGCGGGCACCGGCGGCACCGCGGGAGGCGGTGGCGTCGTGATCGTCGTTTCGTCCGGCGACGCCGGGGGTGTCGGCCCGCCCTGAGCCGATCCGTAGGGCGCAGAACCGTATGGCGTCGGCCGGCCCAGTGCCGGCCCGCCCTGTGCCGGCCCGCCCTGTGCCGGCCCGCCCGGCGTGGTCCCGGCCTGGCGGCGCCGCACGAGGTAGACGATCAACCACACGATTCCCGCGGCGACGGCGAGGCCCCACGCCACACTCAGTGTCGCGGTGATCCAGTCGGGCATTCCCCAGGCGCCGGGGACACCGTCCCACCAGATTCCGCGGTTGAACGGCGCGATGGTCAGCACGAGCAGCGCGATGATGGCGATGATCGCGGGTTCGAACCGGCCGCGGAGTGCCTCCTCGGCGTGGATCCGGCCGAGCACGTTCGGCAGCAGCGCCCAGCCGATCGCATACAGCAACACGACGGGAGCACCCAGCACGCCCAGCACCACGACGATTCCGCGCACGATCATGGGGTCGAGGCCCGTTTTCGCCGCGACGGAGCCGCAGACACCGGCCAGCCAGCGTTCGCCGCCGCGCACGAGTCCGCTGCGCCGGATCCAGTCGAAGAAACGGGTGAGTTGATCCGGCCCGGTGGGGGTGTGACCCTTCGCGGGGTAGGTGGGATTCTCTGCTGTCATGCTTAGACTCAACCACCGGCGGGGCGACAGGGCCATCAGGGACGACCCTGATTCAACCCTGAGATCCGGATGCCGGGGCCCCCGCCGCCGTTCAGGGTGCTTTGATGAAGAGATGAGAACCGAGCGGATGACGCGGCCGAGGCAGCGGCTGGTGGCGGGCGTCTGCGCCGGGTTCGCCGAGCACACCGGGCTGCCCGTGACCGCGGTGCGGGTCGGCACGGTGCTGCTCAGCCTGGCCGGCGGCGCGGGTGCCCTGCTCTACGCCTGGCTCTGGGTGACCATCCCCGACACTCCGCCGCGCTCCGGCGCCCTGCCGAAAGCGAGCCTGGCTCGGCCGGCGGCCGCACCTGGTCGAGTAGGTGGGCTCAGCGTTCCGGACCGTGGCGGTCCACTGGTCGACGGGCAGGTCTCGGGCGGAGCGGCATCCGTCGGGTCAGCGGACGCCACCGCCGCGCGTGCGGCCCCGGTCACCGAAATTTTCCTCGGCCTTGCCCTGCTCGCCGCCGGAACGGCCCTGGCGGCGAGTCGACTCGGCCTGAATGTGCCGCTGGCCGTCGTGATCCCCGGAATCGTCGTGCTCGCGGGCGTCGCCCTCGCCTGGCGGCAGTTCGCCGACATCCGGGTCGGCGCGCGAAGTGACTCCTCGGCGCTGCTCGTGCGGGCGCTCGGTGCCCTGTTGCTGGTCGCGGTCGGCATCCTGCTGTTCTTCGTCACGGGTGACCAGCAGGGCGGATGGACGGTGGTCGTCGCATCCGTTTCGGTGTTGCTGGGCGTGATCGTCGTGATCGCGCCGTGGCTGGTGAGGCTGTCCCGCGACCTCGCCGATGAACGCTCGGAGCGGATTCGCGAGTCTGAGCGGGCAGAGATCGCCGCGCACCTCCACGACTCGGTGCTGCAGACCCTCGCGCTGATCCAGCAGAAGGCCGGCCCGCACAGCGACGCGGCCCGCCTGGCCCGGGCCCAGGAGCGGGAGCTGCGGGAGTGGTTGTTCACCGGAGTGCACGGCGCCGGTGCACGCGGGGCCCGCCCGGCAGACCCTGCCGACACCTCTGGCACCTTCGCCCCCGCCGAGGCGCCGATCGATCTGCCGGCCGCGCTTCGGCGCATCGTCGGGGAGATCGAGGCCGACTTCCCGGTGCAGTTCGAGGTGGTGACGGTCGGAACCGCGCCGGCCGTCGTGCCGGATGCGCTGATCGCCGCGGCCCGCGAGGCCATGCTGAACGCGGCCTGGCACGCCGGTGGCACCGTCTCGGTCTACCTCGAGACGAACAAGGTCGGCAGCACGTTGAGCGTCACCGATCGGGGACCTGGTTTCCGACTCGCCGACATTCCGTCCGACCGGCACGGCGTGCGCGAGTCGATCATCGGGCGGATGAATCGGATCGGTGGTTCCGCAGCGGTTCGGCCGGGCCCAGGCGGGTCGGGCACCGAGATCCTGCTGAGCCTGCCGCTCGGCGGGACTGCGACATCCGCCCCGCCTATCGGCGTGGGCGCCGCAACCGCAAACGCCGGAGCACCCAGCGCAGCAACAGCCGGCGCCGGAACCGGAGCAGAGGAACAGGGCCATGACGAGCAATGAGGCGCGATCCGGCGATCCGGTCGCCGAGGCATCCGCCACGCTCGACGGGCCTGGCGCGGATGTCACGCTCCTGTCGGTCGTGATCGTCGACGACCATTCGATCTTCCGTTCCGGGCTGCGCGCCGAACTCGACGCGGGCATCAGGGTGCTCGGCGAGGCCGCGACCGTCGACGAGGCGGTCACGATCGTCGCCCGGCTGCAACCTCGGGTGGTGCTGCTTGACGTGCATCTGCCCGGAGGTCGCGGCGGCGGCGGCGGCGAGGTCATCCTCGACGCCGCGCCCCGCGCCCCGCACACCCTCTTCCTGGCCCTGAGCGTGTCGGACGCCGCCGACGACGTCGTGCGGGTGATCCGAGCGGGCGCGCGGGGCTACATCACCAAGAGCGCGTCCGGCGCCGAGGTGTCGGAGGCCGCCCGCCGGGTCGCGTCCGGCGACGCCGTGTTCTCGCCGAAGCTGGCCGGGTTCGTGCTCGACGCCTTCGGCGCGGTCGCCGGCGAGATGGCAGAGACGATGGAGGAGCTCGACAGGCTCTCCGGCCGCGAGCAGGAGGTGATGCGCCTGATCGCCCGCGGCTACACCTACCGGGAGGTCGCCGGCACCCTGTTCATCTCGCCGAAGACCGTCGAGACGCACGTGTCGGCGGTACTGCGCAAGCTGCAGTTGTCCTCCCGCTACGAGCTCACGGCCTGGGCGCTCGAGCGCAAGCTGCTGTAGGCGCCGCCGTGTGCGCGCGGATGCCGGGCATCCGTGGCTCAGGCGTCCTTCCGGATCCACCGGAACGTGACTCGGCTGAGCACGAGCCCGACCACGAGCCAGATGCCGAGGTTGAGCGCCACCAGAGGGAGGTCGAACGAGCCCGACTGCTCCAGGTTGGCGAAGCTCTCCGGCAGGAACACTGCGCGCATGCCCTGCGCCATCCACTTCAGGGGAAACGCGCTCGCCAGGTTCTGCATCCACTCCGGCAGAAGGTAGAACTGAAGGTAGACGCCGGAAATGAACTGCAGGATCAGGACTATCGGAATGACCACAGCCGTGGCGCTCTTGCCGGAGCGGGGGAGAGCCGAGAGCGCGATCCCGAGGAACGCGCAGGTGATCGTGCCGAACAGGAACACCCAGGAGAAGGTCAGCCAGGTGTCCGGGTCGGTCGGCAGGTCGATGTTCAGCACGAACCGGGCCACCAGCATCAGCAGCGCCGCCTGGATCGTGCCGGTCACCAGCACCATGCCGATCTTGCCAATGAAGTAGCTGAGCGGGGACAGCGGTGTGCCGCCGAGGCGCTTGAGGGTGCCGTCGCCCTTCTCCCCGGCGATGTCCACCGCGAGATTCTGCACGCCGGAGAGGAGCATGCCCGCAGCGAGCATCCCCGGCAGGTAGTACGCTCCCACGCTGATGCCGCCGGTGCCGTCCGGCGCCTCGCCGATGTTGCCTCTCGCCCCGAACGCCGCCGTGAAGATGCCCAGCATGATGAAGGGGAACAGGAACGTGAAGAACACACTGTCTGGGCTGCGGAAGTAGACGCGGGTCTCGTAGATCACGCGGGAGGCTCCGAGCGTGAGCAGGCCGGGGCGCCGGATGCCCGTGGTGCCGGCTGCGCGCCTGGTGGCTGACGTGGTGGTCTCGTTCATGAGCGCAGCTCCGTAACGGTCGTCTCGTCTGCCAGGGTCTCGCCGGCCATCGTCTCGTCGCCTTCCACCTCGGCACGAATACCTTCGGTTGTGCCGCGAACGAGCCCGAGGTACACGTCCTCGAGGCTGGGCCGCACCACCTCGAGGTCCGCCGGTTCCCCGCCCGCCGACGCGACCAGCTCGGCCACCACCTGTCCCGGCCGATCGGTGCGCACCTCCCTGAGCACACCCAGTTCGTTCCGCCAGCGCACGAGCGGCACTCGCGCCTCTGAGCCGCCGATCTCGTCGATGGCGCCGATATCGATCAGTCGCCCATTGTTGATCACACCTGCCCGGTCGCCGAGCTGCGCCGCCTCGTCGAGATAGTGCGTGGTGAGCAGGATGGTAGTGCCCTCCGCCTTGAGCCGGCGCACCAGATCCCAGAACTGATGCCGCGCCTCGGGGTCGAACCCCGTGGTCGGTTCGTCGAGGAACAGAAGCTCCGGCCGACCGATGATGCCGAGTGCGACATCCACTCGCCGGCGTTGCCCGCCGGAGAGCTTGCTGATGCGAGTCTTCGCCTTCTCCGTAAGGCCCACCGCGTCGATCACCTCGGCGACGCCGCGCGGATTCGCGTGGAGACCGGCGAAGTGGCGAAGTTGCTCGGACACCGTGACGGTGCCGCTCTCGCCCGTGGACTGCAGCACGATGCCGAGCCGTGCCTTCCAGCCGAGGCCGCCGTGTTGCGGGTCGGTGCCGAGCACGCTCACCTCGCCGGAACTGCGGTCGCGGTAACCCTCGAGAATCTCGATCACCGTGCTCTTGCCGGCACCGTTCGGGCCGAGCAGGGCGAATGTTTCACCCGGGTGGATGTCGAAATCGAGTCCTCGAACAGCTTCGACTCTCCCGTAGGACTTGCGTAGGTCGCGCACGCGCACGACGGGGGACGATGATTCCATGCCCATAGCGTGCCAGCCCGGAGGCGAAGCGGCAAGCGCGACCCACCGATGGCCCCGGGTGGCGGCGAGAGGAGGTGGTGCACGTGAGCATTGTCAGCTGCTGGCCCGCAGAGCGCGATAGTCGTTGAAGAGCACTCCTGAGTCGTAGTGTGTGGTCGACACGAGCTCGTAGGCCGAGGGCGTGTAATCCCCGTCGAACAGGGCAATGCCATCGCCGAATACGACCGGATTGACCTTGAGTACGAGCCGATCGATCTCCGGCCGGAGAGCCGCGGCGAGGCGCCCTCCGCCGCACAGCCAGATGTCGGCAATGAATCCGTCCAGGGATACCGCCACGAACTACACGAGGTCGCGCATGCATCCTCCAATAACGGCGCAGCCGAGTACTCGAAGCGTTCGAAGTCGCCGTGCGACACCGACAGCGCGGACTTCATCTTCGAAACATGAACGCGTGTTCCGACTGAGGCCGTGGCGTGTCGGATGCTAGGAGAAGAGGCGCTGCAGGCGCTGAACTCCTTCGAGCAGGGCGTCGTCGCCGAGCGCATAGGAGAAACGGAGGTAGCCGCTCGGGCCGAAGGCCTCACCCGGGACCGCGGCCACCTCGACCTGGTCGAGGATCAGGTCGGCGAGCTCGAGCGACGTCGTCGGCGTGACGCCGCCCCACGGGCGGCCGAGCAGGCCGGTGACGTCAGGGTAGACGTAGAACGCGCCCTGCGGCGTCGGGGTCACCATGCCGGGGATCTTGTTCAGCTCGGCGACGATGACCGTGCGGCGGCGGTCGAAGGCGTCCCGCATGGCGAGCGCGGCATCCTGCGGCCCGGTCAGGGCGGCGATGCCGGCGCGCTGGGAGATGTTCGAGACGTTCGAGGTCAGGTGCGACTGCAGGTTGGCGGCGGCCTTGATCGCGTCCTGCGGGCCCACCATCCAGCCGAGGCGCCAGCCGGTCATCGCATACGTCTTGGCGACGCCGTTGACGAGGATGGTGCGGTCGGCCAGGGCGGGCACGGCCTCGACGATCGACACGGCGCGCACCCCGTCGTAGGTGAGGTTCTGGTAGATCTCGTCGCTGATGATCCACAGGCCGTGCTCCTCGGCCCATTGGCCGATGGCCTTCGTCTGCTCGGGAGAGTAGACCGCGCCGGTCGGGTTCGACGGCGACACGAACAGCAGCACCTTGGTGCGCGGGGTACGCGCGGCCTCGAGCTGCTCGACCGTGACGAGGTAGCCTTGGTCGGCGCCGGCGAAGACGTCGACCTGCACGCCGCCGGCCAGCCGGATCGACTCGGGGTAGGTGGTCCAGTACGGGGTGGGGACGATGACCTCGTCGCCCGGGTCGAGCAGCGTGGCAAAGGCCTGGTAGACCGCCTGCTTGCCGCCGTTGGTGACGACCACCTGGCTGGGCGAGATCGCCAGCCCGCTGTCCCGGAGGGTCTTGGCCGCGATGGCCTCGCGCAGGTCGGGCAGCCCGGCCGCCGGGGTGTAGCGGTGGTTCTTCGGGTCCGACACCGCCAGGAGCGCCGCCTCGACGATGTGTGGAGGGGTCGGGAAGTCAGGCTCGCCCGCGGCGAAACTGATCACCGGCCGGCCGGCCGCCTGGAGCGCCTTGGCCTTGCCGTCGACCTTGAGGGTCGCCGACTCCGCGATGGAGCCGATCCGAGTAGAGATTCGCTTGAGTTCGTGAGCCACGCTTCGAGCATACGGCGGCAGGCCATCCCGGCGAAGGCGCGGGGACGTGAATCTCGGAGCAGGCCGGCCCCCGCGGTGCCCCGGCTTTACTCTCGTCCCGGAGTGACCTAGACTTGATCGAGGTAGTTGAATTCTGCCATGCTTTTTTGCGCCCTTTTTGGTGTGTCCGAGTGACTCGCCCGAAAGCCGCGACGACGCGTGGCGCACAGGATTCTGTCCATAGGGTGGTGGCTCAATTGGTAGAGCAGCGGTCTCCAAAACCGCAGGTTGCAGGTTCGAGTCCTGTCCGCCCTGCAAGTCGGTGGCATTCCGTCGGCCCAGGAAAGGTGTGAACAGGTGGCCCGAAAAGTTGTCGACGAACCCAGTGAGGAAATCGTCGCAAACGCGAGAATGGCGCGCGATTCCCAGCGCGGTCCCTTCGCTCGGATGTCCCTGTTCATCAAGCAGGTCATGGCGGAGCTCCGCAAGGTCGTCACGCCGACCCGCAAGGAACTCCTGAGCTACACGGGTGTCGTGCTGGTCTTCGTGGTGATCATGATGGCCCTGGTTTCCGCACTCGACTGGGTGTTCGCGCTCGTCGTGACATACGTGTTCGGAACGCCAAGCGGCTGAACGGATGCCGCCAGGCGGCTCCCGCAAGGATTCATGGCAACGCTGAACGGGTCACGCTTTCGTGCCCAGGCAATAGATAAGGATTGAGATTTAGTGACTGAGACGAATCACGACGATGTCGACTGGGCCACCGCTGCCGAACAGTCCTCAGACGACGACGAGGCGCAGGAGGGCAACACCCTCGCCGCCGAAGAAGACTCCGTAGAGGCCGCCGAGCAGGCAGCCGTGCACGTGTTCGACCCGAGCGTCGGCGTCGAAGACAATCTCGACGCCGCGCTTGACGCGCTCGCCGAATCGGTCGACCCCGAGGCCGACGCGCTCGTCGACGACGCCCTCGACATCGACTCCGCCGACGAAGCGGATGCGTCCGTCGAGGCCGTGCAGGACGAAGAGGCGACCGAGGTCGCGGCCGAGGAAGCCGTCGACGAGGACCCGTACGCCGAGTTCCGCAAGGAACTGCGCTTCCAGCCGGGCAAGTGGTTCGTCATCCACTCCTATGCCGGCTTCGAACGCCGCGTGAAGTCGAACATCGAGAACCGCAAGCAGTCGATGGCCATGGAAGATTTCATCTACCAGGTCGAGGTTCCGATGGAAGACGTCGTCGAGATCAAGAACGGCCAGCGCAAGATGGTCACTCGCGTCCGCATCCCCGGCTACGTGCTGGTGCGGATGGACCTGAACGAAGACAGCTGGTCCGTGGTTCGCCACACCCCCGGCGTCACCGGCTTCGTCGGCAACGCCCACAACCCGACCCCCCTCCGCTTCGAAGAGGCCTTCGGCATGCTGAAGAGCCTCGTCGAGATCCAGGAAGTGCCGACCGCGAAGTCCGGCGCAGGCCACGGCGGCAAGGTTCCCACCCGCGCCCTCCCGGCCGAGATCGACTACGAAATCGGCGAGACCATCACGATCAAGGAAGGCTCGTTCGCGGGTCTGCCCGGATCGATCAGCGAGATCAAGGCGGAGAGCGGCAAGCTCATCGTGCTGGTGTCCCTGTTCGAGCGCGAGACCCCGGTCGAGCTCAGCTTCGACCAGGTCACCAAGCTCTAAAAAGTTTCCAGTTCACCGGGGCCCGTCCGGGCCACCGGGAGAGCGGCCCTCGCGGCTGCTCGTCATCACAAAGAAGGAAGAACAATGGCACCGAAGAAGAAGGTAACTGGTCTGATCAAGCTTCAGATCAAGGCCGGCGCCGCCAACCCCGCACCGCCCATCGGGCCGGCGCTTGGTCAGCACGGCGTCAACATCATGGAATTCTGCAAGGCCTACAACGCCCAGACGGAATCCCAGCGCGGCAACGTCATCCCGGTGGAGATCACCGTCTACGACGACCGTTCATTCACTTTCATCCTGAAGACCCCGCCGGCGGCGGAGCTCATCAAGAAGGCTGCCGGCGTCGCCAAGGGCAGTGGCACCCCGCACACCGTCAAGGTTGCGAAGCTCACCAAGGCACAGGTTCGCGAAATCGCCGAAGCCAAGATGGTCGACCTCAACGCGAACGACCTCGACGCTGCGTCGAAGATCATCGCCGGCACGGCCCGCTCGATGGGCATCACGGTCGAGGCCTGAGCCTCAACCCCCGGCATCCCGCCACCCAGCAGTACGTGGAAGAGCCAGCCAGGCTCGCACCACACTCTCAAATTTTTGTACAGGAGATTCAAATGGCACAGAAGTCAAAGGCCTACCGGGCCGCGGCCGAAAAGATCGAAGCCGACAAGTTCTACACCCCCGTCGAGGCCGTCACGCTGGCCCGCGAGACCGGTTCGGCGAACTTCAACTCGACCGTTGAGGTTGCCCTCAAGCTCGGCGTCGACCCGCGCAAGGCGGACCAGATGGTGCGTGGAACCGTTATTCTTCCTCACGGAACCGGTCGCACCGCCCGCGTCATCGTCTTCGCAACCGGCCCGGCCGCCGATGCTGCCATCGCAGCCGGCGCCGACGAGGTCGGTGGCGACGAGCTGATCGAGAAGGTGGCCGCCGGCTACACCTCGTTCGACTCCGCCGTCTCGACCCCGGAGCTGATGGGCAAGGTCGGCCGTCTCGGAAAGGTGCTCGGCCCGCGTGGCCTCATGCCGAACCCGAAGACCGGCACCGTGACGCCCGACGTCGCGAAGGCCGTGTCCGACATCAAGGGCGGAAAGATCGAATTCCGCGTCGACAAGCACGCCAACGTGCAGTTCGTCGTCGGCAAGGCATCCTTCACCGCCGAGCAGCTGAACGAGAACATCGCCGCAGCGCTCGAGGAGATCGTTCGCCTCAAGCCCAGCTCCTCCAAGGGCCGCTACATCATGAAGGGCGCCGTGTCGACCACGTTCGGCCCCGGCATCCCGCTCGATGTGAACAGCATCTAAACCCCCACCAGCACGAAGGGCCCGTCGCGAGACGGGCCCTTCGTTCGTTAAGACGCGTCAGGCCGGACGCGGTCCGGCCGGGCGCCGCTCAGTCGGTGTCGGATGTCGTCCGCGCGTTCTCAGGGTGCGCCCGCAGCATCGCGGCCACGGCGATCGCATCACCCTCCGGCTGGTGCGAGGCGCTGTGCGGTTTGGCGATGAACAGGTAGAGCAGCCCGGTGCCCATCACGACCGCGAGTCCGATCAGCACGATCCAGTCGTCGAGGAACACCCCGGTCGCGCCCGGCCTGGCCAGCAGCACCATCGCGAAGATCCCGTAGGCGAGGGCTACCACGTTGACCACGAAACCGAACCGGCCCAGGTTGAACGGCCCGGCCGGCCGCCAGCCCTTGAGCCGCTGCCGGAGCGCCGCGAGCACCACGGCCTGGAACGCCACGTAGATGCCGATCACCGCGAAGGCCGTGATCCGGGCCAGCAGTGTGCTGCCGCCCACGTAGATGAGCAGGCAGAGCAGGAGGGGGATCGTGCAGGCCACGATCAGGGCGTTCACCGGCACCGCCGTGCGCGGGGACACCCGGGAGAGCCAGGCGTGGCCGGGGATCATCCCGTCCCGCGCGAACGAGAACAGGAGCCGGCTGGCAGCGGCCTGCAGGCTGAGCACACAGGACAGGAACGCGGTGAGCGCGACCACGAGGAAGATCTTCGCGCCGACGGTGCCGAGCGAGGCGTCGAGGATCGCGGGGATCGGGTCGATGTCCTTCCCGGTGACGATGGCCTGGAGATCGGGGGCGGCCAGCACATAGCCGCCGAACGAGAACAGGGCCGAGACCCCGCCGACGAGGATGGTCAGGATCATCGCCCGGGGGATGCCCCTGGCCGGGTTCTCGACCTCCTCCGCCACGTCCCCGCAGGCTTCGAAGCCGTAGAACAGGAACAGCCCGGCGAGGGCCGCGCCGAGGAACGCGGCGACGTAGCTGCCGTCGCCCTGCACGCCCATGGTGTCGAAGAAGACGCTGAACTCCTGCTTGCGCTGGAAGATCAAGAGGTACAGGCCGAGCCCGACGACGCCGACGAGTTCGGCGGCGAGCCCGATCCGGGCGACCCGGCCGAGTGTCTTCGTGCCGGAGAAGTTCAGGCCGAAGGCGACCACGAGGAAGAGCACCGACAGACCCAGGGTGACCTCATTGGTCACCGGCGCGTTGATCAGGCTGGCCAGGAAGCCCGTGCCGAACTCGGCGACGGCGGTGATGGTCACGATCATCGCCCAGACGTAGACCCAGGCCGCCATCCAGGCGTAGCGCTTGCCCCAGAGCCTGCGGGTCCACGGGTAGATCCCGCCGGCGATCGGGTACTGCGAGACGACCTCGCCGAAGACGAGCGCCACCAGCAGCTGGCCGGTGCCGACGATGATCAGCCAGAAGATCGACGGCGGCCCGCCCGTGCTCAGGGCGAGCGCGAACAGCGAGTACACGCCGACGAGGGGGGAGAGGTAGGTGAAGCCGAGGGCGAAGTTCGCCCAGAGGCCCATGGAGCGGTGGAAGGAGTTCTCGTAGCCGAGGGCCTTGAGGTGCTCGCTGTCGCCGAGCCCCTTCTGCGGGGACGGGTTGTCGTTCATGATGACCTTTCCGATCAAGCCGGAGGGACGGGCAGCCACCCCCCTGGCCGCGACACCTCATTGTGTGTGCTCAACATAGTGGACCGGCAACGCCAAAAGGTATAGAACCGAATGATTCACTCTTCGGCGTGTTGCGGGCCGAAGCACGGGCTACGGATCGTGGCGCGGCTCGTGGCTGACCAGCCCGACCGTGTTGCCCTCGCTGTCGCGGATGAACGCCATCCACTCGTCGGTGCCTGCCGGACCGAGTGAGTCGTCGGTATGGCTGAAGATGATGTGCGGCAGGTCGACGATCTCCACCTGCAACCCGCGGAGCCGCTCGATCGTTGCCGCGACATCGTCGACCTGCAGGTAGACGAGGGCGGGGGGCGCCGCCCGCTCGAGCAGCAGGCGGGACCGGCCCACGTTGAAGAAGAGCAGGCCGGGGGGATCGAACCGGGCGGCCGGCGGGCCCCCGAGCAGCAGCTCGTAGAAGGCGCACGCCCGGTCGAGATCGTCGGCGTGCTGGGCAACCTGCAGGATCTCCATGGTGTCCTCCACCACGATCATCCGTTGACCGGGCCGCCCTGTCCACCCCCGGGCCGACGGGGGCCGGCACTCAGTCAGCCGATGTAGCTCATCACATGCTTGATCCGGGTGTAGTCCTCGAGGCCGTACATCGAGAGATCCTTGCCGTAGCCGGAGTGCTTGAACCCGCCATGCGGCATCTCGGCGACGAGCGGGATGTGCGTGTTGATCCAGACGCAGCCGAAGGCGAGCCGCTTGGCCATCCGCATCGCGGTCGCGTGGTCCTTCGTCCAGACCGACGAGGCCAGGCCGTACTGCACGTCGTTCGCCCAGGCGAGCGCCTCGGCCTCATCGGTGAACTTCTGCGCCGTGATCACCGGGCCGAAGAACTCCTCCTGCACGGCCTCATCGGCTTGGCGCAGGTTGGCGACGATGGTCGCCTCGTGGAAGTAGCCGACGCGGCCCTGGCGGTGTCCGCCGAGGACGATCTCGGCGTGGTCGGGCAGCCGGTCGATCACGCTCTCGATCCGGGCGAGGTGGTCGGCGCTGGAGAGGGCGCCGAAGAGGATGCCCTCCTCGCGCGGCCCGCCGGTGCGGGCGTTCTTCCTGGCGTGCGCGGCCAGGGCGGCGACGAACTCGTCGTGGATGCCCTCCTGGACGAGCAGCCGGGTGGCGGCGGTGCAGTCCTGGCCGCCGTTGTAGAACGCGGCAGCGGTGATCCCTTCGACGGCGGCCTGGATGTCGGCGTCGTTGAACACGATCACGGGGGCCTTGCCGCCCAGCTCGAGGTGCACGCGCTTGAGGTCGAGGGCGGCGGTGCCGGCGACCTCCATGCCGGCGCGCACCGAACCGGTGATCGAGACCATCTGCGGCGTGCGGTCGGTGACCAGGGCGCGGCCGGTCTCCCGGTTGCCGGCGACGACGTTGAAGGCGCCGGCGGGCAGGAACTCGGCGGCGATCTCGGCCAGCAGCAGCGTGGACACGGGCGTCGAGTCGGAGGGCTTGAGCACGACGGTGTTGCCGGCCGCGAGGGCAGGGGCGATCTTCCAGATCGCCATCATCATCGGGTAGTTCCACGGGGTGACCTGGCCGATCACGCCGATCGGCTCGCGCCGCACCATCGAGGTGTGGTCCTTGAGGTACTCCCCGGCCGACTTGCCTTCGAGCACGCGGGCGGCCCCGGCGAAGAATCGCACCTGGTCGATCATCACCTCGACCTCGTCGCCGACGATTCCGGCGCGCGGCTTGCCCGTGTTCTCGCTTTCCAGATCCGCGATCTCCTCGGTGCGGGCCTCGAGGGCGTCGGCGAACCGCAGCAGCGCCCGCTGGCGTTCGCCCGGGGTCGTCTCGCCCCAGGTCTCGAAGGCCGTGGTCGCCGCGCCGTAGGCGGCCGCGACATCCGCTTCGGTGGAAACGGGCGTCTGCGCGTAGACCTCTTCGGTGGCCGGGTTGATGATGTCGAGCCGGTCGGTGGCGGCGGAGTCGACGTACCCTCCGTTGACGAAGTTGCGGAGTTCGCGGATGGGCATGGCCGGCCTTTCGGAAGTGCGGTGAGCCGGCAGTGCTGCCTCGCCCGGGAGCCGGTGGCTCGCCGTGGACGACGTTACCCTAAATCATCTGGAATGCAATGTTTAAAGTGCGGGAGTGGCGATGGCAACGCGGGTCGCAAGGAGGAACGGGGTGCCCGGGCAGGGAAGCAGGGCGAAGCCGTCGGCCGGATGCCGCCGGTTCGGCAGGATGTCGCCGGCCGGGAGCGTCGGCTCGGTCGAGATCACGACGCGGCCCGACTGGTTCACGAGCACAACCGGTCCCGGCAGGGCGAGGAAGTGCGGCAGCAGCACCTGTTCCAGGCGCTTGACGTAGACGTCGGCGCCGACGACCCCGATCATCCGCTCGCCCAGCCGCACCGGCATGGTGAGAGTGATGATGTAGTCGCAGGTGCAGAGCTGGTCGACGTAGGGGCCGGTCACGTGGGTCTGGTTCGTGGCCTCCGGCACCGCGTACCACTCGAGTTCGCGGAAGTCGCGGAGGTACTCGGTGTGCACCCGGGTGGCCAGGTCGAGCCGGCTGGCGCCGCTCGTGTTACCCAGCAGCGGATTCGACGCCAGCGGGCCGAGCCACCAGGCGAAGTGCGCGTCGCGGCCGTTGACGTACTGCGGGGCGGCGATGAAGCCGGCGCCGATCAGGAGCGATTCGGTGGCCGGCGGGCCGTCGGCGGCGGGCGAGCCGGCGGAGGCGAGCAGCGCGGGCACCACGAGCGACTCCACGAGGATGTCGAGGTCGGCCCGGTCGGGAACGGCGGCGGCGATGCGCTCACGCCAGTCGTCCAGGGTGTGGAACACCCGCGCGAAGATCTCGCCGACCTCGATCGCACAGTCCTCCGCGGTGGGCAGCCCGGCCGGGGGACCCGCGGGCCTGGCCGTCTCAGGCGTCGTCGACGATGGCGTCGTCAAGGTGTCCTCCTCGCTCGATCCGGGCCTTCATGGTCAGCAGCCACTCGCCCAGCAGTCGCCCCTGGTCGGCGACGAGGGTGCGGGCGGCCTGGCCGTCGCCGTCGGTGATGGCCAGGGCGATCCGGCCGTTCAGCCCGGTGACCCGGGTGCGGGTGTCGGGGTCACCGAGGCCGAGCAGGAGCAGCGGGCCGAATTCGGCCTGGAGGCGGATCTGCTCGCGGACGAGCCTGGCCGACTGGCTGAGCACGGCGAGTTCGAGGTAGAACCCGCCGGCGTTGGTGCGGGCGCCCGCGGTGGTCGAGAAGTCGGCGTGGAGCAGCCAGGCGTGCAGCCGTTCGGCGTCGGCGGCGGAGGCGCGGAGGGCGGCTCGTTCGGCGCAGCCTTCCGCGATCGTGGAGAAGTACACGGCCAAGTCCGAGAGCTCGACCTGGGCGAGGCCGCGTAGCCGGGCCTGCAGCAGCGTGCCGTGCGGGGCATCCGCCTTGATCACGAAGCTGCCGCCGCCGCGCCCGCGCCGGGTCTCGACCAGGCCGGCGTCGCGCAGGATGACCAGGCCCTCCCGCACCGTGATCAGGGCGACGCCGAACCGGCGGGCCAGCTCCTGCTCGCTCGGGAGGCGCTCGCCCGGGGTGAGCACGCCGAGGATGATGGCGTCGGTGAGCCGGCGCGCAACCTGCTCGGCGCGGCCGGCTTCGATGAGCTGCGCGAAGATCGCTTCCCGGGCGCCGGGTCGCAGCTGAGCCTTCATAGGCCCAATCTAGCCGACGCCCTGCGAGGTGGCGGGAACTTAATCATGCGATATAGGATCGCATCAAGTGCGACCATTGCCGGTGCCCGGTGATCCGTCGTGGAACCGGGACCGAGGTGGGCGATTGCTGCAGGAGACGCGATTGCAGCAGACGCGATTGCCGCAGGAGACGGGTGGGAGTCACGGTCCGTTGGCGGGGGTGCGGGTCGCCGATTTCTCCCGCGTGCTCGCCGGCCCGTACGCCACCATGATGCTCGCGGATTTCGGCGCGGACGTGATCAAGATCGAGAGCCCGCAGGGCGACGACACCCGCCAGTGGCGCCCGCCCGTTGACGCGCACGGGGAGTCCACCTACTTCGGCGCGGTGAACCGGAACAAGCGCGCGGTCGTCTGCGATCTGGCCACCCCGGCGGGCCTGGCGACCGCCCGGCACCTGGCCGCGACAGCGGACGTCGTGGTCGAGAACTTCCGGCCGGGGGCGCTCGACCGGTTCGGGCTGGGCTTCGACGCCGTGGCCGCGGCCAACCCGGGGGTCGTCTACTGCTCGATCACCGGCTTCGGCGGTGGCGCCGGCGCCCGGCTGCCCGGCTACGACCTGCTGGTGCAGGCGGTGGGCGGCCTGATGAGCGTGACCGGCGACCCCGACGGTGGACCGAGCAAGGTCGGTGTGGCCCTGGTCGACGTGCTCTCCGGGCTCAACGCGCTCAGCGGCATCCTGCTCGCGCTCCGCGCCCGTGATGCGGCCCGCTCCGCCGGCGGTGCCGCGCCCGCGGCCGGCGAACGGGTCGAGGTCGACCTGATGGGCACCCTGCTCTCCGCGCTCACCAACCAGGCCGCGGGAACCCTGGCCACCGGCCGGCCGCCGGCCCGGCTGGGCAACGCGCACCCGAGTATCGCGCCCTACGAACTCTTCGCCGGGCAGGACCGGCCGCTCGTGATCGCCGTGGGCAACGACCGCCAGTTCCGCACCCTCGTGCGTCTGCTCGGGGCTCCGGAGCTGGCCGCCGACCCCCGTTTCGAGGGCAACACGGCCCGGGTGCCGCACCGCGCCGAGCTCAAGACGATGCTGGAAAGACTCCTGCGCGCCCGGCCGGCCGCCGAGTGGGTGGCCACCCTGACGGATGCCGGGGTGCCGGCCGGACTGGTCAACACCGTCGACGAGGCCTTCGCCTTCGCCACCGCGCTGGGGCTCGCCCCGGTGGTCGAGGTGTCCGGCAGCCGGCAGGTCGCCAACCCCATCCACCTCGCCGGCCGGCCGCCCGGCTACCGCCTGCCGCCGCCGCAGCTCGGCGAGCATGACGGCGCCGACTGGCTCCGCCCGGACCCCGCTCCGCCGGCTCCCGCCCCGCTGACCCCCGTTCCGTTGACCTGACCAAAGGACACTCGTGACCGCCTCCGGCCGCCCCACCCCGCTCGTCCACAGCCCCCTCGTGGACTCCGTCTTCGACCTCGACGACCTGCTCGAGGTCGACGAGATCGCCTGGGCGCGCAAGGCCCGCGCGTTCGCGACCAACCGCATCCTGCCCACCATCGAGCAGGACTACGAGGACAAGCGATTCCGGGGGGAGCTGGTCGCCGAACTCGGCGCGGCCGGCTTCCTCGGCATGCACCTCGACGGCTACGGCTGTGCCGGCGCCGGCGCCGTGAGCTACGGCCTGGTCTGCCTCGAGCTCGAGGCCGCCGACAGCGGCTGGCGCACCTTCGTGTCGGTGCAGGGCTCGCTGGCCATGTCCGCCATCCACAAGTACGGCACCGAGGAGCAGAAGCAGCGCTGGCTGCCCGGGATGGCCGCGGGCGAACTCGTCGGCTGCTTCGCGCTCACCGAGCCCACCGGTGGCAGCGACCCGGCGGCGATGAGAACCACGGCCCGCCGGGACGGCGACGACTGGGTGCTCGACGGTTCCAAGCGCTGGATCGGCCTGGCCAGCATCGCCGACGTCGCGGTGGTCTGGGCAGAGACTTCCGAGGGCGTGCGCGGCTTCCTCGTGCCCACCGGAACGCCGGGCTTCACCGCCACTCCGATCGAGAACAAGCTCTCGATGCGCGCCTCGATCCAGTGTGACGTCGAATTCGACGCGGTGCGCGTGCCGGGCGAGGCGATCCTGCCCGGCGCGCGCGGGCTCTCCGGGCCGTTCGGCTGCCTGAACGAGGCCCGGTTCGGCATCGTCTGGGGGGCGATGGGCGCCGCCCGCAGCTGCCTCGACGCGGCGATCGGGCGCTCGCAGACCCGGGAGGTGTTCGGCAAGCCGATCGGCGCCACCCAGCTCATCCAGGCCAAACTGGCCGACATGCTCGTGGAGTATGAGAAGGGCGTGCTGCTCGCCCTGCACCTCGGCCGGCTGAAGGAACGCGGCGCGCTCACCCCCGCCCAGATCAGCGTCGGCAAGCTCAACAGCGTGCGCGAGGCCATCCTGATCGCCCGCGAGGCACGCACGATCCTCGGCGGCGACGGCATCACCAGCGAGTTCCCGGTGATGCGGCACATGGCGAACCTCGAATCCGTCCGCACCTACGAGGGCACGGATGAGATCCATCAGCTCGTTCTCGGCCGGGCGTTGACCGGCCTGAACGCGTTTGCCTGACGGGCCGGGCGCCCTCCGGCAGGTCCTGGCCGGGCCTGACCCGGGCGGATAGCGAGGTTGCCGGTTTCGTTTGTGCCATAGTGAGCTTCTAGCGTTGTGCGACTTGGGGGCGAAGTGGCGGTGACCGGGGGCCAGACCACGTATGCGACCCTGCGCGGGCGCATCCTCTCCGGCGACCTGCCGGCCAATGCCACCCTGCGCGAGGCGGCCCTGGCCGAGGAGCTCGGGGTCAGTCGCACCCCCGTGCGCGAGGCGCTGCGCCGGCTCGACGAGGCCGGCCTGGTCGAATTCGTGCCCAACCGCGGGGCGACCGTCGTCGCCTGGACCGCCGACGCGCTCCGGGAGACGTACTTCCTCCGGGCGACCCTGGAGAGCCGGGCGGCCGGGCTCGCGGCGGACCTGATCGGGCAGGCCGACCTCGAGCGGCTCGCGGTGCTGATCGGGCAGATGGAGGAGTTCGTGCGGGCGACCGACGACGCCGGCATCGCCCGGCTCAGCGAGCTCAACGCCGAGTTCCACCACATCGTCGTGGCCGCGTCCCAGTGCACCCAGCTGATCGCGCTCGCGGCATCCGTCACCCGGGTTCCCATGATGAGCAGTTACTTCCGCCGCGACGGGGCACGCTTCCGGGCGGTCAGCAACCACCACCACCGGGACATCCTCACCGCCCTGCAGTCCGGCGACACGCTCTGGGCCGAGGTCGCGATGCGCTCGCACATCCTCGCGGCCCGGAACTCGGTCGCACCGACGGTCGTGCGCGATGAGGAAGAACGGATGCGAGTGGCCTCACTGTAGGCAATCCCCCCGTCTGCCGGGGGCCGAACGGCCCGGATTTCCGACGTTCGGAACCCGGATGGGGAGGACGATCGTATGCCGTTCGGTGGACATTTCCGTGAAACATCGTGGCAACACGGTGCCGCTACGCTCCCATCATGGTTGACCTGTTCACGGGCTACGGCGCTACCGCGGCACTTCGGGCGAAAGGAGGCGCCCCCAGCGCCTGGGACGAGATGTTCCCCGATCTCTCCTCGCTCACCCCGTTCGAAGCCCGCGCGGCGTACAAGGACGTCTTCAACGCGCTGGCCCGGATGACCCAGGAAGAACTCCGGGGGCGAACGGATGCCCTCGCCTCTTCCTATCTCGCGCAGGGGGTGACCTTCGACTTCGCGGGCGAGGAACGCCCGTTCCCGCTCGACGCCGTGCCACGGGTGATCGAACAACAGGAATGGGTCACTGTGGAGGCCGGCATCAAGCAGCGCGTCCTCGCACTCGAGGCCTTCCTGGCCGACATCTACGGCCCGCAGGCCGCGGTGCACGACGGGGTGATCCCGGCCGCGCTGATCAGCTCCTCGAGCCATTTCCACCGCCAGGCTGCCGGAATCGTCCCGGCGAACAATGTGCGCATCCAGGTCTCCGGGATCGACCTGATCCGCGACGAGAAGGGTGCCTGGCGGGTGCTCGAAGACAACTTGCGGGTGCCCAGCGGCGTCAGCTACGTCATCTCCAACCGGCGGGTGATGGCCCAGACCCTGCCGGAGCTGTTCGTGTCGATGCGGGTGCGGCCGGTCGGGGACTACCCGAACAAGCTGCTCCAGGCTCTCCGCGCCTCCGCCCCGGCCGGGGTCGACGACCCCAACGTCGTGGTGCTCACCCCGGGGGTGTTCAACTCGGCCTACTTCGAGCACACCCTGCTGGCCCGGCTGATGGGCGTCGAACTCGTCGAGGGCCGTGACCTGTTCTGCTCGGGTGGCCGGGTCTGGATGCGCACCACGGCCGGCCCGACCCGGGTCGACGTGATCTACCGCCGGGTCGACGACGAGTTCCTCGACCCGCTGCAGTTCCGCGCCGACTCCCAGCTGGGGTCGCCCGGCATCCTGATGGCGGCCCGGCTGGGCAATGTGACCATCGCCAATGCGGTGGGCAACGGCGTCGCCGACGACAAGCTCGTCTACACCTACCTGCCCGAACTGATCAGGTACTACCTCGGCGAGGAGGCGATCATCCCCAACGTCGACACCTGGCGGCTGGAGGACCCGCTCGCCCTCGAGGAGGTGCTCGACCGGCTCGACGAGCTCGTGGTCAAGCCCGTGGACGGGTCGGGCGGGAAGGGCCTCGTGGTGGGGCCGGCGGCATCCGCGGCCGAACTGGAGACCCTGCGGAAGCAACTCGTCAAGGACCCCCGCGGCTGGATAGCCCAGCCGGTCGTGCAGCTCTCGACCATCCCCACCCTCGTCGAAGACGGATTGCGCCCCCGGCACGCCGACCTGCGCCCGTTCGCCGTGAATGACGGCACCGACGTCTGGGTGCTGCCGGGCGGCCTCACCCGGGTGGCGCTGCCGGAGGGCGAACTCGTCGTCAATTCCAGCCAGGGCGGCGGGTCGAAGGACACCTGGGTGATCGGGTCCGAACCGGACTTCTCCGCGGAGACGGCGGCCCGCGGTGTGCAGGGTCTCGTCGCGGACCAGGCGGCGAACGTGCGCTCGGCCGGGGTGGTGCACGCGGTCGACCACTCGCCGCAGGACAAGCCGTTCAACGACAACGAGCAACAGCAACAGCAACAGCAACAGCAGCAGGCGTGCGCGCGACCTGTCGGGAAGAGGAAGGTCCAGGAATGTTGAGCCGAATCGCGGAAAGCCTGTTCTGGATCGGACGCTACATCGAGCGCAGCGACGGCACGGCCCGGATCCTGGATGTGCACCTGCAGCTCCTGCTCGAGGATCCGTGGATCGAGGAGAGCATCGCCTGCCAGTCGTTGCTGCACCTGATGGGCAGCGACGTTCCGCCCGACCGGCTGCTCACCCGCAAGGACGTGCTCGCGACGCTGGCCGTCGACCGTGCGCATCCGGCCTCGATCGCCTATTCGGTCAAAGCGGCCAGGGAGAACGCGCGGCGGGCCAGGGAGATCGTGCCCACCGAGCTGTGGGAATGCCTGAACACGACGAGCGCCCGGATGCCGCGCAAGGTGGCGAGCGAGAAGACCCACGATTTCTTCGGCTGGGTGCGCGAACGCGCCGCGCTCGCCGTGGGAATCGTGGAGTCCGGGGTCAGCCGCGACGAGGCCTGGCACTTCTTCAACCTCGGCCGCAGCCTCGAGCAGGCGGACATGACCGCCCGGCTGCTGGCGACCCGGTCGCTGACCGAGACGAGCGGGCCGTCCTGGACGACGATCCTGCGCTCCTGCGGCGCCTACGAATCGTACCTGCGCACCTACCGCGGCGTGCCGTCGGCGCGGAATGCGGCGGAGTTCCTGCTGCTGGACCGGTTGTTCCCGCGGTCGATCGTGTTCTCCGTGTCCCGGGCCGAGCAGTGCCTGCGGGAGATGGAGCCCCGCACGGACCGGGTCGGCGTGTCCGACCAGGCGCAGCGGGTGCTGGGGCAGATCCGCAGCCAGCTTGAATACCGGCCGATCATGGACATCCTGAATGATCTGCCGCACCAGATGGACATCGTGCAGGAGGCCACCAGCACGGCCTCGGAGGCCATCGGCGAGCGGTACTTCCCGACCAGCACCGTGCCGACCTGGTCGGGGGAGGTCTCGTGAACCGGCTCCGGATCCGGCACCGCACCGGCTACCGCTACCAGGGTGAGGTGGCCGCCTCCTACAACGAGGCCCGGATGCTGCCGGTCAGCTCCCCCGAGCAACTGGTGTTGTACTCCAACCTCGAGATCTCGCCGGTGTCGAGCAACCACAACTACGTCGACTACTGGGGCACCCAGGTGTCCTCGTTCGAGGTGCTCACCCCGCACGCCGAGCTCACCCTCACCGCCACCAGCCTGGTCGAGGTGCGGCCGCTCACCCACCTGGCCCATCCGATGGGCTGGGCCGAACTGGCCGCGATCGCCGTGCGCAGCCCCGCGACCGTGGAGCATTCCCGGCAGACCCGGCTCACCGAGCCGCCCGCCGACGTGAAGCAACTGGCCGCCGAGATCGTCTCCCGGCACGAGCGCCCATGCGACGCGGCGCTGGAGATCTGCACGGCGATCGGCGAACGGATGCAGTACGTGCAGGGTGTCACCGGCGTCCATTCCACCGCCGCGGAGGCCTGGAGCGACAAGCGCGGGGTGTGCCAGGACATCACCCATATCGCGCTCGGCGCGCTGCGCTCGGTCGGAATCCCCGCCCGCTACGTCTCCGGCTACCTGCACCCCCGGCCGGATGCCGGGATCGGCGAGACCGTCACCGGCGAATCCCACGCCTGGGTCGAGTGGTTCTGCGGCGACTGGCGCGGCTTCGACCCGACCAACTCGATCGGGATCGGCGACCGCCACGTCTCGGTCGGCCGCGGCCGCGACTACAACGACGTGCCGCCGCTGCGCGGCGTGTTCGCCGGGCCGTTCGGCTCCGAGCTCTTCGTGCGGGTGGAGATCACCCGGGAGGCCTGAGGCCGCTCCCGCCCGCCGCCCGAGCGCGCGTCGACTGGTGGCTAACTCAGGAGATCCGGGCCGGCCGCGCGCATCCGCCGCACTGGTCCGCGGGATGCTGCCGCCGCGGCAGGCAGTGTTCCTGAATTGGCCACAGGAGGCAGGTCAGACCCGGGCGGTTTCCAGTGCGGGTTCCCGGTCGAGCGCGGTGCCGGCATCCGCGTGGCCACCGGTGCCGGCAGTCGCGGGACGGGGGACGGATGCCTGGCGGCGCGCACCGCGGGCCGCCGCGAGCATGACCGCGAGCCCGAGCGCCCTCGCCGACGCCGACGCCGAACGGAAGCCGGAGCTGGCGCTCGTCGACGCCCTGCACCGCCTGCCCGAACCCGCGCCGCCGTCTGCCCCGGCTGATACCGGGACGGCGGCCCGGCCCGGTCAGTGCGTGGGGGAGTGCGACTCGAGGAACTGGTACACCTCGGTCTGGTCGACGCCGGGGAAGGTGCCGGTGGGCAGTGCGGCGAGCAGGCTCGTCGGGGTGCGCGCGGCCGGCCAGGACTGGCCGGCCCAGCGGGTGGCCAGGTCGTTCGGGGCCCGGCGGCAGCACGACTCGTCGGGACAGCGGGACACGGCACGATTGGTGGTCTCCCGGCCGCGGAACCACTTCACATGGTCGAACGGCACCCCCACGCTCACCGAGTACTCGCCCTCCTTCGCCTTCTCGATCCGCGAGGTGCACCAGAAGGTGCCGCTCGGGGTGTCCGTGTACTGGTACCAGGGGCTGAACCGGTCCGGCACGTCGAACACGGTCCGTGCGGTCCAGCTTCGGCAGACGGTCGTGCCCTCGACCGCGCCGAGGGCGTCGCTCGGAAAGCGCACCGAGTCGTTTTCGTAGGCCTTGATGATCGTGCCGGACTCGTGCACCTTCATGAAGTGCACGGGGATGCCCAGTCGCGCCGTGGCGAGGTTCGTGAACCGGTGCGCGGCCGTCTCGTAGGACACCGAGAAGGCGTCGCGCAGGTCCTCCATCGAGATGCGGCGCAGGTTCTTCGCCTCGGTCAGCAGCCGAACGGTGTCCTTCTCTGGCAGCAGGATGGCCGCGGTCAGGTAGTTCGTCTCCACCCGTTGGCGGAGAAATTCCGCGTAGTTTCCGGGTTCGTCGTGGCCGCAGAGCAGGCTCGCGAACGCCTGCAGGATGGGGGTGCGTGAGTCCCGCGAGGCAGACTGGGCGGTCGGCAGGTAGATCCGCCCGTTCCGCTTGTCGGTGACCGACCGGGTCGAATGCGGCAGGTCGCCGACGTAGTGCAGCGAGTAGCCGAGGTGGGTGGCCATGTCGGCGACCACCTGGTGCGACACGGGCCCGCCGGAATGGCCGACCGCGGTGAGCAGCTCGAGCGCCTGTTCCTCGAGCTCCGGGAAGTAGTTGTCCCTGGCGCGCATCGTCGCCCGCAGTTGCGCATTGGCCCGCCTGGCCTCCTCGGGGGTGGCCGCCCGTTCGCGATGCAGCCGTTCGATCTCATGGTGCAGGGTGAGGATCGTCTGCAGCGTCTCGTCACTGGTTGCCCGGCTGACCCGGATTTTCGCCAGACCGAGCGCCGTGAAGACCGCACCGCGCTGGGCGCGTTCGACGGCGATCTCCAGCGCGGCCCGCTCGGAGGGGGCCTCCGGCTTCAGGAGGTCGTCGACCGTGGTGCCGAGGGCGATGGCGATCGTGCGCAGCATCGACAGGCGGGGCTCCCGGTTGCCGTTCTCAATCATCGAGACCTGCGACGGGGCCCGGTCGATGGCCGCAGCGAGGCTGTCGAGGGTCATCCTCCTGGTCGTGCGCAGTTCACGGATGCGACGCCCGAGCGTGAGGGCGTCAAGCCCGTGCTCGGCCGGCGGGGGAGCGGAGAGGGCGGAACGAAGGAGCGGATCGGCGTTGACCATGACTCATCGTCACACGGGGCAGAAGTTCACGCAAGCAGAAGAACTGATCTTCTTCTGTTGACTGGAACGGCCTGCGGGGTGCCCGGGCGGCGCAGAGTTGGTGCACAGGCAAGCAAGGACGCTCACCGAAGGAGACCAGATCATGAACACCCCGCCCCTCGCGACCACCAACCGGGTCTCGACAAGCTCGACCACCGGGATCGGCTCGACCACCGGCACCGCTTCGACCGTCGGCACCCCTTCGACCGTCGGCACCGCTTCGACCACCGGGACCACGACCAACACCGGCAGCTTCGCCACGATCGAGCCGCACCTCGAGATCACCGGCGACCTCGGGCCCCGCTACGCAGAGATCCTCACCCCCGAAGCCCTGGTCTTCCTCGCTGAGCTGCACGACCGGTTCGCCGGAACCCGGCACGACCTTCTCGCCGCCCGGCTCCGCAAGCGCGTCGACGCCGCCAACGGCCGCGACCCTGGTTTCCTGACCGAGACCGCGCACGTGCGCCGCGACCCGAGCTGGCGCGTCGCAGGCGCCGGGCCCGGCCTGGAGGACCGCCGGGTGGAGATCACCGGCCCGACCGACCGGAAGATGGCGATCAACGCCCTCAATTCCGGAGCGAAGGTGTGGCTGGCCGACCAGGAAGACGCCACCAGCCCCACCTGGGCGAACGTCATCGAGGGCCAGCTGAGCCTGTTCGACACCGTGCGCGGGCAGTTGAGCTTCACCAGCCCGGAGGGCAAGGAATACGCCGTGACCGGCGGACCCACGGGCCAGACCCCCACGATCGTGATGCGTCCGCGCGGCTGGCACCTGGTCGAGAAGAACCTGATCTTCGTCGACCGAGCCAACCGGCGGATGAGCGCGTCGGGAAGCCTCGTCGACTTCGGACTCTACTTCTTCCACAACGCGAAACGGCTGATCGAGGACGGCAGCGGTCCGTACTTCTACCTGCCAAAGCTGGAGAGCCACTACGAGGCCCGGCTGTGGGATGACATCTTCAGCCACTCCGAAGAACGCCTCGGAATCGACTACGGCACGATCCGCGCCACCGTGCTGATCGAAACCATCCAGGCCGCGTTCGAAATGGAAGAGATCCTCTACGAGCTGCGCGACCACTGCGCCGGGCTGAACGCCGGCCGTTGGGACTACATCTTCAGCATCATCAAGACGTTCCGCTCCCGCGGACGCCGATTCGTCTTCCCCGACCGCAAGCAGATCACGATGACCCTGCCGTTCATGAGGGCCTACACGGAACTGCTCGTCTCCACCTGCCACCGCCGAGGGGCATATGCGATCGGCGGCATGAGCGCGTTCATCCCGAACCGGCGCGACCCCGAGGTGACGGCCCGCGCTCTGGAGCAGGTCGCCGCCGACAAGCGGCGTGAGGCGACCGACGGCTTCGACGGCACCTGGGTCGCGCACCCTGACCTCATTCCCACCGCGCAGGCAGAGTTCGACGCTGTGCTCGGCGACACGCCGAACCAGGTGCACCGCACCCGTGACGACGTGTCCGTGACCGCGTCCGACCTGCTCGACGTGGCATCCGCCGGCGGCGAGATCACCGAGTCCGGGGTGCGCGACAACATCAAGATCGGGCTGCGCTACATCGAGTCGTGGCTGCGCGGCGTCGGGGCTGCCGCGATCGACAACCTGATGGAGGATGCCGCGACTGCCGAGATCTCCCGCTCTCAGATCTGGCAGTGGGTCCACGACAACTCGGTCACAGCCGAGGGTCGCCGGATCGACAAGACCTGGGTCAACGAGCAGGTCGCCGAGGTCTTCGCCGGGTTCGAGCGCACGCCGGGCGATCGCTTCGACGACGCCCTCGAGGTGTTCCGGGCATCCGCCCTGGAGCCCGAGTTCCCGACGTTCCTCACCGTCGGCGCTTACGCCCGCTACCTGTAACCCCGTCCCATCTCCCCTCCTCGCGGCCTGTCGGGCGATGGAGGGGGGATTGCGACCGGCGGGCGCGGCTATCGGTAGGGTGAAGCGATGGTGACGATACGACGGGCAACCGGGGCGGATGCCGCGGCGCTGGCCGAACTGGCCGCGGCCACCTTCCGGCTGGCCACGCCCGCGCACACCACGGAGCAGGCGGTGGCCGAGTTCCTCCGCGACGTGCTCGCCGAGTCCAACTTCGCAGGGTTTCTGGCCGACCCGGACCGGGTCGTCCTGGTCGCCGAGGAAGACGGCACCCTGCAGGGGTACACCATGCTCGTCTTCGGCGATCCGACGGATGCCGACGCCAGGGCGGCCATCAGCATCCGCCCCACCGCAGAGCTCAGCAAATGCTACCTACGCGAGGAAACCCATGGCCGCGGAGTCGCCGCCCCGCTGATGGCGGCGACGCTGGATGCGGCCAGGGAGCGCGGCGCCGTCGGCAGTTGGCTCGGCGTGAACCAGGAGAACGGGCGAGCCATCCGGTTCTACGAGAAGAACGGCTTCGTCAAGGTCGGCGTGAAGCGCTTCCTCGTCGGCGGGCAGTACGAGGACGACTTCGTGCTGGAACGGGCCCTCTAGGCCGATCCGGGTCCGCCGGGGCGGGTGCCGGTCGACCCTGGATCCAGGGAGCGGGCCGCGAGCGCCTGATCCTTCCCGCCCTTGATCTGCTCGTAGGCGGCGAGGGCCGCCCGTCTCGTCTCGCCGAGGTCGACGATCGGCGCCGGATAGGCATCCGTGCCCCACTCGGGCACGAACTCGCGGATGTACTCACCCTGGGGGTCGAACTTCTTCGCCTGCAGCTCGGGGTTGAAAACCCGGAAGTAGGGCGCGGCGTCGGCGCCGGAACCGGCCACCCACTGCCAGCCGAACGGGTTGCTCGCCGCGTCGGCATCGACGAGGGTGTCCCAGAACCACGCCTCGCCCTCACGCCAGTCGATCAGCAGGTTCTTGATCAGGAACGACGCCGTCACCATCCGCACCCGGTTGTGCATGCTGCCGGTGCGCCAGAGCTCGCGCATCCCGGCGTCGACCAGGGGGAAGCCGGTGCGGCCCTGCTGCCAGGCGGCGAGGGCCGTCCGGTCGAGCGGCGGCCAGGGGAACGCGTCGAACTCGGGCCGCAGGTTCACGGTGGCCAGGTCGGGGGCGTTGAACAGCACGTGGTGGGCGAATTCCCGCCAGCCCACCTCGGTGAGGAACCGGGAAGCGCTCTCCTGCGCTCGACCGGTCAGGCCGATCCGCGCCCACTCGGTCGCATGCCAGATCTGGAATGGACTGATCTCGCCCCAGCGCAGGTGCGGCGACAACCGGGAGGTGGCCGCCCGGGCCGGCTCGTCGCGTTCATCGGCGTACCGGGGGAGCGCGTCGCGAAGGAAACCGTCGAGCAGACGCTGCGCGGAGGCCTCGCCCGGCTGCCACGCCGCGCGCAGCCCCGCGGCCCAGTCGGGCCGCTCGGGCAGGAGCGCCCAATCCGCCAGCAGGTCGGAGGCGACCGTCCCCGGGTGGCCGGGGAGCGCCGCCGGCGCCGGGTAGGGAGGCCGGGGCGGAGGTGCGGCCTGACAGGCCCGCCAGAACGGGGTGAACACCGAATACGACCCGCCCTGGCCGGTCTTGATCGTCCACGGCTCGTGCAGCAGCGACCCCGCGAAGCTGTGAGCCGACAGGCCGGACTGCCGCAACCCTGTTTTCAGGCGGGCGTCGACGGCCCGTTCGGCGGCGCCGTAGCG
Organism: Cryobacterium mannosilyticum; assembly: GCF_004402705.1. Lineage (NCBI taxonomy): Bacteria > Bacillati > Actinomycetota > Actinomycetes > Micrococcales > Microbacteriaceae > Cryobacterium > Cryobacterium mannosilyticum. The sequence continues at coordinate 2,590 of NZ_SOFM01000005.1, read as the reverse complement.
GCGGTTCCAGAACACTGCGCCCGCCCCGACGGATGCCGCCAGTCCGGTCAGAACTGCCTCGGCCGGCCCGCGCCGGAGCGTCAGCCGCGCGCCGAGGCTCTCCAGCGAATCGGCGAGGGAGACCAGGCTCCCGTGAAGCCACCACCTGGCCGCACCGCCGATCGGCCGGATCCCGGCCGATTCCTCGTCGAGCACGTAGACGGCCACGATCGGCCGGCCGCGCTCGACGGCCGCGTGCAGCGCCGGGTTGTCGGCGAGGCGGAGGTCGTCCCTGAACCAGACGATCGACGGTCCGGTTCCCGCGGCGGCGTCGTCCCCTGCACGAGCGCCGGTCACGCGCGGGGCCCTGCCGCGGCCGAGCCCTGGCCGTTCGCGGCGCCGGGTTCGCTCCCGGTCACCGCGCCGCCCGCGGTGGTCAGCGGCACGTCCGAGATGCGCAGCACGATCTTTCCCCTGGTGTGGCCCTGTTCGATCAGACGGTGGGCCGCTGCCCCGTCGGCGAGCTCGAACACCCGGTCGACGTGCACCCGCACGGTGCCGTCCTCGATCAGTCCGCTGATCCAGTCGAGGGTGCGCGCGTCGGCGGGGACCTTGTAGCCGGTGGCGCGGATGCCGGCGGCCGCGGCATCGGCGGCCATCGTCGGCCAGCTCCCGGTGGGCGCGTTCACCAGGATGCCGCCTTCGCGGAGCACGGTGAGCGATCGGGTGCCGGTGTTGTCGTGCACGTTGCCGATCAGGTCGATCACCGAGTCGAGTTCGGAGAGGACCTCGTCGAACCGGGTCTCGGTGTAGTCGATGACCTCGTCGGCGCCGAGCTGGCGGAGGAAGTCGAGGTTGCGGGGCGACCCGGTGGCGATCACGTGGGCGCCGAACGCCTTGGCGAACTGCACCGCGAAGTGGCCGACGCCGCCGCTGCCGGCGTGGATGAGCATCCGCTGCCCCGGGGCTGCCTCGGCCAGTTCGACGACCATCCCCCAGGCGGTGAGCGCGGCGACCGGCACGGCGGCGGCCTCGATGTGGCTGAGCCGCTTGGGTTTGCGGGTGACGCTCAGGCTGGACACGGGGAGGTACTCGGCGTAGCTGCCCGAAGTGCGAGGGACCCTCGCCATGCCGTACACCTCGTCGCCGGGCTGGAGCGGGAACGCCTCGTACGGCGCGCTGACGACGACGCCGCTGAAGTCGTTGCCGAGCACCGCGGGGTAGGCGGAGATCGCCGCGGACACGCCCTTCCCGGCGCGGGTCTTGGCGTCGATCGGGTTGACCCCGGCCGCCACGACACGCACGATGAGTTCATCGAGCACGGCGATCGGGGCCGGCACGTCGGCGAGGTGCAACTCGTCGGCAGCGCCGGGCCGGTCGATCACGAGGGCGCGCATGGACAAGGGCAGTTTCGTGGCGTTTCCCATTTCCCCATTCTCCACCGGCGGCCCGCGCCGCCGCGACGACCGGAGGTTGCCAGGCGGCGGGAGGTGCCGCGGCAGTAGTCGGCCGGATCCCGGCCGCGGTCAGCGCCGGTGCCCCGAATTGGGGGTGCGGGAATCGCCGCTGCCCCTCGGCTTGGGGGTGCCGGGGTCTGGCCGTCGGATGGCGTCCCGCAATAGTCTGTCCTCACAAAGGGGGACCGTGGTTCTCCTTTGAGGGGGGAAGCATCACCGTGGGCGCCACCGGGCAACCGGTGGATCCGGTCCCACGATCAATTTCTTCCTGCAGTGGGCGGAGGATCGCGCCGAACCCGAACCGGCGCGATCCTCCGCCGCTCGCCCGGGCTGCGGGTGCCCGTTACCGGGCGCTCATCGTGTTGAGCCGGGCGATGAGGTCGTTGGCGTAGCCGACGAGGATCGCGATCTGGTCGTCGTCTCGCTCGATCCAGCGGCACTCCGGCTCGGGGTTCACCGGCACGAAGTCCTTGTGCTGCTCCCAGACGAGCAGGGTTCGCTCGGCGCCGAGCACGTACTGCTGCCACCAGACCTGACGCAGGTACGAGCGGGGGATGCTGCGCCACGGTTTGCTGGTCGTCTTGATCTCGGCGAGTTCCAGCCCTGCCGCCCCGGCGCCGACGCCGTCGGGCGTGGCCAGGTGGCGGCGATGCTCCGCCGCGTGGAAAAGGGTGGTGCTCGGTTCGATCCCGTAGTTGCCGAGCACCCAGGCCGCGATCTCCGGTTCCCGGGCCCGGCCGTGGTCGGTGAACGTGTTGCCGCTGAAGCTGCTGCCGTTGAACTTGTCGAAGGCCGCGTTCTGCACCGATTTCGGGGTGGCGAGCTTGGCGACATCCGTGGCCGTGATCCCCTGGGCCCGCGCCCGCAGCCAGGCCACCCGGTCGGTCGAATCGGCGACGATGCGGAGCAGGTGCGGTGCCGTGGCCGCCGCGACCGGAACCGGTGACTCGTCCTCCTCGAACAGGGAGAGCATGGTGTCGGTCACCTCCCCATTGTCTCCCGTCCGGGCTCCCGCCGGCGCCAGGCCGCGCCCGTTTCGGCAGCCCGCACGCGCCGAAGAGCGTGTTGATTATTGGAGGCTGGCGATCGAGGCCAGCGCTCAGTCCCATGTCGGATGTCGATGGGCTGGTGTCGGCGCGGGCGATCGGGCGCTG
>NZ_SOFM01000022.1:0-19848 GCF_004402705.1 Cryobacterium mannosilyticum | reverse complement strand
TAATGAAGGGCCATGAACCATTTTCTCAGACCCCTCAAACACGCCCAGGAACGACACGCCCTGCCGGTGGGCAGCCCCATAAAGCAACAGGCTCTCTACCGCGCGCCGCGTGTCCAAGGGTGCGCCGCGAGCCGCCTAAACGCCGGGACAACGACGGGGGGTCGCGGGCCGGGCGCGCGGAAAGGGCCGGCCCCGAGGGGGGACCGGCCCTTTCTGCGTGCGCTGTGAGGCTGGCCGCTACTTGGTCAGCGGGGACAGCTTCGGGTCGTTCGCGTATGCCTCGGCCGCGTTGGCCTTGGTCACGATGACCGGGGGGAGCAGGAAGGCGGGCACGATCTTCTTGCCGTTGTCGTACGACTTGGTGTCGTTGACCTCGGGGGTCTCGCCCTTCTGCAGGACCTTGGCCATATCGATGGCCTGCGCCACGAGAACACGGGTGTCCTTGTTGATGGTGGAGTACTGCTCACCGGCCATGATCGACTTGACGGACTCCGCCTCGGAGTCCTGACCCGTCACGACGGGGATCGGCTTGCCGGCGGCCTTCACCGAGGTGATGACCGCGCGGGCGAGGGTGTCGTTCGGGGAGAGAACGCCATCGATGGCCTTGTCACCGTACGTGCTGGTGAGGAGCGAGTCCATCCGGCTCTGCGCGTTCTCGGCCTTCCAGCCGGCGGTCGCGGTCTGCTTGATGTCGGTCTGGCCCGAGGCGACGACGAGGGTGCCGTCATCGATCTTCGGCTGCAGCACGCTCATCGCTCCGTTGAAGAAGACCGGGGCGTTGGCGTCGTCCGAGGAACCGGAGAACAGCTCGATGTTGTACGGGCCGGCCGGCTTCTTCGCCTTGAGACCGTCCAGCAGCGCCTGGCCCTGGAGTTCACCCACCTTGAAGTTGTCGTAGGCGACGTAGTAGTCGACGTCGGCGGTGTTCAGGATGAGCCGGTCGTAGGCGATCACGATCGCGCCGGCGTCGTGGGCCGCCTTGACCTGGGTGCCGAGCTGGCCACCGTCGGCGGCGCCGATGATGATGACCTTGGCACCCTTGGTGACCATGGCCGAGATCTGGTCCTGCTGGTCCTTGACCGTGGTCGAGGCGCCGGCATACTGCACGTCGCCCTTGAACCCGGCGGCCTTGAGGCCGTCTTCGAACAGCCCGCCGGCGAGGACCCAGTTCTCAGAGGTCTTCGAGGGGAGAGCGATGCCGATGAGCGAATCGGCGGGGAATCCGGCAGCAGCGCTGGATCCGCCCGTCGTGTCGGTGCGGGTCGAGCAACCCGACAGCGCCATCAAGGCGACCGCGGCAATCGCGGTGGTCGTAAGGAGTTTTCGCATTGTCAATCACTTTCTGTGGGTGAGGTTGGTGCAGGGAAGGGTGAAGCGACGCCCGGAAACGGGCGGGGTCAGGTGGAGACGTCCGACGGCCGCGCGGTGTCCGGCGTGCCGGACGTCGGGACCACGGCCGGTGGTTCGGCGGGGAACTCGCCCGTCTTGTTCTTGCGGGTCAGGAAACCGATCAGCGAAGGCCGGCCCTGGCTCTTGTTCCAGACGTCGACGCCCACCGCGATCAGGAGCACCAGGCCCTTGATGATCTGCACCCGGTCGGCGCCGACACCGAGCAGCTGCAGCCCGTTGTTCAGCACGGCCATGACCAGGCCACCGACGATGGAGCCCGTCACGGTGCCGATACCGCCCGAGACGGCCGCGCCGCCGATGAACACGGCCGCGATCGCGTCGAGTTCCCAGCTCAGGCCGTCCTGGGGTCCGGATGCCACCGAGCGGGCGACGAAGATCATGCCGGCCAGCGAGGCCAGGATCGACATGTTCATCATCACGAGGAAGTTGACCCGGCGGGACTTGACGCCCGACAGTTCGGCTGCGAGCTTGTTACCGCCGACCGCGTAGACGTGACGGCCGAAGATCGTGTTGCGGGTGATGAATGAGTAGAAGAGCACGAGGACGCCGAGGATGATGCCCGACACCGGGAAACTCGTGCCGACCCGGCCACCGGCGAACAGCACCGTCGCGTAGATCACGACCGCGTCGAGAAGCACGACCTTCAGGATGCTGACCCAGAGTGGCGCGGGCTCGGAACCCATGATCTTCTGCACGCGGCGGGCGCGCCATTCGACCATAACGACGGCCACGACGATGATCAGGCCGAGCAGCAGAGTGAAGTTGTTGTACCCGGTGAACGGGCCCACCTCCGGAAGGTAGCCGGAGCCGATCGTGGTGAAGCCTTCGGGGACCGGAACGGTGTTCGCGTTGCCGATGACCTGGTTGCCACCTCGCCAGATGAGCATTCCGGCGAGGGTGACGATGAAGGCCGGCACACCGATGTAGGCGACCCAGAAGCCCTGCCAGGCGCCGATCAGCGCCCCGACGGCGAGTCCGAGGAGGATCGCCAACGGCCAGGGCAGGTTCCATTCCTGCATGGCGGTGGCCACCACGATGCCCGCGAATGCGGCGACGGAGCCGACCGACAGGTCGATGTGGCCGGCGATGATCACCATCACCATACCGATCGCGAGGATCAGGATGTAGGAGTACTGACTGACCAGGTTGATCAGGTTCCCTGAGGAGAGGGTCAGCCCGTTGGTGAGGAATTGGAATAGCACGACGATGGCGATCAGGCTGAACAGGATGCCGAACTGGCGCACGTTGGAACTGCCGCCGCCGAAGATCTTCTTCAGGTCCCTGAGGCCGCCCCGGGGACTCGTGTCTGCGCTCATATGCTCTGAACCTTCTTCCTTGCGGAGGTCATACTTTTCATCAGGGTTTCCGGGTCGGCCGTTTCGGCCGGGATGCAGTCGGTGATCGCGCCTTCGAAGACGGTGTAGATCCGGTCGGCCAGGCCGAGCAGCTCGGGGAGTTCGGAGGAGATCAGGATGACTCCCTTTCCCTGCGCCGCAAGCTCCTGGATGATGCCGTAGATCTCGTACTTGGCGCCGACGTCGATGCCTCGGGTCGGTTCGTCGAGGATGAGCAGGTCAGGGTCGGTGAACATCCACTTGGCCAGGACCACCTTCTGCTGGTTGCCGCCCGAGAGCTTGTTGACGCCGGCGTCGACGCTGGGCGTCTTGATCCGGAGGCTGGTGCGGTAGCGCTCGGCGATCGCGTACTCCTTCGAGTCGTTGACGACCGGGCCCGCCGAGATCTTGGACAGCTTCGCGGACACGATCGACCGCTTGATGTCATCGAGCAGGTTGAGTCCGAGCGCCTTGCGGTCCTCGCTCACGTAGGCGAGGCCGTGGTCGATGGCCTCGGCCACGTTGCGCAACTCGATCTCCTTGCCGTCCTTGAACACCTGCCCCGAAAGGAAGTTGCCATAGGACCGCCCGAAGATGCTCATCGCGAGCTCGGTGCGGCCGGCGCCCATCAGCCCCGCTATGCCTACGATCTCGCCCTTGCGAACGGTGAGGCTGGAGTTCTTGACGACCATCCGCTCGGCGACCTGCGGGTGCTGCACGTTCCAGTTGCGCACCTCGAAGAAGACGTCGCCGATGTGCGGCGTGCGGTCGGGGAACCGGCTTTCCAGGCTGCGGCCGACCATCCCGCGGATGATCCGGTCCTCGTTGACTCCGTCCGCGACCACGTCGAGCGTCTCAATCGTCAGGCCGTCCCGGATGATCGTGATCGAGTCGGCGACCTGTTCGATCTCGTTGAGTTTGTGGGAGATCATGATCGAGCTGATGCCCTTGCCCTTGAGACCCCGGATGAGGTCGAGCAGGTGCTGGGAATCGGCCTCGTTCAGGGCCGCGGTCGGCTCATCGAGGATGAGGACCTTGACCGACTTGTTGAGCGCCTTCGCGATCTCCACGAGCTGCTGCTTGCCGACGCCGATGTTCTTGATCAGGGTGTCGGGGTCGTCTCGGAGGCCGACCCGGGCGAGCAGCTCGAGAGCCGTCTTCTTGGCGGTGATCCAGTCGATCGCTCCCCACTTCGTGGGCTCATTGCCGAGGAAGATGTTCTCGGTGATCGACAGCTCGGGGACCAGCGCGAGCTCCTGGTGGATGATCGCGATCCCGGCGGCCTCGCTCGAGCGGATGTCTTTGAAGTGCATGACCTGGCCCTGGTAGACGATGTCGCCCGAGTAGGTGCCGTAGGGGTAGACGCCGGAGAGGACCTTCATCAGGGTGGACTTGCCGGCTCCGTTCTCGCCGCAGATCGCATGGATCTCGCCAGCCCTGACCGTGAGCGACACGTTCGAGAGCGCCTTGACGCCGGGGAATTCCTTGGTGATCGCACGCATCTCGAGGATGATTGGTTCAGCGGACATGGCCGGCCTCCCCACCGCGGCGGGCATCGCCGGGCGACGTCGGAGACAGGTCAGATGTGGCCCCGTGAAGTGCGTCGGCGGAAGTCGTGCGGGCAGCCCCGGGTGGTTGTACTAGTGTTCTCACAGCTTGACCTCGATGTCGTGTCACTGACCTTGACCACGGCCAACTCAATGTGACCGATCACATTGTTTATGTTTGCGTGCGACCCGCGCGCTGTCAAGGGAAAGTTAGTCACGCTTGGGTAACGCCCGGCCAGAGCTGCTTCCGCGGGTGCGGACCGGCCCTCGCCCCGTTGATTTGATAAAGACGGATCGTACTCCCCAGTGGCCGTCACGGCTAGCGGATGCGCCCACGCCCCGCGCGCAGAAGGGCCCGGTGTCGACGACACCGGGCCCTTCTCCACTGACTGGTCAGCGACCGCCGGAGCGGCGCTTGTTGTAGACGTCGAACGCCACGGCCGCCAGGAGCACAAGACCCTTGATCAACTGCTGGTATTCCGTGCCGACGCCGAGGATCGACATGCCGTTGTTCAGCAGCCCGATGATCAGACCACCGATGATGGCGCCGGTGACGGTGCCGATGCCGCCGGTGACGGCGGCACCACCGATGAAGACCGCGGCGATGGCGTCGAGTTCGAAACCGTCACCGGCCTTCGGGTTGGCCAGGTTCAGCTGGGCGGTGAAGATGAGCCCGGCGAGGGCGGAGATGACACCCATGTTCACGAACAGCATGAACGTGACGCGCTTGGTCTTGATGCCCGACAGGGCGGCGGCGTTGAGGTTGCCGCCGATCGCGTACACATGCCGCCCGAAGACGCTGTTGGCCATCACCGCCGCGTAGACGACCGTGAGCAGGCCGAGGACGACGAGCACGATCGGGGTGCCACGGTAGCTGGCGAGCAGGTAGGTGATGAAGAGGATGATGCCGGCCGTGAAGACGAGCTTGAGGATGAACCAGGCGAACGGCTCGTCCTCGACGTCGTACTTCTTGCGGGCCAGGCGAGAACGGATGCCCTGGGCTACCAGGAGCGCCGTCGCCAGCAGTCCGATACCCATCGTGAGCGGCTCGAGCAGAGTCGTTCCACCGCCCAGGTCAGGCAGGAATCCGCTGCCGAGTGCGCGGAACTCGTCCGGGAACGGGGAGATCTGCTGGTTCTGCAGGGCGATCTGGGTGAGGCCGCGGAAGGTGAGCATGCCGGCCAGGGTGACGATGAAGGCCGGTATCCCGAAGTAGGCGATCCAGAACCCCTGCCACACTCCGACCACCGCGCCGACGCCGAGGCAGAGCACGATGGCGGCCCACCACGGGATGTTCCACTGCGTGATCATCACACCAGCCATGGCGCCGACGAAGGCGACGACGGAACCGACCGACAGGTCGATGTGGCCGGCGATGATGACCATCACCATCCCGACGGCCAGGATCAGGATGTAGCTGTTCTGCACGATCAGGTTCGACACGTTGATCGGCTTGAGCGTGATGCCGCTCGTCGCGATCTGGAAGAAGATGGTGATCGCGAGAAGGGCGATGATGAGGCCGACTTGGCGAAGCTGGCTGCCAAGGTAATTAAGTGCAGATCTGAACGCGCTCATCGGTTGTCCTTCTCCCTTTCCTGAGTCATGTGTTGCATAAGGTATTCGGCGGTCGCCTGACCGCGGGGCACGTCAGCCGTGATGCGCCCCTCGAAGATCGTGTAGATCCGGTCGCAGATGCCGATCAGCTCCGGCAGCTCGGACGAGATGACGATCACACCCTTGCCGTCGTCGGCGAGTTTGTTGATGATCCCGTAGATCTCGTACTTGGCGCCGACGTCGATTCCGCGGGTCGGCTCGTCGAGGATGAGGACATCCGGGTCGGAGAACATCCACTTCGACAGCACGACCTTCTGCTGGTTGCCGCCCGAGAGCTTGCCGGCCAGGGCCTCGACGCTGGGGGCCTTGATGTTCATGCTCTTGCGGTAGCCCTCGGCGACGACGATCTCCTGGTTGGAGTCCACCCAGCCGCGCTTCGAGATCTTGTGCAGCGACACCAGCGAGATGTTCCGCTTGATGTCTTCGATCAGGTTCAGGCCGTAGCGCTTGCGGTCCTCCGTGGCGTAGGCGAGGCCGTGGTCGATCGCGGCCGCCACCGTGCTGGTGTCGACGAGGGCGCCGTTCTTGTAGACCTTGCCCGAGATGTTGTGGCCGTAGCTATGGCCGAACACGCTCATCGCGAGTTCGGTGCGGCCCGCGCCCATCAGCCCGGCGATGCCGACGATTTCGCCGGCCCTGACCGAGATGTTGGCGTCCTTGACGACCTTGCGCTGGTGGTCCAGCGGGTGGTAGACGTTCCAGTCCTCGACCCGGAGGAGCTCCTCGCCGATGTGCGGCGTGTGGTCCGGGTAGCGGCTGCCGAGGTCACGGCCGACCATCCCCTTGATGATGCGTTCTTCCGAGATCTCGTCGGTGTGCATGTCGAGGGTTTCGATCAGCTTGCCGTCACGGATGATGGTGACCTCGTCGGCGACGGCCTTGATCTCGTTCAGCTTGTGGCTGATCATGATCGACGTGATGCCTTGGCCCTTGAGATGCTTCATCAGGTCCAGCAGGTGCGCGGAGTCCTCGTCGTTCAGGGCGGCGGTCGGCTCGTCCAGGATGAGGAGCTTCACCTCCTTGGAGAGCGCCTTGGCGATCTCGACGAGCTGCTGCTTGCCGACGCCGATGTCGCGCACCTTGGTGATCGGGTTGTCCTTGAGGCCGACCCGGGCGAGCAGTTTCGCGGCCTCGAGGTTGGTCTTGTTCCAGTCGATCCAGCCGCCCGACTGCTGCTCGTTGCCGAGGAAGATGTTTTCGGCGATGGACAGGAAGGGGCTCAGTGCGAGTTCCTGGTGGATGATGACCACGCCGGTGGCTTCGGACTCGTTGATCGATTTGAAGGCGACGGTCTCGTTTTCGAAGACGATTTCACCGTCGTAGGTGCCGGCCGGGTAGACCCCCGACAGCACCTTCATCAGGGTGGATTTTCCTGCGCCGTTCTCACCGCAAATCGCGTGAATATGGCCCCGCTGCACCGCGAGGGAGACGTCCTGAAGCGCTTTGACTCCGGGGAAGGTTTTCGTGATGCTGCGCATCTCGAGAATATTTGTGGTCACCGTTACTTCTTCTTCCGGTGGTAGGGGTGAGGGTAGTGGCGGCGTCTCCGCCGCCACTACCCGGTGTGGGAGAAAACCTACTTGAGGTCTGCTTCGGTGTAGTACCCGGTGTCGATCAGGAGTTCCTTGTAGTTGTCCTTCGTGACGACCTTGGGCGGGAACAGGTAGGTCGGGACGATCTTGACCTTGTTGTCGTAGCTCTTGGTGTCGTTGACCTCAGGGGTCCTGCCGTTGAGCAGGTCGTCGGCCATCTTCACGGCTTCGTCGCCCAGCAGGCGAGTGTCCTTGTAGATGGTGGAGTACTGCTGGCCGGCGATGATCGACTTGACCGAGGCCGCTTCCGCGTCCTGGCCGGTGACGATCGGGAGGGCATCGGTGGCGTAACCGGAGCTGGTCAGCGCCGAGATGATGCCGATCGAGAGACCGTCGTACGGGGACAGGACGCCGTCAACCTTGCTGCCGTCGGAGTACGTGCTGGCAATGAGGTTCTGCATCCGCTTCTGGGCGGTCGCCGGGTCCCAACGCAGGGTTGCCACCTGGGTGAAACCGACCTGGCCGCTCTTGACGACGACGACGCCCTTGTCAATGAACGGCTTGAGGGTGTCCATCGCGCCATTGAAGAAGAACGTGGCGTTGTTGTCGTCAGGGCTGCCCGCGAACAGTTCGACGTTGAACGGGCCGGTCGCGCCGGTGTCCTTGCCGTCCTTGTCGAGAACGCCGAGTCCGGTGAGCAGGCTCGTGGCCTGCTGAACGCCGACCTCGTTGTTGTCGAAGGTCGTGTAATAGTCGACGTTCTTGTTGCCGTTGATCAGCCGGTCGTACGCGATGACCTTGACGCCGGACTTGGCGGCCTGGTCGAGCTGGTCGCTGAGGGCGGTGCCGTCGATGGAGGCGATGATGAGGACCTTGGCGCCCTTGGTCAGCATGTTGCTGATCTGCTGCACCTGGTTCGGGATCTTGTCGTCGCCGTATTCGAGGTCGACCTTGTAGCCGAGCTTCTCGAGCGAGGCCTTGACGGCGTCGCCGTCCTTGATCCAGCGGGAGGAGGTCTTGGTCGGCATAGCAACCCCGACGAGGGCACCCTTGTTGGCTCCGGCCGTGTCGTCAACCGTCGTGGTGCCGCCACGGGTTCCGCCGGAGCAGGCCGCGAGGGAGAGTGCAAGTCCGATGGCAGCGATGCCGGCGAGGACCTTACGTGTCTTCACTGATTTACCTTTCGTGTTTCTGTATCAACTCTGATTGCAGTTGGTGGTGGGTGCTGATGGGTGTGATTACAGGCCTTGTGCCAGTCGGTAGTAGGCCTGGTTCCAGCGCACCTCGCGGGTGAAGTCCCGCAGGGTGGTGGTCTTGTCGATCACGAGAAGCTCGGTGCGAGCGATCTCGGCGAAATCGTGGAACACCTCGATGCCGACGGCGGTCGACATCACGGTGTGGTGGGCGGCGCCGGCGGTGAGCCAGGCTGCGGCGGAGGTGGCGAAGTCGGGCTCGGGGCTCCAGACGGCGCGGCCGACCGGGAGCTTGGGGAGCGCCTCGGTGGGTTCGACGACCTCGACGACGTTCGCGACGAGACGGAACCGGTCGCGCATGTCGCTCATCGCGACGACCACGGCGGGGCCGGAGTCGGCGTTGAAGACGAGGCGAACGGGGTCTTCGCGGCCGCCGATGCCGAGCGGGTGGATCTCGAGGGTCGGCCGGGCACTCGAGAGTGCGGGGTTGACCTCGAGCATGTGGGCGCCGAGGATGAGCTCCGCCCCGGGGGTGAGGTCGTAGGTGTAGTCCTCCATCAGGCTCGCACCGCCGGGGAGACCCGCGCCCATCACGCTGGCGACGCGCACGAGGACGGCCGTCTTCCAGTCGCCCTCCGCACCGAAGCCGTAGCCCTGTTCCATCAGTCGCTGCACGGCGAGGCCGGGCAGCTGGCGGAGGGCGCCGAGGTCTTCGAAGCTGGTCGTGAAGGCGCTGAATCCGCCGGCCTCGAGGAAGGACTTGAGGCCGATCTCGATCGCGGCGCCGTAGCGGAGCGAGTCGTTGCGCTCTCCGCCCCGGCGCAGTTCGGGGGCCACGTCGTAGAGGTCCTCGTATTCGGCGACGAGGGCGTCGATCTGGGCATCCGTTGCCGCGTGCACGGCATCGGCGAGTTCGTTGACGGGCCAGGTGTTCACCTGCACGCCGAACCGGAGTTCGGCTTCGGTCTTGTCGCCCTCGGTGACGGCGACGTAGCGCATGTTGTCGCCGAAGCGGGCGAGCTTCATGCTGCGGGCCGCGGCCCAGCCGGCCGCGGCGCGGGTCCAGGTCCCGATGCTCGAGGTGACTGCCGGGTTCGACACGTGGCCGACGACGGTCTTGCGGGAGACCCCGAGGCGGGTCTGGATGTAGCCGAACTCCCGGTCACCGTGGGCGGCCTGGTTGAGGTTCATGAAGTCGAAGTCGATCTCGCTCCACGGCAGTTCGACGTTGGCCTGGGTGTGCAGGTGCAGGAGGGGCTTGGTCAGCGCGTCGAGGCCCGAGATCCACATCTTCGCCGGGGAGAAGGTGTGCATCCAGGCGATCAGGCCGATCACGTGGTCGGCGGAGTTCGCGTCGAGCGCGGCCCGGCGGATCGACTCGGAGTCCTTGAGGACGGGCTTCCAGACGATCTTCACGGGCACGTCGCTGGACGCGCCGAGGGCGTCGGCGATGGCCTTGGACTGCTCGGCGACCTGGCGCAGCGTTTCCTCACCGTAGAGGTTCTGGCTGCCGGTGAGGAACCAGACCTCGTAGTGGTCGAGGGTCGTGGAGAGAGTAGGCATTACTTGAGTGCTCCTTGCGGTGCTTGTCCGTAGACGTTTTGGTAGCGGGTGAAGAGGGAATCGATCGCGGCCTGCGGGATGGGGATGAGTTTGCCGCCCTGGCGGGCGATGTGTACGGTGCGGGCCACGTCTTCGACCATGACGGCAGCTTTGACGGCGTCGCGGGCATCCTTGCCGATCGTGAACGGGCCGTGGTTCTGCATCAGCACGGCCCGGGAGCGGTGCCCGGTCAGGGCTTCGACGATGCCGCGGCCGATGGTGTCGTCGCCGATGATCGCGAACGTTCCGACCGGCACTGGGCCCCCGAACTCGTCGGCCATGGCGGTGATCACGCAGGGGATCGCCTCGCCTCGGGCTGCCCACGCGGTCGCGTAGGTGGAGTGCGTGTGCACGACGCCGCCGACCTCCGGCATGTGCCGGTAAACGTAGGCGTGGGCGGCGGTGTCGCTGGACGGGGACCGGTCCGACCCGGGGGTGCCCTGGATCACGTTGCCGCCCAGGTCGCAGAGGATCATGTTCTCCGGCGCGAGATCGGCGTAGTCGACGCCGCTGGGCTTGATCACGAACAGGTCGGCTCCCGGCACGCGGCCGGAGACGTTGCCGCCGGTCCAGACGACCAGATCGTTGCGGGTGAGCTCTGCGTGCAGCCGGGCGATGTCGTCGCGGAGCCGGGCGACGGCCACCTCGATCCTTGGTCCGAACGAGCTCATGCGGGCACCGCCTCGGCGCCGGCGGCCACCGGTGCGAGGGCGCCCGGCGCGAGGGCGTCGCGCCGCAGGGCCTTGAGCCGGTGCATCACATCGTTGGCGCCGCGGCCGAAGTAGTCGTGCAGCAGCGAGTACTCCGCGAACAACGTGTCGTAGGCGGTCGCCGACTCTTCGTTCGGCGTGTAGACGTTCCTGTTGAGCTTGCCCATCGCCTTCCCGGCTGCTCGCACATCGGCGTAGGCGCCGGCGGCGACGGCCGCGTGGATGGCCGAGCCGAGCGCTGGCCCCTGGTCGCTCGCGATGGTGGAGATCGGCATCCGCAGGATGTCGCTGTAGGTCTGCATCAGGAAGCTGTTCCTCAGCAGCCCGCCGGCGACGATGAACTCGGTGACCGGCACCCCGCTCGCGTTGAAAGTCTCGACGATGGTGCGGGCGCCGAACGCGGTGGCCTCGAGCAGGGCCCGGTAGATCTCTTCCGGGCGAGTGGTGAGGGTCGCTCCGAGCACGAGTCCGGAGAGCTGGTGGTCGACGAGCACGGAGCGGTTGCCGCTGTGCCAGTCGAGGGCGACGAGCCCGTGGCCGCCGACCGGCTGGTCGCGGACCAGCTCGGTGAGGTACTGGTGCACGCTCAGCCCGGCATCCTTCGCGGCCTCGTGGCAGCGCGGCGGAACCTGGTTGGCGACGTACCAGGCGAAGATGTCGCCGACGCCGGACTGGCCGGCCTCATAGCCGTAGAGCCCGGAGACGATGCCGCCGTCGACGACGCCGCACATGCCGGGGACTTCGGCGAGGTGGTCGGAATTCATCACCTGGCAGGTCGAGGTGCCCATGATCGCGACCATCTGGCCGGGCTCGACCGCCTGGGCGGCGGGGGCGGTGACGTGGGCGTCGACGTTGCCGACGGCCACGGCGATGCCTTCCGGCAGGCCGGTCCAGGCCGCGGCCTCCATCGACAGGGTGCCCGCGGATGCCCCGAGCCGGCCGATCTCGTGGGCGACCTTCTCGTTCGCGAACTGGGCGAACGCGGGGTTGAGGGCGGCGAGGAACTCCTCGCTCGGGTAGGCGCCGTCCTGCAGGATGCCCTTGTACCCGGCGGTGCAGGCGTTGCGCACGTAGTTCCCGGTGAGCTGCCAGACGATCCAGTCGGCGGCCTCCACCCAGTGGTCCATCCGGTTGTACAGTTCGGGGTCTTCCTCGAGCAGCTGCAGACCCTTGGCGAACTCCCACTCGCTCGAGATGAGTCCGCCGTAGCGCGGCAGCCAGCTCTCGCCGCGGCTGGCGGCCAGCTCGTTGATGCGGTCGGCCTGGCGCTGCGCGGCGTGGTGCTTCCACAACTTGACGTAGGCGTGCGGCCGGTCGGCGTACTCGGGCAATTCGTTCAGGGGCGTGCCGTCGGCGAGCACCGGCACCATGGTGCAGGCGGTGAAGTCGGTGCCGACGCCGATCACGAGCGCCGGATCGATACCCGCGGCAGCGATCGCGGCGGGCACGGCGCTCTTCAGCACGGCCACATAGTCCGCCGGAACCTGCAGCGCCCACTCGGGCGGGAGGACCGCTCCGGTGGCGGCGAGGACGGTATCCATCACGGCGTGCGGGTAGTCGAGCACGGCCGATCCGAGTTCGACTCCGTCGGAGACGCGCACGACGACAGCGCGACCGGACAGGGTCCCGTAGTCGATCCCGATGACGTAGCTCTCGTCGCCTGCCTGTGCCGGCGGCTGCTCGGTCGTGCTCACGAAATCGACTCCCTTGTCTGGCTGGTGCTGCGCCTGCCCGGGTGGTTCTCGGACCGGATGTGACAGTCGAATGTGATCGGTCACATTCGGTGGTCTTATGTTAGCCCCACTAGCGACTCCGGTGTCAAGTCCGATTTGCGTCGACTTGAGAACGGTCCCCCCCAGTCCGGGGTTGGGCGGTTTCTCGGCCGACCGGGCGCGGCATCCGCTCGCTCCGGTGCGGCTTCAGCGTCAGGGCGCGCCGGTTTCGGCAGGCCGCCCCCGCCCCAAGGTGGCGGCCTGCCGAAACCGGCGCGGGCTCAGAAGGCCGGCGGCGCCGTCGACTCGCGCACGATCAGCCGCGGCATGATCGGATCGCGGTCGACGATGGGCTCACCGCCCGGGAGATTGCTCAGCAGCAGGGCGATGCAGCGGCGGCCGAGTTCGCCGAAGTCCTGCCGCACCGTGGTCAGCGGCGGCCAGAAGTGCGCCGCCTCGGGGATGTCGTCGAAGCCCACGATGCTGATGTCCCGCGGGATGTCCAGGCCGGCGTCCCTGGCCGCGTGCATGAGCCCGAGCGCCATCTGGTCGTTCGAGGAGAAGATCGCGGTGAAATCGCGGCGGCCGAAAAGCTCCCGCCCCGCGTGGTAGCCGAAGTCCGCGGTCCAGTCGCCGAGGATCGGAGCCGTCGTGGGGACATCCATCGCCCCCATCTCATCGAGGAAGCCGCGCATCCGCGCCTCCGCCTCGATCCAGTCCTGCGGGCCGGCCAGATGGTAGATCCGCCGGTGGCCGAGGTCGATCAAGTGCCGGGTGGCAAGCCGGGCGCCGGCGATCTGGTCGACCGACAGGGCGTGGTCGTCGAGATGGCCGGTTGACTGCAACGACACGAAGGGCACCGTGATCGAGAGTTGCTCGAGCACGTCGAAGACCCGCACCTGGGGTGCGATCACCACGATTCCCTCCACGGCCTGCAGCATCAGGTGCATGAGGGCCGCCTCGATCGACTCCTGGTCGACCGTGGTCAGGTTCGCGGTGTTGACGTAGTACCCGGCTTCCCGTGCCGCGTCCTGGATCGCCGCAATGCTGCTGGCGGGTCCGTACTCGGAACTCTGCGCCGAGAGGATCCCGATCGTGCGGGATCGCCCGCGGGAGAGTGCCCGCGCCGCACGGTTCGGCCGGTACTGGAGGTCTTCCATGACCTGGAGTACGCGGGCCTTGGTCGTCTCACGAATGCTCGGGTGGTTGTTCAGAACGCGCGACACGGTCTGGTGGGAGACCCCGGCCAGGCGGGCCACGTCCCGGATGCTGGGCGCCCGCACCTTGGGCAGATTCTCTGTCACGTAACGACCTTGTTCACATGTGCACGGTCACAAACGTGAACGCATATCAATTATGCACACCTGGCCGCCGGTCGGAAAGCACGGTGTGACAGTCACATTGCCGGCAGGCGGTGCCGGCGTTCCCTTGAGGTTACTGTCACATCCCGGCGCGTGACTGTCACATCGGGCCGGTGAGCGTCACAGCCGCGCGTAGGCCCGCACCGGGAAGGTGCCGAAGCCCGCGACCTTCGGCGGCACGGCCGTGAAGCTGGCGCCGGCGTCCGGCAGCGCCGCGAGCCCGGTGAGGTGCTCCACCACATGGATGCCCGCGGCAAGCAGTAGGGAATGCGCGGGCCGTTCCCCGCCCGACTCGGTGTCGTCGATGTTGAGGGAATCGATCCCGACCAGGACGACCCCGGAGTCGATCAGCACCTGCGCGGCCGCGCCGGTCAGGTACGGCGCGCCGACGGCGTACCCCGGGGTGCCGAAGTGAGCATCCCAGCCGGTGTGGAGCAACACGGCGGAACCGGCCAGGCCGCTCCCCCGCCGGTTGAATGCGTCGGGGGCTATGCCGCGGGAGGTGGCATCCGTCAGATGGAATACCTCCGCGGGCAGGTCGGCCAGGGTGTCGAGGGCGAGGCCCGCCAGGTCGGCGCCCTGAGGGTATCGGTGGAACGGGCTGTCGAGATAGGTGCCCGTGTTGCCGATCATGGTGATCATATCCATTGCGAATTCGGTCCCGGGGGCGTATTTCGACCGGGAGTCTTCCCGGGTGAGGTGCGGCGAGATGACGGGGGCAGGAAGCCCGGGGTAGGTCACCAGACCCGCCCGGATCTCGTGGCTGAGGTCGACGAAGCGGGGGCGGGTGCCGGTCACAGGGGCTCCTTGGTGAGGGACGGACGGAGTCGGTGCCGCTTGGCGGCCCGCACGATGAGCGCCACGACCGCCAGCACGGCGGGGACGACGAGGTTGGGCCCTGCCAGCACGAGCAGCCCGGCGGTGAGCGCCACGGACACGACGGCGAGCCACCAGCCCAGCGACCAGGTGGCGAGCAGGCGCACGGCCGCGATCATGCCGAGCGTGTAGATGGCCACCATCGAGCTCGTGTGGATGAGGATGAAGGCCGCCAGGGGCAGCCCCTGGCTGACCATGACGGTGAAGTAGCTGCCGGTGAGCCCGGCCACGACGGCCAGGCTGCGGCGCGGGATACCGCCGGATTCGACGCCGGGGGTCATCCACCCGGGCAGGTCGCCGTCCCGGCCGAGTGAGGCGCCGAGCTTCGCGAAGGCGCCGATGTACACGTTCAGCACACCGAGCGCCACGACGGCGGCGATCACCGCCACGAGGAGCGGCCCGACCCCGAGCGGCGCGGCCTGGACCAGGTCGAGCAGGGGCACCTGGCCGTGGCCGGCCCGCGGGCCGAGCACGGCGATGGTCACGTACTGCAGGGCGAGATAGGCAATCCCGACCACGACGAGGGCGATCGCGGTGGCGAGTGGGATGACCCGGCGCGGGTTGCGGAATTCGCCGGCGATGTGGGTGCCGACCTCCCAACCGGCGAAGGCCCAGACGAACAGGCTGATCGCCGTGCCGACGCCGCCCCAGCCGTTCGGCAGGAACGGTTCGAGGTTGCCGGGGTCCGCGGCCGGGAAGGCGACGGCGACCACGCCGACGACGACGAACAGGAGGGCGCCGGTGAGCGCGAGCTGCAGCAGGCCGGACACCCGCAGGCCGAAGAAGTTGGAGACGAACGGCGGGATCAGGATCAGGAGGGCCACCCCGGGAACGGCAGCCCGGTCGGCGCCGATGATCGCCACGACATATTCCGCGCCGAGCATGGCCACGACAGGGGCGCCGAAGCCCACCCCGAAGAAGAACCAGTAGCCGGTCATTCGGGCCCAGGTCTGGCCGAGCGCGCGCCGCACATAACTGGCCACGCCACCCGGGTCGGGGTAGCGCGAGGCCAGCGCGGCGAAGGTTCCGGCGAGCGGGATCGAGAGCAGGAACACGGCGAAGACGGCCACGAGCGAGGCCGGCCCGGCCGCGGTCGCCGCGAGGCCCGGCAGCACCAGGATTCCGGTGCCGAGCACGGCCGCGATGTAGAGGGCCGTGCCCTGCACCAGGCCGAGGGATCCGGCGTGCGCGGGCCGCGCATCCGTCGGCAGAGGGTCGGGGATCACTGTCTCAGTGTCTGGGTTGATCGTCACTCCACCATGATCGTGCGCCGTCGCCGCCAGCGAAATGGCAGAGACGACACGCTCCATCGAAAAACTGCCAAGGTTTAGCGAGCGGGCAGGGCCTGCTCCACGTCGTCGATCAGGTCGGCCACGTCTTCGATGCCCACCGAGAGGCGGATGATGTTGTCGGGCACCTCGAGTTCGGTGCCGCGCACCGAGGCGTGCGTCATCTCGGACGGGTAGTTCACGAGGGATTCGACCCCGCCGAGAGACTCGGCCAGCTGGAACAGGTGGGTCGACTCGGCGAAGGCGCGCGCCGCGGGCGCTCCCCCGGCGAAGGCGAGGGACAGCATGCCGCCGAAGCCGCGCATCTGCTTTTTCGCCAGGTCGTGGCCGGGGTGGTCCGGCAGCCCGGGGTAGTACACGGTGTCGATGGCCGGGTGGCCCTGCAGGTGTTCGGCGATCGCCTGCGCGTTGCTGCAGTGGCGGTCCATTCGCACCGACAGGGTCTTGATGCCGCGCACGGTGAGCCAGGCGTCGAGGGGCGCGGAGACCGGGCCGGCCGCGAACTGCAGGAACTGGGCCTTCTCGGCCAGGGCGTCGTCGTTGATGACCAGGGCGCCGCCGAGCACGTCGGAGTGGCCGCCGAGGTACTTGGTGGTGGAGTGCACGACCACGTCGGCGCCGAAGGCCAGCGCATGCTGCAGCGCGGGCGAAGCGAACGTGTTGTCGACGATGACGGTGACCCCGAACCGGTGCCCGAGCTCGGCGAGCGCGGCGATGTCGCTGATCTTCATCAGCGGGTTGCTCGGCGTCTCCACCCAGAGGATCTTCGTCTCGCCGGGGATGATCGCCCGTTCGACGGCGGTGAGGTCCGACATCTCGACCGTGGTGTTCCGCACACCCCAGGCGCCGTGCACCTTGTTGATCAGCCGGTGGGTGCCGCCGTAGACGTCGTTGCCGAGCACGATGTGGTCGCCGGGCGCCAGGAGGGCGCGCAGGATGGTGTCCTCGGCGGCGAGCCCGCTGGCGAAGGACAGCCCGTGCTTGCCGCCCTCGAGCGCGGCGAGCAGGGTCTCCAGCACGGTGCGGGTGGGGTTGCCGCCGCGGCTGTACTCGTAGCCGCCGCGCAGGTTGCCGATGCTCTCCTGCACGTAGGTGGAGGTCTGGTAGATCGGCGGGATGACGGCGCCGGTGGTCGGATCGAAGTCCTGTCCGGCGTGGATGGCGATGGTGTCGAAGTTCTGCGTGCGAGCCATGGGTGGTCCTTACTGTCGGAGACGGTCTAGGCGCTCAGGTAGGTGAGCAGGTCGTGGCGGGTGATGACGCCGAGGGGTTTGCCGCCGTCGGTGACGAGCAGCGCATCGTGGCCGGCGAAGGCGGCGCGGGCTGCGGCGACGGGCTCGTTCACGCCGATCATCGGCAGGGAGTCGCTGACGAAGGCGCTGACCTGGTCGCCAAGTTTGGCTTCCCCGGAGAAGACGAGTTCCATCAGGTGGCGTTCGTCGAGGGAACCGACGACCTCGCCCATGACGACCGGCGGTTTCGCGGTCAGCACGAGCACCTGGGAGACGCTCGACGACGTCATCCTCTCGATAGCGTCGCGCACGGTGGCGCTCGGGTGCACGTAGACGAACGCCGGGAGCGTGCCGGTCTTCGATTCGAGCAGGTTGGCGACGGTGTGCCCGGCGGGCGCGTTGGTGAAACCGTAGCTGCGCATCCAGCCGTCGTTGAAGATCTTGCCCAGGTAGCCGCGGCCGCCGTCGGGCAGCAGCACGACGATGGTGTCGGCGGCGGTGAGCTTCTCGGCGGCGCGGAGGGCGGCGACGACGGCCATTCCGCTCGAGCCGCCGACCAGGATTCCCTCCTCGAGGGCGAGGCGGCGGGTCATCGCGAAGGAGTCGGCGTCGGAGACGGCGATCACCTCGTGCACGACGGCCGGGTCGTAGGCGGCCGGCCAGAAGTCCTCGCCGACGCCCTCGACCAGGTACGGCCGGCCGGTGCCGCCGGAGTAGACCGATCCCTCGGGGTCGGCGCCGATGATGCGCACGGTGTCGCCGGACACTTCGCGCAGGTAGCGCCCGGTGCCGGTGATGGTGCCGCCGGTGCCTACGCCCGCCACGAAGTGGGTGATGGTGCCGTCGGTGTCGCGCCAGATCTCGGGGCCGGTGGTCTCATAGTGGCTGAGCGGCCCGTTCGGGTTGGCATACTGGTTCGGCTTGAACGCCCCCGGGATCTCCCGGGCCAGCCGGTCGGAGACGCTGTAATAGGAGTCGGGGTGGTCGGGGGCGACGGATGTCGGGGTCACCACGATCTCCGCGCCGTAGGCCGTGAGCACGTTGCGCTTGTCCTCGCCGACCTTGTCCGGCAGCACGAACACGCACCGGTAGCCGCGCTGCTGGGCGACCAGGGCGAGGCCGACGCCGGTGTTGCCGGAGGTGGGCTCGACGATGGTGCCGCCGGGCAGGAGCAGGCCGTCGCGTTCGGCGGCGTCGATGATCCGGGTCGCGATGCGGTCCTTGGACGAGCCGCCCGGGTTGAGGTATTCGAGCTTGACCAGCACGGTGGCGGTCACGCCCTCCGTGACCTTGTGGAGCTTGACCAGCGGGGTGTCGCCGATCAGGTCGAGAATGGTGTCGGCAATTTTCATGGAGTGTCCTTCGTCATGGTGTCGCGTCGTGGTTCACTCGCCGCGCGGCCGGAGGCTGCACGCGCCGAGGGAATCGCGAGGTCGTGCGGGAATGCGGGGTTGGCTAGCGACAACAACACCGCGGACACGACATCAGAACGAACACGTTTCCCACTCTAGCGAAGCGTGCTCGGAGTCACCAGACTGCGGCCCGCGCAGCAGGCTCAGCCGGGCTGCGTAGAATCGCGACCATGCTGAAGACGCCCGTGCCCGCTGACGACACGACGGATGCCCCGCGCTCGCCCCGCGAGGTGAAGCGCCTGGTCTGGAACCGCCGGTTCGGCCTCGCCCTGGGCGTGCTCGCCGCCGTCGCCGTGAGCGCGCTGCTCGTCTCCTCGGTGCTCGCGCCCGCGAGCGCGCCGGGCGAGTCCGCCGGCACCACCGGCGCCGGCGCGACGGGAGCCGCCCCGGCGACGCCGAACGCGACGCCGGCCGCCACCCCCGGCGCAGCCCCGATCGCGGGGCTGGAGACGTTCGCCAACAAACCGAGCCACGTCACGACATCCGTCGCCTACCCGCAGACCCCGCCGGCCGGCGGGCCGCACAGTCCCGTCTGGCTGGACTGCGGGGTCTACGACCGGCCGGTGCCGAACGAGAACGCCGTGCACTCCCTCGAGCACGGCGCGGTCTGGGCGACCTACGACCCGGCGCTCGCCCCGGCCGAGGTCTCGGCATTGCGGGCGGCCCTGCCCGGCGACCACGTGCTCGTCTCGCCCTACCCCGGGCTGGGCTCACCGGTCGTGCTGACCGCCTGGAACGTGCAGCTCCGGCTGGACTCGGCCGCCGACCCGCGCATCCCGGCCTTCGCCGCCGCTTACCGGAACGGGCCGACCGCGCCCGAGCCGGGCGAGTCCTGTTCGGGCGCCCTCGACGCCCCCGGCACGGTCGGCTAGCCGACTGCTCCGCTCACGCTCGTGGCGCACCTTCCGGCAGCGGGCGCACGATAGAGAGCCTGTTGATTATTGGAGGCTGGCGATCCGAGGCCAGCGCTCAGTCCCATGTCGGATGTCGATGGGCTGGTGTCGGCGCGGGCGATCGGGCGCTG
>NZ_SOFM01000031.1:0-18094 GCF_004402705.1 Cryobacterium mannosilyticum | reverse complement strand
GCCAGCACCTACAACAAGGTGAGCGTCTTCTTCGACTACTTCGTCGGCGCCGGCGGCTACGCACCGATGCCGTCCGACCGCACGTACTTCTTCGACGACGTGAGCGGGGTCTTCTGAGTTGACACACGACTGAGTTGATACACGGCGCGGCGGCGGCACCTTCGGGGCCGCCGCCGCGTGCTACTCCGAGGCGTGCGCCTCCAGGAACTCGTAGACCTCGGTGTCGTCGACGCCGGGGAAGGTGCCGCTCGGCAGCGGGGAGAGCACGTGCGCGTGCAACCGGGCGCTCGGCCAGGCCTTGCCGGCCCAGCGGGAGGAGACCTCCGACGCCGGGCGGCGGCAGCAGGACTCGTCGGGGCAGCGGGACACGGCCCGCTGGGTGGTCTCCCGGCCGCGGAACCACTTCGCCTGCGCGAACGGCACCCCCACGCTGATCGAGAACTCGCCGCCATCCGCCACACCCGTCTGGGTGGCCGACCAGAACGTGCCGACCGGGGTGTCGGTGTACTGGTAGAACTCGGTCGTGCGGTTGGTGTGGGTGAAGGCGCTGCGGGCGCTCCACTGCTTGCAGACGTACTGGCCCTCGATCGACCCGGTCACATCCACCGGCAGCGGCAGTCCGTCGTTCTCGTAGCCCTTCTGCAGGGCGCCGTCACCGGTGACCCGCAGGAAATGCAGCGGCATCTCCAGGTGGGAGGTGGCCAGGTTGGTCAGGCGCAGGGCGGCGGCCTCGTGCGTCACCCCGAACGCGTCGCGGAAATCCTCGACCGAGAGCTCGCGCTCCCGCTTCGCGTTGGCGAGGAACGCCACCGAGGCGTTCCGGGGCATCAGGCAGGCCGCCGCGAAATAGTTGATCTGCAGCCTCTGCCAGAGGAACTCGGCGTAGCTGTCCGGGCGTTCGTGGCCGAGCAGCCGGTGCCCCATCGCCTGCAACGCCATCGAGCGCAGCCCGTGCCCGCCGGGGATCGACGCCGGCGGCAGGTAGATGCGGTGGTTGACCAGGTCGGTCACCGACCGGGTCGAGTTGGGCAGGTCGTTCACGTAGATCAGGTTGAAGCCGAGCTGCTCGGCCATCACGCTCACCTCGCGGTGGGTGAGCGCGCCCGACACGTGACCGGATGCCCGCACCTGGTCCTCGGCGAGCTGCTCGATGTCGGGCATGTAGTTGTCCTGCTCGCGCATGAGCTCGCGCAGCTCGGTGTTCGCCCGCCGCGCCTCCTCCGGCGTGGCGATGGCCTCGCTGGCCCGGCGGGCGAGTTCCCGGTGCAGGCCGAGCAGGGATTCGAGCGCCGCGAGCGGCATGCCCTTGGTCACCTTCACCGTCGGCAGGCCGAGGGCGCCGTAGAGCGGGTTCTTCTGTGCCCGGGCGAGCTCGATCTCCAGGGCCGCCCGCGTGTTGGGAGCCTCGCCGCTGAGCAGTTCGGTGATGGGCACGGCCAGGGCGGTGGCGACATCCTGCAGCGTCGACAGCTTGGGCTCGCGCCGTCCGTTCTCGATCAGGGAGAGCTGGCTGCCGGCAAGGCCGACCCGATCGCCGAGCTGGTCGAGGGTGAGGCCGCTCTCGCCGCGGAAATGACGGATGCGCAGGCCGAGGGTGACGAGATCGGAGGCACGTGTGGGCATTCCTTAACATTACCGAAAGAATCGCGATTCTTAACGGAAAGAATGCCCACGGAATGCGGGAAACAGGCGCATTCTTGATTTAGCGGGCAAAGTTACCCATCCGATGCACCCGATCGAAGACGAAAGGCCAGGAGATGACCATCGCGAATGTCTCAGTTCAGACCGGCGGGGGCGAGTCCCGCAACGCCGCTGGAACCACCGACCCCAACCTCCAGGCCTGGGTGGACGAAATCGCCCGGTTGACCCAGCCCGACGCGATCGTCTGGTGCGACGGCTCCCTGCGCGAGGCCGACGCCCTCGCCAAGCAGCTCGTCACCGAGGGCAAGCTCATCCGGCTGAACCCGGAGTGGCGCCCCAACAGCTACCTCGCCCGCACCAGCCCGTCCGACGTCGCCCGGGTCGAGGACCGCACCTTCATCTGCTCGACCGACCCGGAGGATGCCGGCCCCACCAACAACTGGGCCGACCCGGGGGCGATGCGCGCCGAGCTGACCGAGGTCTTCGCCGGCAGCATGCGCGGTCGCACCATGTACGTCGTGCCGTTCTCGATGGGCCCGCTCGGCGGCCCCATCTCGCAGCTCGGGGTGGAGATCACCGACTCGCCCTACGTCGTGCTCAACATGGGCATCATGACCCGGATGGGCGTGCAGGTGCTGCGCCTGATCGAGGCCGGCGCGAGCTGGGTGCACACCCTGCACAGCGTGGGTTACCCGCTGGTCGACGCCGAGGGACACCACCGCGCCGACGTCGAATGGCCCTGCAACGACACCAAGTACATCGTGCAGTTCCCAGAGACCCGCGAGGTCTGGTCCTTCGGCTCCGGCTACGGGGGCAACGCGCTGCTCTCCAAGAAGTCCTTCGCGCTGCGGATCGCCTCGGTGATGGCCCGCGATGAGGGCTGGCTCGCCGAGCACATGCTCCTGATCAAGGTCACCTCCCCCGAGGGCGGCGTCTCCCACCTGGCCGCCGCGTTCCCGTCGGCCTGCGGTAAGACCAACCTGTCGATGCTGCGCCCGACCATCCCCGGCTGGAAGGTCGAGACCATCGGTGACGACATCGCCTGGCTGCGCCCCGGCACCGACGGGCGCCTGTGGGCGATCAACCCGGAGGCCGGCTTCTTCGGCGTCGCCCCCGGCACCGGCGAGGTCACCAACCCGACCGCCGTCGCCACCGTCTGGGGCAACACCATCTTCACGAACGTCGCACTGCGTGACGACGGAGACGTCTGGTGGGAAGGCCTCACCGAGACGCCGCCGAGCCACCTGATCGACTGGGAGGGCAACGACTGGACGCCCGCCTCGAGCACTCCGGCCGCGCACCCCAACTCCCGGTTCACCGTCGCCGCGGCCCAATGCCCGTCGATCTCCGACGACTGGGAGGCGTTCGGCGGCGTGCCGATCGACGCCATCCTCTTCGGCGGCCGCCGCGCCACCAACGTGCCGCTCGTCGCCCAGGCGCGCAGCTGGAAGCACGGCGTGTTCATGGGAGCCACCATCGCCTCGGAGAAGACCGCCGCCGCGGAGGGCATCGTCGGCGAGCTGCGCCGCGACCCGTTCGCAATGCTCCCGTTCTGCGGCTACAACATGGCCGACTACTGGGCGCACTGGCTCTCGGTCGGCAGGGGTCTCGGCGCCAAGGCGCCGGCGATCTTCCAGGTGAACTGGTTCCGCAAGGGCCACGACGGCAGCTTCCTCTGGCCCGGTTTCGGCGAGAACTCGCGCGTGATCGAGTGGATCGTGCGCCGGATCGAAGGCAAGGCGCCGGCCGTCGACACTCCGATCGGGCGCCTCCCCGCCCCCGGCGGCCTGGACCTGGACGGCCTGGACCTGTCCGAGGATGCGGTGGAGCAGCTCTTCCACATCGACCACGCGTCCTGGCTGGCCGAGTGCGACCTCACCGAGGAGTACTTCGCCCAGTTCGGCGACCGCGTGCCGCCGGCCCTCCAGGCCGAGCTCGCCAGCGTGCGCTACAACCTCCGCGGCTAACCGCGCCCGGTCCTCCCCGCCCGCCCCGCAACCGCCTCCGCCGGGATGCGGGAACGCGCACTTTTGGCCCTCTCAGCATCGCTGTGGGGGCCAGAACTGCGCTCTCGCGGGGTGTCGGCCCGCGCCACTCGCGACGGGGCGCCGGCGCGGCTGCCCATAGGATTCAATTCACCACACGCATGAGCGAACATGAGGTGAACCCGTGGACAGTGACGTCGAACCCCAGGCGCGGCGGGGAACAAACCTGCCCCGGATGGGCGATTTCAACCGATCCGTTGTGCTCGACTCGATCCGTCGCTCACGCACGGGGCTCAGCCGGGTGGAACTCGGGCACTCAACCGGGCTCTCGGCCCAGACGGTCTCCAACATTTGCCGCAAGCTGATCGACCAGCAGATGGTGGTCGAGGCCGGCAAGGCGAGCGGCGGGGCGGGGAAGCCGCGCACGATTCTGCGGCTGAACCCGAACGCTGTCTACGCGATCGGCGTGCATCTCGATCCGGCCGTGATGACCTTTGCGATCCTGGACCTGATCGGAACTGTCCTGGTCCGCTCCCGCAAGAGAACACCGGTGGCCGGTGACCCGAACCGGATCATCACGGCGATCTCCGGCGAGATCGAGCGACTGATCCTGGAGTCGGGTGTGGATCGGCAGAAGATCGCCGGGCTCGGGGTCGCCACGCCCGGACCCATCGACCCGGAGCGCGGCACCGTCGTCGATCCGCCGCACCTGCACGGCTGGCACCGGGTGCCCCTCCGCGACGCCCTCGCGCGAACCACCGGGTTCTCGGTGATCGTCGACAAGGATGTCACCGCGGCCGCCATCGCCGAGACGTGGGCCGGCGGCCCGAGCGGGTCGGGAAGTTTCGTTTTCTTCTACCTCGGCACAGGGATTGGCGCCGGCCTCGTCGTCGACAACGAGGTCGTGCGCGGGCGTTCGCACAATGCCGGCGAGATCGGGCACGTGATCGCCGACCCCGGGGGACCGCTCTGTGTGTGCGGTCTCCGCGGATGCATCGCCGTCACCATCACCCCGCAGAGTCTCGTTCTCGAAGCCGAGGAGCTGGGTGTTCTCGCCGACACCCGGGTGCAGAACGGCCCCCACGCCGTGGACGAGCAGTTCTCGGCGCTTTGCGCGCTGGCCGCGCGCCGCAATTCCGTCGCCGCGGAGATCCTGGATCGTTCGGCGATGCGCGTCGCCAGGGCCGCCTCGGTCATCACCAACCTCCTCGACGTCGACCGGGTCGTCTTCGGCGGCCCGTACTGGGCGCGGCTCCGCGAGGTCTACCTCGGCCGCATCCCTTCCCTCCTCGATGAGCTCACCGTGGCTCGGAGCATCCACCGGGTCGAGGTCGTCGGCACCGGCGTCGGCGAGGACGTGGGTGCCATCGGCGCTGCCTGTCTGGTGCTGGACCACGCTCTGGCCCCCCGCGCGGCCCGCCTGCTCCTGGCCCACTGAACGCCGGGTAACAGCTGTATAACGCTGGGGTATGGGCGCGCCCGAAGGGTTGAGGAGTTTATCCATTCGATTTAGTATTGGGTTTGCCACAGCCGGTCATCGGACCGGCGACCGTCCGTGGGGGGCAACTGATGGAGCAAAGGAGCACCATGCATCGCAACACAAAACTCGCCGTGTCCGTGTTGATGGCCACCTCGATGATCGCACTGGCCGGCTGCTCGGCCGCCGACGCGGGGAGCGACACCAAGACCTTGAAAATCGTCTACGAGAAGACCGATTCGTTCACTGCCCTCGATACGCTCTTCAAGAAGATCAAGCCCGAGTTCGAAGCGGCGCACAAGGGCGTGACGGTCAACCTGCAGCCGATCCAGGCCAATGATGACGACTATTCCACCAAGCTCGCGCTCTCCCAGCAGTCGGCGGATACCGCCCCCGACGTCTTCTATGAGGACACCTTCCGCCTGCGTTCGGACATCGACGCCGGCTACCTCCTCAACCTCGACGGGCACCTCGACGGCTGGGCTGACTGGTCCAAGTTCAACGAGGGAGCCAAGGGCGCGGGGATGGGCGACGACGGCAGCACCTACGCCGTCCCGCTCGGCACGGACACGCGCGGCATCTGGTACGGCAAGCCTGTCTTCACCAAGGCCGGCATCGCCGTGCCGTGGCAGCCCGAAACCTGGGACGACATCCTGACTGCTGCTCGCAAGATCCAGGCCACCCAGCCCGGCGTCGTGCCGTTCAACATGTACGCCGGCAAGGGCACCGGCGAGGGAACGGTCATGCAAAGCTTTTACGAGCTTCTCTACGGCACAGGAGACTCGCTCTACAACGAGAACGACCAGAAATGGGTCGTGGGCTCGAAAGGGTTCAAGGATTCGCTGACCTTCCTGGACACGCTCTACTCGGAGAAGCTCGCCGTCGACCCGTCCGACGCACTCGACCCGAACGTGTGGAAGAAGGTGTTCGGTGAGTTGTTCCCGAAGGGCCAGCTCGGCGGCACCGTCGAAGGCTCCTACACGCCGTCGTTCTGGCAGAAGGGCGGCTCCTACGAATGGCCGGCCTACGTGACCGACATGGGCGTCGCGGCCTTCCCCACCCAGAACGGTGACGCCCCGCACGGTGTGAGTATGTCCGGCGGCTGGACCCTGGCCGTCGGCGCGAAAACGAAGAACGCCGACCTCGCATTCGAGTTTCTCAGCCTCGCACTCAACAAGGAGAATTCGCTCTGGTACGACATCAACAACTCGCAGATCGCGGTGCGAACGGATGTCGCCGCGGACCCGACCTACCTCGCGGCGAACCCGTTCGTGGCGGCCGTGACCGACCTCGTCTCCGTGACGCACTACCGCCCGGCGACCTCCGACTACCCGAAGATCTCCGCCGAAGTGCAGGCGGCGACCGAAGCGGTGATCACCGGGCAGATGAGCGTCGACGAGGCATCCGTCGCCTACGACAAGGCCGTCGAGGCAATCGTTGGAGCGGACAAGGTCACCAAGTAGAACGATGAAGGCCGAACAGACCGCGCCGACCCGGGGCTCGAACCCGGGAGAACCAGAGCCCGTTGGCTCCGGTTCTCCCGGGCGCCCGGAATCGACCGAAGGCGGGTCCCGGCGCCGAGGGCCCCTCGGCACGCGGGCGCGAACGGCCGCCCGCCTGTTGCCGCTCGTGCCCGCTGTGCTGCTGCTCCTGGTCTTTCTCGCGGGGCCGGTGGCGTGGTCGTTCTACGGCTCATTCACCAATGCGGCGCTGACCGGCAGGGAAGCCCGGAACCCCCAATGGGTCGGGCTCGACAACTACATCACGCTGTTCCAGGACCCCGTCTTCCCGCTCGCGCTGTGGCTGACCGTTGTGTTCGTGGTCGCGTCCGCCATCATCGGGCAGAATTTCCTCGGCCTGGGCATCGCGCTTCTGATGAACCGGGCCAACCGGGTCGTCGGCAGCCTGGTCGGCCTCACGGTCGTGGCCGCCTGGGTATTGCCCGAGATCGTGGCCGCCTTCGTCGCCTACGCCTATTTCAGCAAGGACGGCACGCTCAACCAGGTTCTGTCCGCGTTCGGGATGACCGGCCCGAACTGGCTGTTCAGCCTCCCGATGCTCGCCATCATCCTGGCCAACGTGTGGCGGGGCACCGCGTTCTCGATGATGGTCTACCGAGCCGCGCTCAACGACGTGCCGATCGAAATCACGGAGGCCGCCATGATCGATGGCGCCGGCGGCACGAAACGACTCGTGCTGATCACGATCCCGATGATCAAGAGCAGCATCACGACCAACCTCATGCTCATCACCCTGCAGACCCTGTCGGTGTTCACGCTGATCTGGGTGATGACCGCCGGCGGCCCCGGAAACCAGAGCACGACACTGCCGGTGATGGCCTTCCAGGAGGCCTTCCGGTTCAGCGACATCGGCTACGGAACCGCGATCGCCACCGTGATGCTGCTGATCGGCGCGGCCTTCTCCGTCGTGTACATCCGCGCCTCTCGACCGGGAAAGGGGTAAACGGATGTCTGTTGCGACCGTCGCAGCCTCCGTCGCGTCTCCTCGGAAGGCGACGGCAACCGCGCTCTCCAACGGGATCCTGATCGTGATCGCCCTGTGCTTCCTGCTGCCCCTGGCCTGGCTGATACTCGCCTCGCTCGATCCGGACGCCAGCTACCGGACCCAGATCCCGGCGAATCCGTCATTCGCCAACTACGCCGCGGTGCTGACGCCCGGGCTGACCTTCCTGCCGCTCTGGAACAGCCTGCTGCTCTCCGGGGGAGCCGCTGTCGCGACGGTGGTGGCCGCCGTGCTCGCCGCGTATCCGCTCTCGCGCTACACGATGAGGTTCAACAAGCCGTTCATGTACGCGATCCTGTTCGGTACCTGCCTGCCGATCACGGCGATCATGGTGCCCGTCTACAGCCTGTTCGTCCGGCTCAACCTGATCGACTCGATGCCGGCGACGATCTTCTTCATGGCGGCAACCTCGCTGCCGATGGCGATCTGGATGACCAAGAACTTCATGGACTCCGTGCCGATCAGCCTCGAAGAGGCCGCCTGGGTCGACGGGGCGAGCGCCATGACCGCCCTTCGTCGCGTGGTGGTGCCGCTGATGCGACCGGGACTCGGCGTGGTCTTCATCTTCGTGTTCATTCAGGCGTGGGGAAACTTCTTTGTACCGTTCGTGCTGCTGCTCTCGCCGAGCAAACAACCGGCCGCGGTGAGCATCTACAGTTTCTTCGGTCAGTACGGGGCGATTGCCTACGGGCAGCTCGCTGCATTTTCCGTGTTATATTCCGTGCCGGTGATCCTGCTCTACGCCCTGGTGTCCCGGGGCATGGGCGCATCATTCACCCTCTCCGGCGCGATCAAAGGTTAGGAGCCGGTCACCATGCATGACGACAGTTCACGTGTACAGCAGCGGATCAGCCGGTTTGTCGCCGAGCGGTTGCGCCCCGCGATCTACCGGGAATCCGTCCCACTGACGATCGAGATCTGGGAAGCCCCCGGCGAACCCGTTCCCTTCGCCGATGCCATCCTCGAGCCGTTTGAACCGTTCGAGACCGGTCGGGCCTGGGGGTGCCCGTGGGGCACCACCTGGCTCCACGTAACCGGGACCGTCCCGGTCGACTGGCCCACGGGTGCGCTGCTAAGGCCGGAGGCCGTCGTCGACCTGGGGTTCAGTTCGACGGCGCCCGGTTTCCAGGCTGAGGGACTGGCCTGGTCGCCCGATGGGGTCGTCCTCAAGGCGATCGAACCCCGAAACCAGGCCGTGCCCGTGAAGGCCGGACCGGGGGAGAGGGTCGACTTCTACATCGAGGCCGCGTCGAACCCGGATGTCACGGCGAACTGGACCTTCGTTCCGACCGAGCGCGGCGACCTGGCCACCGCCGGGACCGATCCGATCTACCGGCTGCGCCGCGTCGACCTGGCCCTGCGAGACCAGACCGTGTGGGAACTCGTGGCGGACTTCTGGACCCTCGAGGGGTTGCTGCGTGAACTGCCGACGTCCCAGCCCAGGCGCGCGGAGATCCTGCGAGCGCTCGAGCGCTGCATCGACACCATGGACCCGCACGACGTGGCCGGCACGGCATCCGCCGGCCGCGAGGCCCTGGCCGGGGTGCTCGCCAGCCCTGCCAACGCGAGCTCGCACCGCCTGCACGCGGTCGGTCATGCGCACATCGACAGCGCCTGGCTCTGGCCGGTCAGAGAGACTGTCCGCAAGGTGGCGCGCACCTTCTCCAACGTGCTGCACCTGATCGAGCAGAACGAGGACTTCGCGTTCGCGGCCTCATCCGCCCAGCAGTACGCCTGGCTCAAGGAGTCCTACCCGGAGCTCTTCGGACGGGTGAGGGCAGCCATCACCGCGGGCAGTTTCGTTCCGGTCGGCGGGATGTGGGTGGAGTCCGACACGAACATGCCCGGCGGGGAGGCACTCGCCCGCCAGTTCGTGGCCGGCAAACGGTTCTTCATGGAGGAATTCGGCGTCGAGCCGCTCGAGGTCTGGTTGCCCGACTCGTTCGGCTATTCGGCGGCGCTGCCGCAGATCGTGGCGGCCGCCGGTTCCCGCTGGTTTCTGACCCAAAAGATCTCCTGGAACGAAACAAACCGGATGCCGCACCACACCTTCCGTTGGGAAGGGATCGACGGTACCCGGATTTTCACACACTTCCCCCCGGTCGACACGTATAACGCGGAGTTGTCCGGGGAGGAGCTGGCATTAGCGGAGCGTCAGTATGCCGAAAAGGGGACGGCCAACACGTCGCTGGTGCCATTCGGGTGGGGGGACGGTGGCGGCGGTCCAACGGGGGAAATGATCGCCGCCGCCCATCGCACCCGTTCGCTGGAGGGCTCGCCGCGGGTGGAACTGTCCACCCCGCGACGCTTCTTCGAAACCGCGGAGGCCGAGTATCCGGACCCGCCCGTGTGGTCCGGGGAACTCTACCTCGAGTTCCATCGCGGCACCTACACATCGCAGGCGCGCACCAAGCGGGGCAACCGCCGCAGCGAGCACCTGCTGCGGGAGGCCGAACTCTGGGCGACCGCCGCCGCCGTGCGGGGGGCCGCCGAGTACCCGTATGACACGCTGGAGGAGACTTGGCGCACGGTGCTGCTGCAGCAGTTCCACGACATCCTGCCCGGCACGTCCATTGCCTGGGTGCACCGCGAGGCCGAACGCAACTACGCGGAGGTGGCCCGAACGCTGAACGGCCTGATCGGGACCTCGGTGACGGCGCTCGCCGGCCCCGGCGAGCAGTCGCTCACGCTGAACGCCGGCCCGTACGAGCTGGGTGGCGTCCCGGCTCTCGGCGCGGTTTCAACGCCGGACGACGGCGCCGGCAACGGTGCCACGGCCAGTACAGGGTTGGGCCGTCGTGCCCGTTCGGCGGGCACCGGAGCGTCGATCGAGCGCAGGCCCGCGGGCATCGTGCTGGTCAACGGCCTCGTCGCCGTCACGGTTGACGCCGACGGGCTGTTCCCCTCGGTGCGCGACCTGGCCGCCGACCGCGAGCTGGTCCCGGAGGGCCGACGCGGCAACCTGCTCCAATTGCACCGGGACACTCCCACCCAGTGGGACGCCTGGGACCTCGACGACCACTACCTGCGAAACGTCACCGAGCTCACCGGCACGGAGTCGGTCGAGGTCTTCGTCGACACTCCGGCTCTGGTCGGAGTGCGCGTGGTGCGGTCGTTCGGCGCATCGCGTCTGGTCCAGGAGATCACTCTGGCCGCCGGGTCCCCATCGGTCGATCTGGCCTTCGACATCGACTGGCACGAGCGGCAGAAGCTGCTCAAGCTCGCCTTC
Source organism: Cryobacterium mannosilyticum (assembly GCF_004402705.1). Lineage (NCBI taxonomy): Bacteria > Bacillati > Actinomycetota > Actinomycetes > Micrococcales > Microbacteriaceae > Cryobacterium > Cryobacterium mannosilyticum. The sequence continues at coordinate 7,239 of NZ_SOFM01000031.1, read as the reverse complement.
CCGCTCGACCTGCACGCCGAACGCGCGGCCTCCGAGATCCAGTTCGGCCACGTCTTCCGACCCACGCACGTGAACACGTCCTGGGACGCGGCCCGCTTCGAGACCTGTGCGCACCGCTGGGTGCACGTCGGTGAGGCCGGTTACGGCGTCGCGGTGGCCAACGACGCCACCTACGGCCATGACATCGGCCGGTCGGCGGATGTCGCCGGGCGCACGACCACCACCGTGCGCCTGTCTTTGCTGCGGGCACCGCTCTTCCCCGACCCCGAGTCCGACCAGGGCGCGCATGAGTTCCGCGTGTCAGTGCGAGTGGGGGCTGACATCGGCGACGCGGTGGCCGAGGGATACCGGCTGAACCTGCCGCTGCGCACCGTGCACGGGGTCGCCGCCGACGGGATCGACCCTTTGTTCGAGGTCGACAACCCCGCGGTCGTGATCGAGGCCGTCAAGCTCGCCGAGGACCGCAGCGGGGATGTCGTGGTGCGGCTCTACGAGGCGCACGGGTCGCGGGCTCGCGCACGGATCATCCGTCGCTTCGACGCGACCGATGTCACCGAGACGGACCTGCTCGAACGCCCGCTCGCGGAGCCCCGCGCCACGTTGGCGGCCGAGGGCGACACCCTGCTCCTCGAGCTGCGCCCCTTCCAGCTGGTCACCCTCCGCTTCGCCCGCTGACCCGCGCGCCGATCAACCGCACCATGCGGGAACACAGCGGGACGAGCGAGGGCGTTAGACGAGGAGCTGGTGCTTGGCGAGCTCGCGGTAGAGCGGGGTCGAGGCGACCAGCTCGGAGTGGGTGCCGGTGCCGATGACCTGGCCGTGGTCGAGCACGACGATCTGGTCCGAGTCGACCACGGTCGAGAGCCGGTGCGCGATCACGATCAGGGTGCGGTTCACCGCGACGGCGTCGATGGCGGCCCGCATCATCTGCTCGTTGACCCCGTCGAGGCTCGACGTCGACTCGTCCAGCAGCAGGATCGGCGGCGCCGCGAGCAGCGCCCGCGCGATCGCGAGCCGCTGGCGTTCGCCGCCGGAGAGCATGACGCCGGACTCGCCGACCGCCGCGCCCAGCCCGGCCGGGTCACGGTCGAGCACCTCGCCGAGGTTGACGGCGTGCAGCACGGCGATGCATTCCTCGTCGGTCGCGTCCGGCGTGGCCAGGGTGAGGTTGTCCCGCAGTGAGCCGGCGAGCACGGGAGCGTCCTGTTCGACGTAACCGATCTGGGAGCGCAGGGCCGTGCGGTCCAGGGTGCGGATGTCCAGCCCGCCGAGGCGCACAACGCCGGCGTTCGGGTCGTAGAACCGCTCGATCAGGGCGAGGATCGTGCTCTTCCCGGCGCCGGACGGCCCGACCAGGGCGGTGCGCAGCCCGCGCGGGGCGGTGAAGGAGACCCCGCGGAGCACCGGTCTGACCTCGAGTGCGCGGGTGGGCGGCTGGTCAGGGGCGAACAGGTCGGCGGCGGTCGGCAGAGGCGTCGGCGCGGGGCCGGTGCCGGGCGCGGTGCCCGCAGGGCCGGCGCCGGCATCCGTCACCGGCCCGGTGGCATCGCTCACCTGGTAGCCGAAGTGCACGTCCTCGAAGGAGATCGCCGGGGCATCCGGTCGCACCGACTCGTTGGCGGCGCCCACGGTGATCGCCAGCGGGGCGATGTCGCGGTCGAACTGGTCCTCGGCGGGCAGGTCGATGATCTCCTGGATCCGGCCGAGGGCGCCCAGCGCGGAGTTGACGGAGGTGATCGCGCCGAAGGCCTGGCCGAGCGGCACGATCATCAGGAACAGGAAGAGGATGAACGCGATCAGGTTCGCGACCGTGATGGTGCCGCTCGCCACCCGGAACCCGCCGACGCCGAGCACGACGAGGAACGACACCTGCATGGCGATCCCGGCGATCGGCACGACCAGTGCGGAGATCTTCGCGACCTGGATGCCCATCTTCCACGCGCCGACGGCGTCCTCCTCCACGGCGGCGATCTCCCGGTCGGTCGCGTTCGAGGCCCGCACCGTGCGCACCGCGCTGATGGCACGCTCCACGCTCGCCGCCAGGTCGCCGACCTTCACTTGAGCTGCGAGGCTGGCCACCCGGATCCGCTGCGAGAGCAGGGTCACGGTGACGACGGATGCCGCGATCACCAGCACGGTCAGGCCGAGCAGCACCGGGTCGATCACGAGCATCGCGATCAGCGCGCCGAGGAAGGTGAGCGACCCGCCGATCGCCTCGACGAGTCCCTGGGTGAGCACCGCGCGCAGCAGGGTGGTGTCCGAGCCGACCCGGGAAACGAGGTCTCCGGTGCGGCGGGTGTCGAATTCGCTGATCGGGAGGCGCAGCATCCGGCCGATCAGTTTGCGGCGGCTGGAGAGCACCACGCCCTCGCCGGTGCGCTGCAGCAGGTAGTGCTGGTAGCCGCTGATCAGCCCGGAGACCACCACGAGCCCGATCAGGCCCCAGACGAGCGCGCCGAGCGGCTTGTCCTTCTGCACCACCGTGATGACCTGGCTGACCAGCAGCGGCTGGGCGAGGCTGGCCAGCGCGCCGAGGATGCTCAGCACGATGACGACGCTGAGCACACGCTTGTGCTCGAGGAGGTAGGGGAGCAGCTGGCTGAACTTGGCCCGTGGCCCGGATGCGGCTCCGGTGCGACGGCCCATCCGGCCGAAGCGGGCCCGACGGGTGGTCGGGGCGGCGGGTCCGGGGGTGCCGGGTCCGGGGGTGCCGCTGGTGGTATTCGTGCCGTTGTTCGGGGTGCTCACCAATTGAGCTTAACCGCAACGGCCGGGTGCCGGTCGTTCCGTCTAGTGTGGGGAACTGTGCCGGAGCCTGTGATTGTCGCCGAGAACCTCGTCAAGAAATACAAGGAATTCGCCGCCGTCGACGGCGTCTCCTTCGAGGTGGCCGCCGGAGAAGCGTTCGGCCTGCTCGGGCCCAACGGGGCCGGCAAGTCGACGACCATGCGGATGGTCGGCGCGGTGTCGACGCGCACCGCCGGCACACTGAGCATCCTCGGCATGGACCCCGACCGGCACGGGCCGGAGATCCGCTCGCGCCTCGGCGTCGTGCCGCAGGCCGACAACCTCGACACCGAGCTGCGGGTGCGGGAGAACCTGCTCGTCTACGGCCGGTACTTCGGCCTGCCGCGCGCCCAGGTGGCGCGCAGGGCCGACGAGCTGCTCGAGTTCGCGCAGCTGACCGACAAGGCGAAATCCAAGGTGGAGGCCCTGTCCGGGGGCATGAAGCGGCGCCTCACCATCGCGCGGGCCCTGATCAACGACCCGAGCATCCTGCTTCTCGACGAGCCGACCACCGGGCTCGATCCGCAGGCCAGGCACATCCTCTGGGACCGGCTGTTCCGGCTCAAGGAGCAGGGCACCACCCTGCTGCTCACCACCCACTACATGGACGAGGCGGAGCAGCTCTACGACCGCCTGGTCGTCGTCGACAAGGGCGTGATCATGGCCGAGGGCGCGCCGGCCGAGCTGATCCGCCGGTACTCGTCCCGGGAGGTGCTGGAGGTGCGCTTCGGCTCCGACCTCAACGCCGAGGTCGCCGGGCGAATCGCCGGAATGGGCGACCGGATCGAGGTGCTGCCCGACCGCATCCTGATCTACAGCGAGAACGGGGAGGCAGAGCTGGTGCGCATCATCGATGCGGGGCTCCGGCCGATCACCAGCCTGGTGCGGCGCTCCAGCCTCGAAGACGTCTTCCTCCGGCTGACCGGGCGGACCCTGATCGAATGAGCACCCGCGCATGAGCACCCTCGAGACCGCCGCCGACGACGCCATCCGGGCCACCCGCCGGGTGCGCCGCTGGGGGTCCTGGTATGTGGCCGAGCACCGCTTCCGGGTGATGCGCTCCTACGCGCAGACGGTGGTCGTGACCGCGATCGGCAACCCGGTCATCTACCTCTACGCGATGGGGGTCGGCCTGGCCACCCTCGTCGACGCAAACCTGGGACCTGATGCCGTCGCCGGCGTCAGCTACCTGGCCTTCGTCGCCCCTGCCCTCCTCGCGAGCGCGGCGATCACCGTCGCCAGCGAGGAGTTCACCTACCCGATCATGCTCGGCTTCAAATGGAACCCCGTCTTCTACGGCATGAACGCGGCCCCGATCGAGCCCGGCCAGATCATCAACGGCATCGTGATCTCGGTGACCGCACGGATGCTGGTCACCTGCGGCATCTACTACGCCTTCATGCTCGTCTTCGGTGCGGTCCCGTCGCCGGCCGGTTTCCTCGCCGTCTTCGCCGCGCTGCTGACCGGCCTCGGCTTCGGAGCCGTGCTGATGGCCTACACCGCCACCCTGACCGAGGACACCGGGCAGCTGGCCATGGTCATGCGGTTCGTCATCCTGCCGATGACGCTGTTCTCCGGCACCTTCTTCCCGCTCAGCGTGCTGCCGGGGTGGCTGCAATGGATCGGCTGGATCTCGCCGCTCTGGCACGGCACCCAGCTCTCCCGGGTGTTCGCCTACGGCGCGGAGGAGCCGATCTGGCTCAGCGCCCTGCACGTGCTCTACCTGGCCGCGCTGCTCGGCCTCGGCTGGACCTGGGCCCGCCGGGTCGCCGCGAGGAGGCTGAACAGATGACCGAGGTCGACGACGTGCGCTCGGCGCCCCCGGCGGCGCGCCCGTTCGGCGGCCTCTATGCCGGCAACGCGCGCAGCGTGATGGCCCGCGGCTGGCGGGCCACGCGGAGCACCAACTGGCTGGTCGTGGTGAGCGGGTTCTTCGAGCCGATCTTCTACCTGCTCTCGATGGGCCTCGGCCTCGGTGCGCTGATCGGAACCGTCACGACGGCATCCGGCCAGGAGGTGCCCTACGCCGCGTTCATCGCCCCGGCCCTGCTCGCCGTCGCCGCGATGAACGGCGCCATCTACGACTCCACCTGGAACGTGTTCTTCAAGATGCAGTTCGCGAGACTCTACGAGGGGATGCTGTCCACCTCCCTCGGCCCGCTGGATGTCGCGCTCGGCGAGATCTCCCTGGCGCTGCTGCGCGGCGGCCTCTACGCGACCGGGTTCATGGTGGTCATGCAGGTGCTCGGGCTGAACCTGTCCTGGTGGGCGTTGCTGGCGCTGCCCGCCGTGCTGCTGATCGCCTTCGGCTTCGCGAGCGTGGGGATGGCGATCACCAGCTACCTGAAGACATTCCAGCAGATGGACTGGGTCAACTTCGTGATGCTGCCGATGTTCCTCTTCTCGGCCACGTTCTACCCGCTCAGCGTGTACCCGCAGCCGATCCAGTACCTGATCCAGGCGTTGCCGCTCTGGCACGGCGTCGAACTCGTGCGCGGCCTGACCACCGGGCAGGTCGACGCCGGTCTGCTCTGGCATGTGCTCTACTACCTGGCCATGATCCTCGTCGGCCTGGTCTTCACCACCCGACGGTTGCGAGCCCTCTTCCTCGACTGACTCCAGCCCGACGCAACTGTTGCCCGTTCGGACAACTGTTACCGACACACCGGCAACACTCGTCCGGTTCGGCAACAGTAGCCAGCGGATGCTGCTGCCGGGTCAGGCCTCGATGTCGATGTCGCGGGTCTCGCGGCTGAGCAGCAGCGCGACCAACGTGAGCACCGCCATCACCGACAGGTAGACGCCGACCCAGAACGGGCTGCCCCCGCCGAGGGTCCAGAGCCAGATGGCGATGAACGGGGCCACCGCCGCGCCCAGGATCGAGCTCATGTTGTAGGCGAACGCCGAACCGGTGTAGCGCACGCTCGTCGGGAACAACTCGGGCAGCAGCGCGCCCATCGGACCGAAGGTCATGCCCATCAGCGAGAAGCCGAGAATCAGGAAGACCATCACCCCGAAGAATCCGGCGCCGAGCAGCGGCACGAACAGCAGCCCGAACCCGATGATCGCGAGGGTGACGACGATGAGCGTCTTGCGGCGGCCGTGCCGGTCGGCCCACGGTCCGGAGGCGAGGGTGAAGGCCCCGAAGAACAACACGCCGACGATCATCATCAGGATGAAGCTGTTGTAGCTGTACCCGAGCCCGGGCACCGGGGCATCCGTCGCAGCCCGGCCGTAGCCGAGCGTGAACGTGGTCATCAGGTAGAACAGCACGTAGGTGGCCAGCATGATGAAGGTGCCGAGGATCAGTTCGCGCCAATTCGACTTGAACACCGCGGCCAGGGGCAGCTTCTCCACCCGCTTGGTGGCGACGACCTTGGTGAACGCGTCGCTCTCGACCAGGCGCAGGCGCACCCAGAGGCCGACGATCACCATCACCGCGGAGAACAGGAACGGGATGCGCCAGGCCCACTCGAGGAACGCGTCGGAAGGGCGGGTCGGATCCGTCGACGGCAGGGCCAGGGCGATCGCGAGGAACAGCCCGTTCGCGATGATGAAGCCGAGCGGGGCGCCGACCTGCGGGAAGGTGCCGTACCAGGCACGTTTGCCGGCCGGCGCGTTCTCGGTCGCGACCAGGGCGGCGCCGCTCCACTCCCCGCCGAGCGCGAAGCCCTGGGCGAGCCGCAGCACGACGAGCAGCAGCGGGGCGAACCAGCCGACCTGGGCGAAGGTGGGCAGCAGCCCGATCAGGAAGGTGGCGATGCCCATGGTCAGCAGTGCGCCGACCAGGGTCGCCTTGCGTCCCCTCCGGTCGCCGAAGTGTCCGAAAACGAGGGCGCCGATCGGGCGGGCCACCATGGCGGCGCCGAAGACCGCGAACGACGCGAGCAGCGCCGTGGTCTCGTTGCCGGTGGGGAAGAACAGGTGCGGGAAGACGAGCACGGCGGCCGTGGCGTAGACGTAGAAGTCGTAGAACTCGATGGTCGTGCCGATGAGGCTGGCAAGCACGACCCGGCTGCGCGGGTTCGTGGGTGCCGCCGTGGTGGCGGGGAGGGTCGACGTGGTGGGTGCTGACATTGAGGAGTCGCTCCGGGATTGACGCGAAGCGGAACCCGGACGGCAGAGGCGACGCCGGTCGGGCGCCGGCGGCTGCCCCCCAGGGGCCGCACGATGAGGTGACCGCTTGTGGCGGCCACAGTGCACCCTACGTCCGGGGGCGACCGGGAGCCAATCCCCGGCTAACGCTCAGGTAACGATCTCTGCGGATGCCGCCGCGGGCCGGGCCATGACCGGTCGATCCTCGCGGCGCACCTTTGAGCACGCGGCGCACCTTTGAGCACGCGGCGCACCGTGCAGAGCCTGTTGCTTTATGGGGCTGCCCACCGGCAGGGCGTGTCGTTCCTGGGCGTGTTTGAGGGGTCTGAGAAAATGGTTCATGGCCCTTCATTACCG
>NZ_SOFM01000051.1:0-17599 GCF_004402705.1 Cryobacterium mannosilyticum | reverse complement strand
GGGCCATGAACCATTTTCCCAGACCACCGAATCACGCCCCACAAACGACACGCCCCACAAAAAAAGACCCGAAGGGCACCCCATTAAGCAACAGGCTCTAGAACATGCGCCCGCTTACCAAAGGTGCGCCGCGAGAGCCGATGGCTCGGACTACGCGGGCGCCGGATGCCGCGGCTACTCCGCGGGGAGCAGCCGGGACGGTGACGGTGCGGTCACCTGCTCGGCGTACATCCGCGCGTAGACGCCGTTCGCGGCGAGCAGCCGGGCGTGGGTGCCACTCTCGACCACCCGGCCGCCGTCCACGACGAAGATCACGTCGGCGGAGACGATCGTGGACAGCCGGTGGGCGATGGCGATGGTCGTGCGGCCCCGGGACGCCGTGTCCAGCGCGGTCTGCACGATCCGCTCGGAGATGGAGTCGAGGGCGCTCGTCGCCTCGTCGAGGATGAGCACCTCGGGGTCCTTCAGCAGCACCCGGGCGATCGCGATCCGCTGCTTCTCACCGCCGGAGAGCCGGTACCCGCGCTCCCCCACCACGGTGGCGTAGCCGTCGGAGAAGGAGGCGATGGTGTCGTGGATGCTCGCCGCGCGCGCGGCGGCCTCGAGTTCGGCGTCGGTGGCATCCGGTTTCGCGTAGCGCAGGTTCTCGGCGATCGTGGCGTGGAAGAGGTAGGTCTCCTGGCTGACGATGCCGATGTGCGAGACGAGGGACTCCTGCCGCAGCTCCCGCACGTCGACGCCGGAGAACAGCACCCGCCCGGCCGACGCTTCGTAGAATCGCGGGATCAGGTAGGACACCGTGGTCTTGCCTGCCCCGGACGGGCCGACGAACGCCGCGAACTCGCCCGGTTCGATCCGGAACGAGACGGCGTCGAGGGTCGGCCGGGAGTCGGCCGCGGCATCCGGGTAGGCGAACGTGACGTCATCGAACTCGACCCGGCCGGTGGCCTCGCCGGCGGCCGGGACGTCCCCGGCGGTCGGCGCGTCGCTGATCGCCGGGGTGAGGTCGAGGTACTGGAAGATGCGGGCGAACAGGGCGCTGGAGGTCTGCAGGTCGAGCGCCACCCGCATCAACCCCAGCAGCGGGAACAGCAGGCGGGACTGCACCGTGGTGAACGCCACGATCGTGCCGGGGGTGACATCCGTGGTGCCGTTGGCCATCAGCAACCCGGCGACCAGGTAGACGATCGCGGGAATGCTGGAGAGGAAGATGCTGACCATGGCGAAGAACCACTGGCCGCTCATCTGCTGGCTGACCTGCAGCCGAACCTGGTTGTCGTTCTCGTCCGAGTAGCGGCGGATCTCGGCCTGCTGCCTGGTGAAGCTCTTCGAGAGCAGGATGCCCGACACGCTCAGCGTTTCCTGGGTGATGGCCGTCATGTCGGAGAGCGACTCCTGGGTCTTCGAGGCGATCCGGGCGCGCACCTGGCCGACCCGGCGTTGCGCGATGACGAGGACGGGCATCAGGATCACCGCCACGATGGCGAGTTGCCAGTTCAGCAGCAGCATGGCGACGAGGGCCGCGATCACCGTGACGACGTTGCCGAGCAGGCTGGAGATGGTGTTGGTGAGCACGCTCGCCACCCCGCCGACGTCGTTCTGCAGCCGGGACTGGATGATGCCGGTCTTCGTCTTGGTGAAGAAGCTGAGTTCCATCGCCTGCAGGTGGGTGAACAGGCGCACCCGGAGGGCGCCCATCACCGAATTGCCCACGGTCGCAGTCAGCCAGGTCTGCCACACGCCGAGCAGCTGGGATCCCAGGTAGATGCCGATCATCAGGCCGACCAGGGTGGCCAGGCGCGGCAGGTTCGGGTTGCCGCCCGGCGGGAAGAGCCCCTCGTCGAAGGCGCGCTGCACGAGCAGCGGCGGCACCACCGACAGGGCCGCGCTGATGAACACGAGCACGATCGTGATCGTCAGGTCCCGGCGGTGCGGTGCGAAGAGGGAGCCGATGCGTCGCAACAGGTTCGGGATGCGCGGCGCAGCCGCGTTCTCCGCCCGCTGGGCCACGGCATCCCCGCCGCTGACGCGGCCCCGGGGACGCCCGTACTGACCGGCCTGGCGCGGACTGTTGCCGCCGTGCATTCCACTCATGGATTCACTCTAAGCTCCCCTACCGCCCCGATCTCCCGATGTCCCGCAGTCCCGGGCGCCTACCAGCGGCGTGCGGGTCGGTGTTGCTGCCGAACGCGCCATTTTCGCCGCTACGCCCCCGGCGTGCCTGGTGCGTAGCGGCGAAAATGGAGCGCTGGACCAAGCCGAGCGAAGGGGGCGGATGCCGGGCTAGCCCTTGGTCGAGCCGGCCAGCAGACCGCGCACGAAGTAGCGCTGCAGGCTGAAGAACACGATCAGCGGCACCAGGATCGAGATGAAGGCGCCGGCCGTGAGCAGGTGCCAGTCCTGGCCGCGGCTTCCGGTGATCTCGGCCAGAAGCTTCGTCATCGGGGCGACGGCTCCGTCGGCGAAGATCAGCGCCACCAGCAGGTCGTTCCAGACCCAGAGGAACTGGAAGATGGCGAAGGATGCGATGGCGGGCATCGTCAGCGGAAGCACGATCCGGAAGAAGACCTGGCCGTGGCCGGCGCCGTCGACGCGCGCCGCCTCGATCACGTCGGCCGGGATCTCCGAGACGAAGTTGTGCAGCAGGTAGATCGCCAGCGGCAGGGCGAACATGGTGTGGGCGATCCAGACCTGCGAGTACCCACCCGCGTCGCTGATCGCCGTGACCACCGGGAAGCCGAAGATCTCACCCTTGGAGAAGAACCGGAGCAGCGGCACGAGGGCCATCTGCAGCGGCACGATCTGCAGCGCGAAGACCGCGATGAACAGCACGTTCTTGCCCCGGAAGTCGATCCAGGCGAACGCGTAGGCGGCGAGGCTGGCGACGATGAGGGGAAGCAGCGTCGCCGGGAGGGTGATCGCAATCGAGTTGATGAAGGCGCCGGCCAGGTTCAGCTGGCTGTTTCCGGCCTGGAGCACGTCGGAGTAGTTGTCGAACGTGACACCCCAGTTCGCGAACAGCGTCCACCAGCCGGTGGTCCGCACCTGCTGGGCGGGCCGGAACGAGGAGACGAAGAGGCCGAAGGTGGGAATCGTCCAGACCACGGCGATCACGAGGGCCGCGATCGTGGCGCCCCGGCTGGTCAGGCGCTTCTTGGTGCGCCGGGCCGCGGCGAATTCCGTCTTGCGGGCACCGTTGCGCAGTTGCTTCGCGGTGGACTTGTCGACGGGGAGCTCAACTGGAAGGATCGCGCTCATCGGATTTCCCTCTGCTTCTGGATCTGGCGGGCGTTGTAGATGACGATCGGAAGCACGAGCAGGAAGAGCACGACGGCGAAGGCCGCCGAGCGGCCCAGCTCGAAGTTCTTGAATTGCGTGTACATCTCGTTCGCGATGACGCTCGTGTCGTTGGCGCCGGCGGTCATGGTCCGGACGATGTCGAAGACCTTGAGCGAGGCGATGGAGATCGTCGTCAGGACGACGATGAGGGAACTGCGGATGCCGGGGACCGTGACGTTGGTGAACTTCTGCCAGGCGTTGGTGCCGTCGAGTTCCGCGGCCTCCAACTGCTCGGCGGGCACGCCCTTGATGGCCGCGGACAGCACGACCATCGCGAATCCGGTCTGCACCCAGATCAGCACGATGATCAGGAAGAGCGTGTTCCACGGCTCGTTGGCGATGAAGTCGACCGGCTGGCCGCCGAACCAGACGACGATCTGGTTGAGCAGGCCGATCTGGTTCTGGTCCGCCGGGCGGGAGGTGTAGACGAAGCGCCAGATGATCGACGCGCCGACGAAGGAGATGGCCATCGGCATGAACACCATGATCTTGAAGTACTTCTCACCGCGGCTCTTGTCGATGAACACCGCGTACGCGAGTCCGGCGATGGTCGACACGAGCGGGGCGATCAGCACCCAGACGATCGTGTTCAGCACCGTGCGGATGGCCTCCGGCTGGGTGAACACCCAGATGAAGTTGTCGAGGCCGATGAAGGCGGTTCCCCGCGAATTCATGAACGCCTGCACCGTGGTCTGGATGGTCGGGATGACCAGGCCGATCACGAGCAGAAGGACGGCCGGCGAGAGGAATCCGAAGAGCTGGAAGAGGTAGCCGGCTCCGGCGCGGGAACGGTAGTCGACGATGAAGAACACCCCGCCGAGCACCGCGGCGGCCGCCGAGGCCCACCAGTACGACCCGGCGGCGAGGAGCACGAGCAGTGGAGCAGCCACGCACACCACGAGCCGGATGACGGTGTAGATGGTGCCGGATCGCGGGGCGATCTCGACGAAGAACAAGATCGCCCCGACCAGGGCCGCGAAGGCCAGGACGATGATGGGGATTTGTGCGAGGGCCGGCAATTGCCCCAGCCAGGCAAAGAACGCTGACATCTGAAACCTCTCGAGTACGACTGTGGACTCACGGTGATCGCTGGTCTGGCGGGAAAATTTACCGCCACGCTACACCCACAGCAGCGTGGGCCGCCCGGTTTTGAGGACGAGCGGCCCACCACTGCTGGGTGCTGCTACTACACGTGCTGTGTTGCTGGAGGCCTGAGCCCCGGTCGTGCTACTTGGACGGCCAGCCGCCTTCGATGCTGGTCAGCACCTCGTCGGTCGGAGTTCCGTTGATCCAGTTGACCATTCCCTTCCAGAACGTCCCGGCTCCCACCGACCCCGGCATGAGGTCGGAGGCGTCGAAGCGGAAGGTGGTCTTCGGGTCCTGCAGGATCTTGATGGCCTGCTGGAGGATCGGGCTCTTCGCGTTGGCCGGGTCGAGACCCTTGTTGGCGCTGATCACTCCACCGAGGCTGACGCGGCTGTTGGCCCAGTCGGCGCTGGAGAGGTAGGCCTGGACCTTCTGGGTGTCGGCGTCGTCGGAGAATGCGCCGACGATCTCGCCACCACCGGTGACGGCCTGTCCGCCGGCCTCGGCGGCCGGGGTGATGAAGGCCCACACGTCGCCGTCAGGACCGACCTTGCCGCCGGCATCCGTGATGAAGCCGTCGAAGAAGGATGCCTGGTGGGTCAGGGCACAGGTGCCGTTGGCGATCGGAGTGGCAACGTCGCCGAAGGCGGTCGTGCCGATCGAGCGCACGTCGCCGAAGGTGGCGTTGACGTAGGCCGGGTTCAGCAGGATCTCGCCGAGGGAGTCGAACGCGGTCTTGATCGCGGGATCGGTGAACGGGATCTCGTTCTTGACCCACTTGTCGTAGGTCTCCGGTCCGGCTTCTCGAAGGACGAGGTCTTCGATCCAGTCCGTTCCCGGCCAGCCGGTGGCGTCGCCGGAGCCGAAGCCGGCGCACCACGGTGCGGTGCCGGACTTCTCCTGGATGGTCTTGGTCACGGCGAGGAGCTCGTCCCAGGTCTTGGGAACCTCCACGCCCCACTCCTTGAACTTCTTCGGCGAGTACCAGATGAAGCCCTTGACGCTGGCCATCAGCGGGGCGCCGTAGAGGGTGTCTCCCACGGTGCCGTACGCCTTCCAGTCCTTGGACCAGTTCTTGTCGACGTTGTCTTCGACGGCCTTCGGCGCCGGCTTGAGGAAGTCGCGGCTGGCAAGGTCGGCCAGCAGCCCGGGCTGCGGGAAGATGGCGAGGTCAGGAGCGTTGCCGCCCTGGGCGCGGATCGCGATCTGCGCCTCGAACTCCTTCGACGATTCGAACTGAATGTCGATGTTGTTCTTCTTCTCCCAGTCAGCCCAGGACTGCTGGAGCAGCTTGGCCTCGGTGTCGGCGATGGTGCTGTACACGGTGACGACGCCGTCGCCCTTGGCTCCGGCGTCTGACGTGGTGCTTCCGGGTCCCCCGGAACAACCGGCCAGGGTCAGGCCGGCGATCGCCGCGAAGGCGATGGATGCTGTGAAACGGCGGTTCGAGAGCCGCATTAGTCCTCCTCATTGAGATGTTGCGGTGTTCGAGTGGGCTTTTCCCAGGGACACCGAAGTGCTGCAGGTGCTGGAAACGATCGAATAGGGAACCGGTTCCACACCACAAGTTACGGCACGACCCCCTGATCCGCAAGACCGATGTGGTCACGAATTGAAAAAGATCGCATGAGAGCGCTCTCCAAGGGCGATGGGGCACGTACGGGCGGCGCAGAGCACAGATAATCATGGAACCGGTTCCAGAACGGGAGAATTGCCGCTAGTCTGTCGTCAGCACAACCAACGACGGAGGCCGGAATGAGCGCGATCGCGGATGTCGCCCGCCTGGCCGGCGTGGCGAAGGCCACGGCTTCCCGGGCGCTCAGCGGCCGGGGCTACGTGTCGGAGGAGACCCGGCTCAAGGTCGTCGCCGCGGCCAGGGAGATCGGCTACGTCGCCTCCCCCAACGCCGCCAGCCTGGTCACCGGCCGCACCAAGAGCATCGGCGTCATCATCCCGTTCATCAGCCGCTGGTTCTTCTCCGAGGTGCTCGAGAGCATGGAGGAGGCTCTCCTCGCCGAGGGCTACGACATGACCCTCTACAACCTGCCGGCTGCCTCGCCCGAGCGGGACAGCGTGTTCGAGTACTTCCTCGCGCGGAAGAGATTCGACGGGGTGATCTCGGTCGGGGTCGCCCTCAGCGAAGGCGAGGTGGACCACCTGCACCGACTCGGCCGGCCGCTGGTGGGCATCGGCGGGCCCATCCGCGGTGTGCCGACCATCGCGATCGACGACGTCGCCGCCGCCCGGCTCGCCACCGAGCACCTGCTCAGCCTCGGCCACCGCGACATCCTGCACATCGGCGGCAACCAGGCCGATGAGATGGACTTCAAGGTGCACAGCCAGCGGCTGACCGGGTTCTACGCGGCCATGCACGACGCCGGCTGCCGCACCGACGGCGCCTTCTACCCCTGCGAGTTCACGATGCCGGGCGGCTACCGGGTGGGACTCTCCGTCTTCGCCGACCCGCGCACCCGGCCGACGGCGATCTTCGCCGCGAGCGACGAGATCGCGATCGGCCTCATCGTCGCGGCTCGGGAGCTGGGCATCCAGGTACCGGCGGACCTGTCCGTGATCGGCATCGACGGGCATCCGTACGCCGACATGTTCCGCCTGACGACGCTGGAGCAGCACCCCCGGCGGCAGGGCCGACTGGCGGTGGCCACCCTCCTGGCCGAGCTCGCGTCTCCCGCGATCCGGGAGGAGTCCGACCACCTGACCGTGCTGCCGACCAACCTGGTCTTCCGTTCGAGCACGAGCGGACCCCGGAGCCCGCTGGGGGGCTGAGTCTCAGCTGTCGCCGGCCCCGATCGCCTCGGCCTCCTCGAGCGGGTCGACCTGCCCGAGCGGGTCGACCCGCCCGTTGGCCCGGCCCAGGTGCCGGTGCCCGGCCACGAGGATCGCCACGGCGACGAGCACGGATGCCGCGGCGCCCACGAACGGGCTGGCCGGCCCGACCGATGCCGCCAGCAGCGTCGCGGCGGGCGGGGCGATGGCGCCGCCGAGGAAGCGCACCCCGGAGTACGCCGAGCTCGCCACGGATCGCGGCAGGTCGGTCGCCTCCATCACGCATTCGGTGAGGACCGTGTTCAGCACGCCGAGCAGCAGCCCGCCGACGACGACGCAGGCGACCAGGCCGACGGCAGACCCGATCGACACGGCCGCGGCCAGGAGGTCGAGCGCGAGCAGCGGAAGGACGATCCAGAGCACCTGGGTGCGCGGCATCCGGCGGGTCAGCAGCGGCGCGACCCAGACCGAGGTGACCGCGAGGGAGAGTCCCCAACCGAAGAAGACGAGACCGAGGGTCACGGCACTGCCCAGGCCGAGCGGCACGAGCGCGAACGGGGTGTACGCGAGCAGCACGAAGAAGCCGATGTTGTAGAAGAACGCGGCGGCGGCCAGCACCCCGAGCCCGGGGCGGGCGAGCGCCCGGAACGGGGCCGAGACACGGATCGGCGCGGGCCTGGTCGGCTCGCTCTTCAGCATCACGACGATCGCGATGAAGCCGACCGCCATCAGCGTCGCACTGCCGAAGAACGGGCCGCGCCAGCTCAGACTGCCGAGCAGCCCGCCGATCAACGGTCCGATCGCGATGCCGAGGCCGAGCGCCGCCTCGTAGAGGATGATCGCCGACGAGGTGCCGCCGGAGGCCGCGCCCACGATGGTGGCCAGGGCGGTGGAGATGAAGAGCGCGTTGCCGAGGCCCCAGCCCGCCCGGAAGCCGATGATCGACTCCACATTCTGCGACAGGCCGGCCGCGAGGGCGAAGGCGATGATCAGGGCGAGGCCGATCAGCAGGGTGCGCTTGGCGCCGATCCGGCTGGACAGCCAGCTCGTGAAGAACATGGCGATGCCCGTGATCACGAGGTAGCTGGTGAACAGCATCTCGGTCTCGGTGGGCGTCGCCGCGAGGTCCCGGGCGATGGCCGGCAGGATGGGGTCGACCAGGCCGATCCCCATGAACGCGATCACGCAGGCGAAGGCGACCGCCCAGACCGCGGTCGGCTGGTGCAGGATGCTGCGGGCAGGTTCCGGTGCCCCGGCGTTCGCCGTCGTACCGGTCGCCTGCGCCGTCGCGTCAGCGTTCGCGCGGCTCATGCGCTCACTCCGGCCGCGGTGCTCGTCCCGGGCAGGGCGCGCGTCCCGGGCAGGGTACCGCCGGATGCCGTCTGCACGGCCGGGCGGACGGCCGGCGTCTCGCTGCCGTCCAGGCGTGCCCGCAGGATCCCGATCGCCTCTTCGAGGGTCTCGATCTCGGCATCGGTCAGCCCGGAGAACATCGGCAACAGCGCCTCGGCGAGCTCACTGCGCCAGGCATCGAGCGCGGCCACCCCGGCGGGGGTGATCACGGTGCTCGCGACGCGTGCGTCGAGCGGGTCGGCGAGGCGCTCCGCCCAGCCCCGGTCGGCGAGATGGGTGACGAGCTTGGTCGCGGTCGGCTGCGAGACGCGGCTGCGGGCGGCGAGTTCGCCGAGCCGGATCGGGCCGAGCTGGCGCAGCACGCTCAGGGTGCGCCAGGTGGCGGGCGACTCCGTCCCGTGCGCGGCGTGCGCCGCCACCCGGGTGAGGCGATTGTTCACTGTGATGAGGTCGCCCAGGAGGGCGGAAAGATCGGAAGACATTCCCCCACTATACATAGCCTGACTATGTATGTCCATAGCTCGGCTATGGACATCCGTCACCCAAGTCGCCGCCCTGTCCCGAATTCAGCGGCTGGGTGGCGGGCAGGAGGCGCGGGCCGGTTAACGGCCGACGGGCGTCGCACCCAATGGATGCGACGCCCGTCGGCGTGCTGGACGACTGACGTCGTCCGACCTCACCGGACCCCTGGGGGCCCGGTTGGTTACTTGAGGACTGCGGTGGCGCCGGCAGCTTCGAGAGCAGCCTTGCCCTTTTCAGCGGCCTCCTTGGAGACGCCTTCGAGGACGGCCTTCGGCGCGCCATCGACGACGGCCTTGGCCTCGCCGAGGCCCAGGCTGGTGAGCTCGCGCACAACCTTGATGACCTGGATCTTCTTGTCGCCGACGGCTTCGAGAACGACGTCGAACGCGCTCTGCTCTTCGACCTCTTCAGCAGCAGCGGCAGGTCCGGCGGCACCGGCAACGGCGACCGGAGCAGCAGCGGTGACCTCGAAGGTCTCCTCGAACGCCTTGACGAACTCGCTGAGTTCGATCAGGGTCAGGCCCTTGAACTGTTCGAGCAATTCTTCGGTGGAAAGCTTTGCCATGATTTTTCTCCCTATAGTTTCTTAGTTACTCACCGCGATGCCAGGCAAATGCCTAGTTCGCGGACTCCTGCTTCTCACGCAGCGCGTCGATGGTGCGAACAGCCTTCGACAGCGGTGCGTTGAACAGATATGCGGCTCCGAACAGCGAGGCCTTGAAGGCACCGGCCAGCTTGGCCAGCAGCACCTCACGGGACTCGAGGTCGGCGAGCTTGCCTACCTCTGCAGCGGTGAGCGGGTTACCGTCGAAGTAACCACCCTTCACCACCAGGAGAGGGTTTGCCTTGGTAAAGGCACGCAGGGTCTTCGCGACGGCGACGGGGTCTCCGTGCACGAAGGCGATTGCGGACGGACCGACAAGCTCGTCGTCAAACGACGTGATGCCGGCGTTGTTGGCCGCAATCTTGGTCAGCGTGTTCTTTACCACGGCGTACGTGGCGTCCGCACTGATGGATACGCGCAGCGTCTTGAGCTGCGCAACAGTGAGACCGCGGTACTCGGTGAGCAGAACGGCGGTCGAGCTCTGGAATTTCTCCGTCAGCTCGGCGACCGTTGCTTCCTTGTTCGCCATGGCGCTCCTCTTGGTTTTCATGTGCCGGTAGCCCGGGGCGCAGACATGAAAAAAGCCCCAGCGCAAGCGCCGGAGCTGGGAGGCAATCCACGAGGGAGTGCATTCTGACTTCGATTCCTGCGCGGGCCGTTCACGTGAATGAACCTTCGATCAACGCTTCCTGTGCAGGGGCGATGACAACCGGCGGTCTTTGGCTATAGATCACTCTAGGTGCCCCGGGCCCGGCCCGCAAATCGACGGCCCGGCGTCCGTCCCCGACATTTAGTTGACCTGAGTTCACTAACGCCATATAGTTGACGTCTGTCAATTATCTCCGGGAGTCTCATGCCACGCGCTTCGCGCACCACCACCTCGTCCGCCAGGCCTGCCGCGCCGGCCGCACGCACCGTTTCCGCCGACGGTTCCATGTCCAAACGTCAGGTGCTCGAGGCCCTGTCCGGCCTGCTGCTGGGCATGTTCGTCTCGATCCTGGCCGGAACGGTGGTCAGCACCTCGCTCCCGATCATCATCTCCGACCTGCACGGCGACCAGTCCGCCTACACCTGGGTGATCACGGCCACCCTGCTCGCCACCACCGTGAGCACCCCGATCTGGGGCAAGTTCGCCGACCTGTTCAACCGCAAGCTGCTCATCCAGCTGGCCCTGGCCGTGTTCGTGCTCGGCTCGGCGCTGGCCGGGCTGTCCCAGGACACCGGCACCCTGATCGGCTTCCGGGTGCTGCAGGGCCTCGGCGCCGGCGGCCTCGCCGCGCTCAGCCAGATCATCATGGCCGACATCATCAGCCCGCGCGACCGCGGCAGGTACGCCGGCCTGTTCGGCGCCGTGATGGCCGTCGGCACCGTCGGCGGCCCGCTGCTCGGCGGCGTGGTGACGGATGCGTTCGGCTGGCGCTGGAACTTCTTCATCGCCCTTCCCGTGGCGATCGCGGCCATCGTGCTGCTGCAGCGCACCCTGCACCTGCCCGAGCGGATCCGTCGCGCGGTGCGGATCGACTACCTCGGCGCCGTGCTGATCACCGGGGGCGTATCGCTGCTGCTGATCTGGGTGACCCTGGCCGGGAGCCAGTTCGAGTGGGCATCCGTGTCGTCGTTCCTCATGGTCGGCGGCGCCGCGCTGCTCCTGTCGCTGGCCATCGTGGTCGAGTCCCGGGTGACGGAGCCGATCATCCCCCTCGGCCTGTTCCGCGACCGCACGTTCACCCTGGCCACCATCGCCAGCGTCTCCGTGGGGGTCGCCATGTTCGGCACCTCGGTCTTTCTCAGCCAGTACATGCAGCTCGCCCGGGGCGCGACGCCGACCCAGTCCGGCCTGCTCACCATCCCGATGATGGGCGGCTTCCTGGTCTCCTCGACCACGTTCGGCACCCTGATCAGCCGCACCGGCAAGTGGAAGTCGATCATGGTCTCCGGCAGCGTGCTCGTGATCGTCGGTCTGCTGCTGCTCGGTTCCCTGACCAGCACGACGAGCCTGCTCTTCGTCGGGGTCTTCATGTTCGTGCTCGGCTCCGGGCTCGGCATGCTGATGCAGAACCTCGTGCTGGTCGTGCAGAACGGGGTCGAGGTCCAGGACCTCGGGGTGGCCACCAGCGCGGTCACCTTCTTCCGCAGCCTGGGCGGCACGATCGGGGTCTCCGTTCTCGGCTCCGTGCTCGGCACGGTCGTCTCCCAGCAGATCACCGCCGGGATCGGCCAGTTGAGCCCGGCCAACCAGGCGGCCGCTGCGGCCGCCCTCGGCTCCGGCACCATCCCGCAGATCGCGGCATTGCCCGACGCGATCCGGGTACTGGTCGAGTCCGCCTACGGTTCGGGCGTCGGCACGGTCTTCCTGCTCGGCGCGCCGCTGGCCGTGATCACCCTCATCGCGGTCGCCCTGCTGCCCAACGCGTCGCTCGGCACCCGCACCGGGATCGCCCGGGCGCACGCAGAGGCGGCAGGCGGTGCGGCCGACGGTGCGGCCGTGCGTGAGATCGCGCTGGTCGAGGACATCCTGATCGACGCGGGGGCGGCGGCCTCGGCCCTCCCTCCGGTCGGCCGCAAAGATCCGACGGGAGCGATCCTGGTCGGCTGCGATGGCGAGCCGGCGCCGTCCGGGCTGCGTAGTCTGTGAGCATGACGCAGACCAGCCAGGGCGACACCGGCGCCGCGATCGCCGAGGTCGAGGAGCAGTTGAGCGTGCTCGCCGGGCACATCCGGGCGAGCATGCGCGACGCCGCCCTCAGCATCGACCCGGCGCTGCAGCCGTTCGGACTGAAGATGCTGCGCCTCCTCGCCCGGTGCGGGCCCACCCACGCCAGTGCCGTCGCCGCGGCGCTCTACGTGGACAAGAGCGTGATCAGCCGCCAGGCCAGGCTGCTCTGCGACCTGGGGCTGCTGGAGACCCAGGTCGATCCGGCCGACGGCCGGGCGCGGTTCCTCGCGGTCACGCCGGAGGCGGTGCGGAAGCTCGCCGAGGTGCGGGCCGGCGACACGGCGATCGTGCACCGCCGTCTGGGCAGCTGGCCGGCCGGCGAGCTGCGCGAACTGGCTCGGCTGCTGGCCAGGCTCAACACCCCGTAGCCGCGCGCGGCCCCGGGTCAGCCGAGCGGCAGGTCAGGCGAGCGGCAGGTCAGCCGAGCGGCAGGGACACCCGGAAGCAGGTGCGGCCGGGGCGGCTGTCCACGGTCACCTCGCCGTGGTGGGCGGTCACCACGGCATCCACGATCGCGAGACCGAGGCCGGTGCTGCCCGTGCCGCGGAAGCGGGAGCTGTCGCCGCGGGCGAAACGCTCGAACAGGGTCGACATGAGGTTCTCGGGGATGCCCGGGCCGTCATCCGTCACGCTCACCACGGCCCGGTCGCCCAGGGTGGTCAGCGCGACCTCTACCCTGGTCTCCGGCGGCGTGTGGATGCGGGCGTTCGCGAGCAGGTTGGCGAAGACCTGGTGCAGCCTGGCGGCGTCGCCGACGACCTGGACCGGTTCGTCGGGCAGGTCGAGGTCCAGGACCCGGTCCCGGCCGGCCGCATGGGCGTCGCTGACGACGTCGACGAGCAGGCTGGTGAGGTCGACCGTCCCGTGTTCGAGCTCCCGGCCTTCGTCGAGCCTGGCGAGCAGGAGCAGGTCCTCGACCAGCCCGGTCATCCGGATCGACTCCGATTCGATCCGCCCGAGCGAGTGCAGCGCGTCGGCCGGGAGATCCTGGCCGGTACGGCGGGTGAGCTCGGAGTAGCCGCGGATCGAGGCGAGCGGCGTGCGCAATTCGTGGCTGGCATCCGCGACGAACTGGCGCACCTTGCGCTCGCTGGCCTGCCGGGTCTCCAGGGCGACGTCGACGTGGTCGAGCATCCGGTTCAGCGCGGACCCCACCCGGCCGACCTCGGTGCGTGGGTCGGTGTCGGCGGCCGGAACCCGGTCGACCAGGGAGACCTCCCCGTGGTCGAGCGGCAGTTCGGCGACCCGGGCCGCGGTCTCGGTGACCCGCTGCAGCGGGCGGAGCGCGAGCCGCACGATCCACAGCGCCAGGACGGCCACCACGATGATGCCGGCCAGGGAGACCACACCGATGATGATCGCGAGTTGCGCCGCGGTGCCGTTCACCTCGGCGAGCGGGAGGCCGACCAGGTAGAGCACACCGTTGCGGTTGACGTTCGCCATGATCCGGTAGTCGCCGACGCTGCCGCCGAGGTCGATGCTCACGGCCCGGGACGGTTGCAGCTGCCGGGCGAGAAGTTCCTTCTGGTGCGTGCTGAGCGCGGCGATCTCGCCGCTGACCGTCGTGTAGCCGGAGGAGACGCTCGCCCCGTCGAAGACCAGCGCGAGGGTGCCCGGCGGCTGGGCCGGGCCGTTCAGGATCGTCTCCGCCGTCGGGATGAAGAGCGCGGGGGCGCCGTCGTCGAGGTCGCGGTGCCCCTCGAGCACGCCCCGAGAGCGGTCGGCCGCGGCGCTGAGCTGCTGGTCGAGGCCGTCGAGCAGGGAAGCCCGGAGGATCGCGACGCTGACCACGCCGATCGAGACGCTGACCAGCGCGAGCAGGCCGACGACGGCGAGCACGAGCCGCCGCCGGAGGGTCCAGGGCGCGCGGGGACGGCGCAGCCGCCGGGGCGTCATCAGGCGGTCTTCAGCATGTAGCCGGCGCCGCGCACGGTGTGGATCATCGGTTCGCGCCCGGCGTCGACCTTCTTGCGCAGGTAGGAGATGTAGATCTCCACCACCGACGATTTGCCGCCGAAGTCGTAGCTCCAGACCCGGTCGAGGATCTGCGCCTTGCTCAGCACCCGGCGGGGGTTGCGCATCAGGAAGCGCAGCAGCTCGAACTCGGTGGCGGTCAGCTCGATCGGCACGCCCGCCCGGGACACCTCGTAGCTGTCCTCGTCGAGGGTGAGGTCGCCGACCGAGATCCGCGGGTCGGTGGAGTCGGACACGGCGAGGGTGGACCGGCGGATGAGGCCGCGCAGCCGGGCGACGACCTCTTCGAGGCTGAACGGTTTGGTGACGTAGTCGTCGCCGCCCGCGGTCAGGCCGGCGATCCGGTCGTCGAGGGAGTCCTTGGCCGTGAGGAAGAGCACCGGGGTCTCGTACCCGTCGGCCCGGACCCGCTGCAGCACCTGCAGTCCGTCGATGTCCGGCAGCATGATGTCGAGCACGATCGCATCCGGCCGGAATTCACGGGCGATGGTGAGCGCCTGACGTCCTTCGCCGGCCGTGCGCACCTCCCAGCCCTCGTACCGGAGGGCCATCGACAGCAGATCGGTGAGGGTGGGCTCGTCGTCGACCACCAGCACCCGGATCGCACTGCCGTCCGCCTTGTGCAGCCGCGGGCCGCGCGCCGCCTGGTCGGTCTCACGAGTGCTCATGCTCCCAGTATCCCCAGTCGGCTATGAAACGGCTATGCGAGACCCGTGCCGTTCCTGTGAAGACGCCTGTTCCCGGTTCCATGGCCGATTCATAGCCTGCCGATAGCGCCGCCATAGCCGGCGTTCGTAGCTTCAGTTCCGGCGGTGGTCCCATCGCCGGAACTGGAGAGCCATGTTTATCACCTACCTGCGGCGGGAGCTCGCCGGCCGCCGAAAGCAGACCGCGATCGTCGCGATCGGCATGGCCCTGGCCATCGCCCTGGTCATCATCGTCAATGCCGTGTCCAGTGGGGTGCAGCTCGCCCAGGCCACCGTGCTCGAATCCGTCTACGGCGTCGGCACCGACATCACCGTGAGCCAGACGCCGGCGGCCGGGGACACCAGCGGCGGAGGGCAGAAGTTCGATTTCGGCGCCGCCGACGGCACCAGGGCCGAAGGCACCACCACGGTCAGCCGGTCCCGGCTGAACGCCACCCGCGGCACGTCGACGTTCGACGCGACGGCGCTGGCCACGGTCGGCGCCGTCGACAACGTGAGCGGGGCATCCGCCACCCTCGCGCTGGAGAACACGACCTTCAACGGGGCGCTGCCCACGCGCACCCAGGGCACCGCGCCCGCCGAGGGCGCCACCCCGCCGGACGGCGGCCCGGACGGTGCCGGCGGCAGCTCGTTCAACGTGGACTCCTTCTCCGTGCTCGGGCTCGACCCGGCCGATGAGGCCGTCGGCCCGCTCTCTGCGGTCACCCTCACCGACGGCCGCTCCCTCACCAAGGCGGATGCCGGCGCCCACGTCGCCGTGCTCGACTCGAGCTACGCCACCTCAGCGTCGCTCGCCACCGGCGGCACCGTCGCCATCGCCGGGACCGACTTCACCATCGTCGGGCTCGTCACCGCGGCATCCGCCGACGCCGCCACCGCCGCCAACGCCTACATCCCGCTCGATGTCGCGCAGACCCTGTCCGGCCTGACCGGGCAGGTCTCCAACATCTACGTGCAGGCGGCGTCCTCCACCGACATCATTCAGGTGCAGTCCGAGATCGAGAAGGCGCTCCCCGCCGCGACCGTGAAGACCCAGGCCGACCTCGCCTCGAGCGTCTCCGGGTCCCTCTCGAGCGCCTCCGACCTGGTCAAGAACCTCGGCCTGTGGCTGTCGCTGATCGTGCTCGCCGCGGCATTCCTGATCGCGGTCCTGTTCACGGTTTCCGGGGTCACCCGGCGCACCCGGGAGTTCGGCACCTTGAAGGCGATCGGCTGGTCCAACGGCACGATCGTGCGCCAGGTCGCGGGCGAATCGCTCGTGCAGGGCCTGATCGGCGGCGCCGCGGGCATCGCCATCGGCCTGCTCGGCATCCTCGTGGTCAACCTCGTGGCCCCGACCCTGACCGCGGGCACGACCAGCGTGGCCGCGGCCGGCGCGGGCGGGATCGGCGGCGGACGCGGGTTCGGCGGCGCCGCGCCGGCGGCCGCGACCTCCGACATCGTGCTGACGGCACCGGTGACGGTGTCGGTGATCCTGATCGCGGTCGGCCTGTCGGTGCTCGGCGGGCTGCTCGCCGGCGCGATCGGCGGCTGGCGCGCCTCCCGGCTGCGCCCGGCCGAAGCCCTGCGGAGCATCGCGTGACCGGCCCGCAGTATCGGCCGGCCCCGCGTCTCGACCCCGACCTCGAACCTCGACCCTGAAGGAACCAACAGATGTATGAACTGACGAACGTGACCAAGAAGTACGACCAGGGCAAACGCTCCGTCACCGCGCTGAGCAACGTGACCCTGACGATCCCGGACGGCCAGATGGTCGCCATCCAGGGGCCGACCGGCGGCGGCAAGTCCACCCTGCTGCAGATGCTCGGGGCGCTGGACCGGCCCACCGACGGCACCGTGCACCTCGGCGAGGCGGACCTGTCCCGGCTCGGCGACGGCAAGCTCGGCGTGATCAGGGCCACCAGGATCGGCTTCGTCTTCCAGGGCTTCAACCTGATCCCGACCCTCACCGCGCAGGAGAACGTGGAGACGGCGCTCGCCCCGCTCGGGCTCGGCCACGCCGACCGCCGCGCGCGTGCGGCCGCGGCGCTCGACTCCGTCGGCCTCGGCGACCGGGGCGGGCACCTGCCCGACGAGCTGTCCGGCGGGCAACAGCAGCGGGTCGCGATCGCCCGGGCCCTGGTCAAAGAGCCGGCCGTGCTCCTCGCCGACGAACCCACCGGCAACCTCGACGAGGGAACCCGCGACGAGATCATGGACCTGCTCGAGGGGCTCTGGCGGGACCGCGGTCTGACCCTGATCGTGGTCACCCACGATTCGGCCGTCGCCAGGAGGGCCCAGCGCCGCCTGCAGATCAAACAGGGAGTGCTCAAGGAAGTCGCCTGACTCTCCGCCTCCGCGACTCTCCCCCTCCGTTGTCTCTCCCCCGCTGACTGCCCCACCGCGCGCCCGTTTCGGCAGCCCGCCACCGATTCAGAGCCTGTTGCTTTATGGGGCTGCCCACCGGCAGGGTGTGTCGTTCCTGGGCGTGTTTGAGGGGTCTGAGAAAATGGTTCATGGCCCTTCATTACCGTC
>NZ_SOFM01000033.1:0-16720 GCF_004402705.1 Cryobacterium mannosilyticum | reverse complement strand
CGGCCCGGCCCGCCGGCCCGGCCCGTCGGCCCAGCCCGCCGGGCCGGAGCCGGGCCGCCGAGCGGTTGCCGCCGGAGACTCGATTGGATGTTCTGCACCGGGGAAACGTAGGCTGGAAGCCCATCCATCGAGTCGGAAACAGGTCTGCCGTGAGGGTCATCAGCTACAACCTCCGCAAGAACCGTGCCAGCAGTGAGCTCAGTACGCTGGACGAGCAATACGAGCCCGACCTCCTCTGCCTGCAGGAGTGCGACACGCTCGAGCTGCCCGCCGAGATCGGCCTGTTGCACCTGGCCGACTCCACCCTGACGAACCGGCTCGGCCTCGCGATCTACTACCGCAAGGACCGGTTCGAGGCGGTCACGACGCAGGCGTTCGCACTCAAGAAGTCCCTGCACGACCGGCTGCTCACCCCCGCCCACGAGCGTCTGATCGGCACCCGGCTGATCGACCGGGTCGCCGACCGGGAACTTGTCGTCGCCTCGTTCCACGCCGCACCACTCACCGCGCTGAACTCCCTCCGCCGCAACCAGATCCAGTCGGCGCACGAGGAGTTGAACCTGCTCGGGCCGGGGCTGCCCACCCTGATGGTCGGCGACTACAACTACCCGATCTTCAAGCGCAACCTCGGCGACAAGATCAACAAGTCCGGCTACGACCTCACCCTGAGCGACTCCCGCACCTACACCCGGTACAAGTTCTTCCGCGGGCACTTCGACCTTGCCACCTCCACCGGACTCACCATCGACAACGTCGAGACGCTGCCGCAGGGCACTTCCGACCACATGCCGATCCTCGTCACGTCCACCTACACCGACGAGTCTGTGCACGAGACGGTGCGGCAGACCGCCCGGCAGGCACTGCGCGAGGCCGATGGCGCGGCGAGGACCTCGGCGGGCGTACCGGAGGAGTTCGACATCTAGTCGGGCGCCGGGCTGGCTGTCCTGGTCATCCGCCCCGTCAGCGGAAACGCTCGGGCAGCACCACGTTCGCCCCTGCCCCACGGAACAACGGCGCGACCTCGGCGGGGGAGTAGCCGGCGATTCCGCAGCCGACCTCCGTGACCAGGAACCTGAGTTCCGGATGCTCGGCCGCGAACCCGAGGAACACCGCCGCCTCCGCGGCGAGCGTCTCGAACCCGCTCATCGTGTCGATCGCATAGGACTGGCCGTGCAGGCCGTGCCCCTCGCCCCAGATCGCGCCGAATCGCTCCAACGCCGTGGCGGCCGCCCCGCCGGCGTGCCAGCCGGCGGCGTTGGAGCCGAACACGAAGACCTCGCCTGGTTCCAGCTGGGTGATCATCATGCCCGCCAGTGTAGAGCGGTGGTCAACCCGGCCGGTGGTCGAGCTGCCGGTGGTCGAGCCTGTCGACACCCTGCACTCGCCGTCAGGGCACCAGCACGATCTTGCCCACGTGAGCGGATGCCTCCATCCGGCGGTGCGCGTCCGCCGCCTCGGCGAACGAGAACCGGCTGTCGATGACCGGGTGGAAGGCTCCGGACTCGAGCCAGGGCCAGACATCCGTCAGCAGCCCGCGGATGATCGCGGCCTTCTCCGCGAACGGGCGGGCGCGCAGCGTGGTGCCCCAGTAACGGCCGCGCTTCTGCATCAGGTGGAACGGGTTGAAGCTCGCGTTCTCGCCGCTCTGGTTGGCGATCACCATGATGCGCCCGTTCACGGCGAGCGCCTCCACATTGCGTGCCGCATAGGAGCCGCCGATGATGTCGAGAATCACGTCGGCGCCGTGCGAGTCGGTCGCGGTGGCGATCTCCGCGGCGAAATCCTGTTCGCGGTAGTCGATCAGGATCTCGGCGCCGAGGCTGCGGCACACGGCCAGCTTCTTGGCCGACCCGGCCGTCACGGCCACCCGCGCGCCGGCCAGCCTACCCAGCTGGATCGCGGTGGTGCCGATGCCGCTGGCGCCGCCGTGCACGAGCAGGGTCTCGCCGGCGGCAAGGCCGGCGCTCATGAACACGTTGGACCACACGGTGGCCAGCGTCTCGGGCAGCCCGGCCGCGTCGACGAGATCGACCGAGTCCGGAACCGGCAGGGCCAGCTCTTCGTGCACCACGGCCTCGGTGGCGTAGCCGCCTCCCGCGAGCAGGGCGCAGACCCGGTCGCCGACCGCGAACCGGGTCGCCTCGGGCCCGACTTCGGTCACCACGCCGGACACCTCGAGCCCGGGCCACCCCGGCGCCCCGGCCGGCGAGGGGTAGGCGCCGAGGCGTTGGGCCACGTCCGCGCGGTTCACGCCGGCCGCGGCCACCTGAATCCGGATGTCCCTGGCTCCGACGCTGAGGTCGGCGACGGTGCTGAGCGTGAGGGCTTCGGGTCCCCCGGGGGTTTCGACGATGATTGCGCGCATCGGGTCAGCCTACGCTCGGTCTCTGGCACCTGGCGTGCGGTGTGTCGAACCTCGACAGGCTCGATCACCGGTGCATCGCCACCCGATCCAGCACTGCCCGGTGGTTCGGTGCGCGGAAGCCCGCCGACGAATCTACGATGGTAGACAGGGGGCGTGGCAGTCGCATGCCCCGGATCGTGCGCACGTAATACCGCAATGACGCGGAGATTTTCTGATGGAGGCTTAATTCAATGACGTCTGAGTCCACCCGCACCGGGCAATCCCCGGCAGGCAGCACACTCGACGCTTTCCTGGGCGACTACTACGAGCACCTGGCCCGTGAAGACGCCCAGAACTACCCCACCGATCTGCTCCGGGAGCGGGCCATCCGCCATTGGGAGGTCGCCCGGAGCCGCACGCCCCACACCCCGAACATCCAGATCGAGAACGAAGCCGGCCGCAGCGTCGTCTACATCGTCACCGATGACATGCCGTTCCTGGTGGATTCGGTCACCGCCGAACTCGTGCGCCAGCACTCGGCCATCCACCTCGAGGTGCACCCGCTCCTCGTCGTCACCCGGGACCGTGACACCAACGAGCTGGTCGGCGTCAGCCGGGTGCACGGGGGCGACGGTGCCCGTCCGGGTGCCGCCGACGAGACCGTCACCCAGGTCGAGTCGTGGATCGCGATCGAGATCGAAACCGCCGGCAACGAGGCCCGAGCCTCCCTCGTCGCCGGGCTGGCAAAGGTGCTCGGTGACGTGCGCGCCGCGAACGAGGACTGGCAGGCCATGCGCACGAAGGCCCTGCAGATCGCCGACGACCTCGGCCACGTCGCCCACGCCGAGGGCATCCAGGAGATCAAGCAGGCGCAGGACCTGCTGCGCTGGCTCGACCGCGACAACTTCACCTTCCTCGGCTACCGGGAGTACGACCTGGAGACCATCGACGGAGAAGATGTGCTGAGCATCCGTGACGGAAGCGGCCTGGGGCTGCTGCGTTCCATGGACGACGGCCACCAGATCCAGCATCTGACGGATGCCGGCCGGCTCAAGGCGCGCGAGCGCAGCGCCCTGGTCATCACCAAGGCGAACTCGCGCTCGAGCGTGCACCGGCCCGCCTACTTCGACTACATCGGAATCAAGAGCTTCGACGCGGACGGGAACGTGACCGGCGAGCAACGCTTCATCGGCCTGTTCGCGGCCACGGCGTACACGAGCTCGGTGCGTGATGTGCCGATCCTGCGTGAGAAGGTCGACGCCGTGATGGACCAGGCCGGGTTCCCGCCCGGTTCGCACAGCGGCAAGGAACTGCTCGGCATCCTGGAAACCTACCCCCGCGACGAGTTGTTCCAGATCGACATGCCCACCCTGTTCAGCACCGCGCTGGCGATCCAGCGGCTGCAGGAGCGGCGCCGCACCCGGCTCTTCCTCCGGCCGGACGTCTACGGCCGGTTCATGACCGCGCTGGTCTACTTCCCCCGCGACCGGTACACCACGGCCGTGCGGCTGCGGATCGAGAAGGAGCTGCGGGACACCTTCCACGCGGAGTCCGTCGACTTCGAGGCCCGGATGACCGAGTCGGCGCTGGCCCGGCTGTTCTTCCGGATCCGGCTGCAGAAGAACGACACGGTCGGCGTCGTCGACGCCGCCGCGCTCGAGCACCGGCTGGTGATGGCCGTGCGGTCCTGGCCCGAGGGGATCGGCGAGAAACTGCGCGAGAGCCACCCGCTGGACGAGGCGGAGCGGCTCTCCGAGCTGTGGGCGGAGGCGTTCCCCGCCAGCTACCGGGTGGACTACGAGCTCGAAGAGGCCCTGGCGGACATCGGGCGGTTCGAGGACGGCGCCGCGGCGGCCGCGGCGGCGACTGCCGCCGGCACCGGCCCGGCCCGGCCTGCCCTGCACGTCTACCTGCCGACCGGAGCGGGCGCCGGCGACACCGTCACCGACGCCGACGACGGGAGCACCGCCGGACGCGGCGCCACGGTCGAGGATGCCCGGGTGAAGCTCTACATGATGGAGCCGAAGAGCCTGAGCCAGATTCTCCCGTTCCTGCAGAACCTCGGCATCGAGGTGCTCGACGAAGTTCCGTTCGAGATCAAAACCGCCGACGGCCGGGACTTCTACCTCTACGACCTGGGCCTGACCTACCCGGCCGGCGTCGACCCGATCGCCACCGGCGCCCTGCTGGCGGACTCCTTCGGCGCCGCCGTCAGCGGTGCCGCCGAGTCGGACGGCCTCGACCGGCTGGTCCTCACCGAGGGCATGCCCTGGCACCGGGTCGTCATCCTGCGCAGCTACGCCAAGTACCTGCGCCAGGCCGGCAACACGAACTCCTACGGCTTCGTCGCCGACACCTTGCTCGCCAACCCGACCGTGACCGGCGGGCTGGTCTCCCTGTTCGAGGCCCGGTTCGACCCCGACCTGGGCGAGGACGAACGCATCCGTCGCTCGGAGGAGATCCGCGGCCAGCTGACCGTGGCGATGGAGCAGGTCGCCACCCTCGACGCCGACCGGATCCTGCGCACCCTGATCAACCTGATCGAGGCGACCCTGCGCACGAACTACTTCCAGGGCAAGCCCTACCTCAGCGTGAAACTCGACCCGACGGCGATCGAACTGCTGCCGTTCCCGCGGCCCAGGTACGAGATCTGGGTGTACTCCCCGCGGGTGGAGGGCGTGCACCTGCGCTTCGGCAAGGTCGCCCGCGGCGGGCTGCGCTGGTCGGACCGGCGGGAGGACTTCCGCACCGAGGTGCTCGGCCTGGTCAAGGCGCAGACGGTGAAAAACGCGGTGATCGTGCCGACCGGAGCGAAGGGCGGATTCTTCGCCAAGCAGCTCCCCGACCCGGCCGTCGACCGTGCCGCCTGGATGGCCGAGGGCGTCGAAAGCTACAAGACCTTCATTCGCGGGCTGCTCGACCTCACCGACAACCTCGTCACGACCGCCGACGGCGAGCAGCTGGTGCCGCCGGCCCGGGTGGTGCGCCACGACGACGACGACTCCTACCTGGTGGTCGCCGCCGACAAGGGAACGGCGACGTTCTCCGACATCGCGAACGGGCTGGCCGCCGAATACGGTTTCTGGCTCGGCGACGCGTTCGCCTCCGGCGGTTCGATCGGCTACGACCACAAGGTGATGGGCATCACCGCCCGCGGCGCCTGGGAGTCGGTCAAGCGCCACTTCAGCGAGCTGGGCGTCGACACCCAGACCGAGGACTTCACCGTCGTCGGCGTCGGCGACATGTCCGGGGACGTGTTCGGCAACGGCATGCTCCTCTCCGAACACATCCAGCTGATCGCGGCGTTCGACCACCGCCACATCTTCCTGGACCCGAACCCGGATCCCGCCGCATCCTTCGCCGAACGGCGCCGGCTGTTCGCCCTGCCGCGCTCGTCGTGGGCCGACTACTCCGCGAGCCTGATCAGCGCCGGCGGCGGGATCTTCCCGCGGCAGGCGAAGGTCGTGCCGATCTCCCCTGAGGTGCGGGTGGCGCTCGGGCTGCCCGACGGCACCACCCAGCTGAGCCCGCCGGAACTCCTCCGGGCGATCCTGATGGCGCCCGCCGACCTGCTCTACAACGGCGGGATCGGCACCTATGTCAAGGCCAGCACGGAGACCGCCGCGCAGGTCGGCGACAAGGCCAACGACGCCATCCGGGTGGACGGCCGTGACCTGCGGGTCAGGGTCGTCGGCGAGGGCGGGAACCTCGGCCTGACCCAGCGGGGCCGGATCGAGGCTGCCCTGAAGGGCGTGATCCTCAACACCGACGCGATCGACAACTCGGCCGGGGTCGACTGCTCGGACCATGAGGTGAACATCAAGATCTTCGTCGACCGGATGGTCGTGGCGGGCAAGCTCGCCGAGGAGGACCGGGCGGAGTTCCTCGCCGACATGTCCGATGAGGTGGGCCGGCTGGTGCTCGAGGACAACATCGACCAGAACATCCTGCTGCTCAACGACCGGGTGAAGGTGGCCACCTGGAGTCCCAGCTACGAACGGCTGATGGACCGGCTGGAGGCGACCGGAGAGCTCAAACGCGACCTCGAGGCGCTGCCGACGACGCTGGTGCTGCGGGACCGGCTCGAACAGGGCCTCGGCCAGGGCCTCACGTCGCCCGAGCTGTCGGTGCTCGCGGCGTACGCCAAGATCGACCTGGCCACCTCGCTGCGCGACAGCGACCTGGCCGACGACCCGTGGTTCGGCCGCACCCTGCGCGGGTACTTCCCCCGGCAGCTGCGGGAGCGCTTCGATGCCGACCTGGACACGCATCCGCTGCGCCGGGAGATCATCTCCACGGTCGTCGCGAACGACATGATCAACCTCGGCGGGGTGACCTTCGCGTTCCGGGCGATCGAGGAGACCTCGGCCAACCAGGCCACAGTGGCACGGGCGTTCGTGGCCCTGCGGGAGATCTTCGAGCTCGACGTGATGGTCGACGAACTGAACGCGCTTCCGTCGTCGTTCCCGACCGAGCACTGGACCGCGATCCACCTGGACATGCGCCGGCTGCTCGACCGGGCGGTGCGCTGGCAGGTCAACCAGGGTGCGGCACGGCCGGTGGGCGAGGTCGTCGCCCAGTACAAGCCGCAGATCGACCAGGTTCGGGCCCGGCTGGTGGACTACCTGCAGGGCGGCGACCTGAGACGGGTGAAGGCGCTGCTGGCCACGGCGAAGGCGTGGGGGCTCCCCGAGGACCTCGGCCGGCGCTGGGCCGAGCTGTTCGAGGTGTTCGCGCTGCTCGACGTGGCGAAGGTGGCGGCGAACCTGGACCTGCCGATGGCCGATGTCGCGGCCGTGTACTACACGGTCTACGACCGGTTCGGCGTGGACAACCTGCTCGAACGCATCACCGCGCTGCCGAGGAAGGACCGGTGGCAGGCCCTGGCCCGCGCCGCTCTCCGCGACGACCTGTACTCGACCGTCGCCGACATGACTGCGGCCGTGCTGGCCGAGACGGATGCCGGCAACGCCGACCTGCGCGTGCTGGCCTGGGAGGCCCTCAATGCCGAGCAGCTCGGCCGGGCCCGGAGCGTGTTCGAGGAGGTCAACGCCCTCGGCCAGGACGACATCGCGTCCCTCTCCGTCGTGGTGAGGCTGATGCGCTCGATCGTGCGCCGCTGACCGGCCCGCGCCGGCCTCCGAGGTGGCTAACTCAGGAGAACCGGCCCCGGGCGGGCAGGTTGGCCGCGGAAAGACGCGGCCGGTTCTGGCGCCGGGCCGGGATCTCCTGAGTTAGCCACCTGCCGGGCGGTGGGGCGGATGCGGGGGCGGGGCGGATGCCGGGGGGCGCCGCGGTCCGCCGCAGCCGCCGCGGTCAGTGGCCGCGGGCGATCCAGTCGGGGAGTCGGGCGGCCTCGGCGCCGATCGTGGTCTGCTCGCCGTGGCCGGTGAGCACGACGGTCTCCGGCGGGAGGGTGAGCAGCTTCGTGCTGATCGACTCGAGGATCGTGGGGAAGTCGCTGAACGAGCGGCCGGTGGCGCCCGGACCGCCGGCGAACAAGGTGTCCCCGCTGAACACGGTGCCGAGCGCCGGCGCGTAGAAGCAGACCGCGCCGGGGGAGTGGCCGGGCGTGTGCAGCACCTGCAGGTCGATGCCGCCGACGGGAATCACCTGGCCGTCGTCGAGCGGGCGGCTGGGCGGGGCATCCGGGTAGACCCGGTCCCAGAGCACCATGTCGTCGGGGTGCAGGTGGGTCGGGGCGGTGCGCGCGGCCTGCACCTCTGCGGCGGCGCCGATGTGGTCGTCGTGAGCATGGGTGCAGAGGATGCCGACCAGCTTGCGGTCGCCGACCGCCTCGAGGATCGCCTGGGCGTCGTGTGCGGGGTCGATGACCACGCACTCGGTGTCGTCGCCGACGATCCAGACGTTGTTGTCCACGGCCCAGGTGCCGCCGTCGAGGCTGAACGAGCCGGAGGTGACGAGGTGGTCGATGTGCGCCGCCATCAGAGCACCACGACCGAGCGGAGGACCTCGCCGCGGGCCATCTTGCCGAAGGCCTCCTCGATGTGGCCGATGCCGATCCGTTCGCTGACGAACTGGTCGAGCGGCAGCCGGCCCTGCAGGTAGAGGTCGGTGAGCATCGGGAAGTCCCGCTCGGGCAGGCAGTCGCCGTACCAGGACGACTTGAGTGCCCCGCCGCGGCCGAACACGTCGAGCAGCGGGATTTCCAGCATCATCTCGGGGGTGGGCACGCCCACCAGCACCACTGTGCCGGCCAGGTCGCGGGCGTAGAACGCCTGCCGCCACGTCTCGGGGCGGCCGACCGCGTCGATGGCGACGTCGGCGCCGAAGCCGCCGGTCAGCGCCTGCACGGCCGCGACGACGCCGGCCTCGTCGAGGTTCGACGAGTCGATCGTGTGCGTCGCGCCGAGCTGCTGCGCCTTGGCGAGCTTCTTCGCGTCGCGGTCGATCGCGATGATCACGGATGCCCCGGCCAGCCGGGACCCGACGATCGCCGCGTTGCCGACGCCGCCGCATCCGATCACGGCTACCGAGTCACCGTGGCTCACGTTGCCCGTGTTCATGGCGGCGCCGATCCCGGCCATGATGCCGCAGCCGAGGAGGCCGACCGCCGCGGGGTCCGCCGCAGGGTTGACCCTGGTGCACTGCTTCGCGTGCACGAGGGTCTTCTCGGCGAACGCGCCGATGCCGAGCGCGGGGCTCAGCTCGGTGCCGTCGGTGAGCGTCATCTTCGAGGTGGCGTTGAAGGTGTTGAAGCAGTACCAGGGTTCGGCCCGTGTGCAGGCCCGGCACTCGCCGCAGACCGCACGCCAGTTCAGCACGACGAAGTCGCCGACCTCGACGTTGGTGACGCCGGCACCGACGACGCTGACCCGGCCGGCGGCCTCGTGGCCGAGCAGGAAGGGGAAGTCGTCGTTGATGCCGCCCTCCCTGTAGTGGAAGTCGGTGTGGCAGACGCCGCAGGTTTCGATGTCGACGATGACCTCGCCGGGGCCGGGATCGGGAATCACGATGTCGACGAGCTCAACGGGTGCGCCCTTCGATCGAGCGATGACGCCTTGAACGGTCGTCGACATGGAACTCCAAATCTTCGCCTCCGCAGGCGATCAGGGAATCCAGCCAGACTACCCACACGCGCTGGCACGGGGCCGTGCGGCGGTGAATCGGGCGGCGCGGCTCAGGCCGCGCGGCTCAGGCGGCGAATTCCTCGCAGTGGCTGCACCACCAATGCCCGGCGACGGGCTCCATGATCTCGAAGCAGGAAATGCAGGTTGGTCTGGGCAACAGTTCGTCGGGTGTCATGGTGACGCTCAATTTCGCAAAAAGACCGCGACTCCCCAGCCCGAAACGGACATTCGCTCATCTTCAGGATAGGCAGGCCGGGAACCTCCTGTCCAGAGTCGCCCGCCTCGTCGTCAGTCGGTATCGGCGCTCGGAGTCGCGGCGCCTGAGCCGCCAGCCGCCCCGCTGGTGGCCCCGTTGGCCGCCCCGTCGACGGCCTGTCCCTGCGACTCCGAGCGCCCCGCGACGAGCCGTGCGACCATGGCCTTGAGCTCGGCGATCTCGGCCGTGAGGATGTCGAGCTTGTCCTCGCTGAGGTCGAGTTCGGCCTTGATCTCCTCCTCGGCCGCGCGGTTGGCCGAGGCGAACCAGGCGGCGATGAACGCGGTCAGCGTGCCGATGAGGGCGATCCCGGTGGCGACGAGGCCCACCGTGACGAGCCGCCCCTCGGCGGTCACCGGGTAGAGGTCGCCGAATCCCACGGTGGCCATCGTGACGAACGACCACCACCAGCCCTCCCAGACCGAGTGGATGTTCGCTCCGACCGCGCCTCGCTCGGCATCCGTGACCGCGAGCCCGGCGATGAACCAGACGGAGACCGCCGTCACGGCCGCGTAGGTCATCACCCGGTTCTTGAGTTTCTTGCTCACCCGACGGGCGGAGAGGATGACGATCGAGAGCACGCGCAGGGCCCGAAGCGGACGGAACAGCGGCAGAACGACCACGACCAGGTCGAGCAGGTGGGTGCGCACGAAACGCAGCCGGTCGTGCGCGAGCGACAGGCGCACGATGAAGTCGACGGCGAAGGCCGCCCAGGTGCCGATCTCGATCCATTCGAGCAGCAGCCGCCAGCCCGGGCCGATCTCCGGAGCCACGATCGGCGCCGCGTAGGCCAGCAGGAACGCGAAGCCGAGCACCAGCAGCGGTCGGTCGGTGGACTGCTCCCAGCGCTGGCTCCGGGTCAGCGGCACCTCATGTTCGGCCACCCGACGCCTCCTGACCGGCCTCCGTTGGCCACTGCGCCCGGCCGCCGCTCCGGGGTGGAGAGTCGGCCCCGCGGGCCCTGGTCCGCGCGGCGTGTTGATCCCATCGTATTCCGCGGCAGCCCTCATCCGGCCGCGATGTGCCGGGGCGGGTGGCGGGAACGGCCGCCGGTTCGGGCGGGTCAGGCCAGCGGGAACACGATCCGGGTCTGCCACTTCGCGGGGTCCGACTCGCTGTCGGGTCCGACCAGGTATTCCTCCCACATGTCGCCGGCCGTGGCGAGCTTCTCCGCCGAAATGTAGTCCGGGGGCAGGGACGCGGGTAGAGCAGGTGTGCCCGCCAATTGCCCGGATCGGTCACCGTTCGGGCCGAAACCCCCGTACCGTTGATATGTGGTCTTCGAGCATGGGTCTTGAAGCGGTGGGGGCCACGAAATACGAAAGGTTTATTTCGCTTGAGCGACGAATGTATCCACGGACTTGAAGGCGGGCTCTGCGCCCTGTGTTTCCCGAAAGCCGCCCCTCAAATCGCGGCGACCGTGCCGGCGCCCCGGGCCAGCCGGGCGAAGGCCTCCCGCGCCCCCTCGTTGCGGAGCTCGCCGTCACCGCGGACGGTGACGCTGGGAGCGCCGAAGCCGCCCGTGGCGACCAGGGTGGTCGGCGCGGCCAAGGCCGTCGCCGACAATGTCGGCGAGCAGCGCATCTATCACGTCACCCACATTCGCAACCTGGCCGGCATCCTCGAGAGCGGCGCGCTGCTGGCCGACATGAGTGAGGCGTGGACCACGCGCCCGGTCGTCGACATCTCCTCGGCGCCGAACCGGGATGCCCGCCGCACCGCGTTGGTCTCCGGCGACGGCAGCTCGAGCGTGGCCGGCTACGTGCCGTTCTTCCTCTCGCCGAACGCCCGGCTCTGGGACGGTCTCCTCACCGGCACGGCGGATCCCCGACTCTCCGTCGACGCGCACACCGCCGAGATCTTCGATTTCGTCATCCTGGTCAGCACGGTCAAGAAGCTCCGTGACGCCCAGGCCGCGGCCGAGGACGCCGGCGCCGACGACGCATCCGACGCGGCGGTCGCGGTGACCGACGGCGACGCCGCCGGCGCCCTGACCCGGATCAGCGCGACCCCGGAGACCTCCGACTCCCTGCTCCGCCGCCTGCGCGCGGATGCGGAATCCGACGGGATCCTCCGCGCCGAACTGCTCGTCGCCGAGACGTTCCCGTTCGACCTGGTCACTCTGGTCGGCGTTGCCAACGATAAGGTGCGCGACGAGGTGCGGGGCATCCTCGCCGCCTCGACGCATAAGCCCAAGGTTGCCGTCTACCCGCCGTGGTTCCACGCCGCCGAGGCGACGGCCGCGCTGTAGCGCACGGCTTCGTCGCCCCCGACGCCGGCCGGGCACAGGCCCGGCCGGGGCACAGGCCCGGTCAGGGAAGGACGGGGGCGACGAACGCGAACGTCTCGCCGAGCAGCCAGACGAGCACGAGCACGACCGGCAGGTGGAAGATGAACTGCAGGAAGGTGAACCCCACGAGGTCCCTGGCCTTGAGCCCGAGAACGGCGAGCAGGGGGAGCATGAAGAACGGGTTGACCAGGTTGGGCAGCGCCTCGGCCACGTTGTAGATCTGCACCGTCCAGCCCAGGTTCATCTGGACATCCGTCGCCGACTGCATCACGTAGGGTGCCTCGACCAGCCACTTGCCGCCGCCGGAGGGCACGAAGACGCCCAACACCACGGTGTACAGGGCGATGATCACGGCGAAACCGCCGCCACCGCCGATCGAGGTGAAGAATTCGGCCAGGTGCTCCGAGACGGTGAGGCCGCCGTTGCCCACCGCCCGGGTGAGGATCGCCGCCATCGCGGCGTAGAGCGGGAACTGCACCAGGATGCCGGCGGTCGCCGGAACCGCCTTCGACACGGCCTGGAGGAAGTTGCGTGGTGTCCCGTGCAGCACCAGGCCGAGCATGAGGAACACCAGCAGGTACCCGTTCAGGCTGCTCACCACGGTGAGGATCGGCAGGGTGAGCAGCTGGGAGACCAGCCAGCCGAGGGTGAGCAGGCCGGCGAGGATCGGCAGGATGCGGCTGTACTCGAGCCATTCGCCCGGGCGCGTGCGCGGTGCCGCCGGAACCGGCGTGTCGTCGAGGTCGACGCCGAGATCGAGCGCAGTGCGGATGGCGTCGCCGCGCGGCGCCGAGAAGTGCGCCACGGCCACGGTGAGGGCGATGATGACGGCGCACATGGTGAGCGACTGCCAGGTGAAAATGGTGCTGCCGAAGTCGAGGATCCCGGTGACCGCGAGCAGGGCCGGCGGCAGCGATGCGGCGGTCGCCTGCAACTGCGCAGCCGACGAGGACATGCCGAGCGCCCACACGGCGCCGAGCCCCATGAAGGCGGCGGCGCCGAGCGCCCGATAGTCGACGCGCAGGTCGGCGCGGCGGGCGATGGCACGGGCGAGCAGCCCGCCGAAGATGAGGCTGAGCCCCCAGTTCACGAATGAGACGGACATCGAGAGCAGGGCCACGAAACTGACGGCGCTGGCCGCGGACCGCGGTACGGCGGCGAGGGTGCAGATAAGCCGGGCCACCGGCGGTGACGTGGCGACGACGTAGCCGGTGAGCACGACCATCGCCATCTGCAGGGTGAACGCGGTGAGGTCCCAGAAGCCGGTGCCAAAGGACTCGACGATGGTCTGCGGGGTGGAGCCGTTGGCCAGGGCGGCCAGGGCCACCAGGAACACGCCGACGAGAGCGAAGACGTAGGCGTCGGGGAACCACTTCTCGGTCCAGCGGGCGAGGGCCTGCGCCACGCGGGCCAGCCCCTTCTCGGTGCGGGTGTCGGGCAGGACGGAGGTCACGGAGGGTCTCTCTTCATTGAGCGATCGGTGCGACGAGTCGTGGCTCGGGCCGCGCCGGCATCTCAACCCGTTCGCGTACTGTCGCCCGAACGGGGGGTGACCCGCCATTGGCAGGCTAGGGGCGGAAGTGGCAGGAGTCAACTCGACAATGCCCTAGCGTCAACCTTATGTGCGGGTGTCAGACCGGTGCCGTGGATTCAGGGGGCTGAGTGCACTTCCTCCTCGGTCTCCTCGGTGCGGAAGGACGCCCCGCGGTCCGCGAGCCAGGCCACCAGTTCGCTGCCCGGCACCGGGCGGGAGATGAAGTAGCCCTGGGCCTGGTCGCAGCCGTAGAGCGACAGCTCGGACAGCGCGTCCGCGGTCTCCACACCCTCGGCCACCATCCGGAGATCGAGGGAGTGGGCCAGGTCGATCGTGGACGCCACCAGAGCGGCGGCGCGCGGGTCATCCTGCATCGGGGTGAGGAACGACCGGTCGAGCTTGAGCTCGTCGATCGGCAGGTCGCGAAGGTAGGCCAGCGAGCTGTACCCGGTTCCGAAGTCGTCGATCGAGATGCGCACTCCCGTCGCCCGCAGTCGGGTCAGGCTGGCACGGGCGAGGTCGTAGTCCTGCATCAGGTACTCCTCGGTGATCTCGAGGATGAGCACGGATGCCGGCAGCCCGCGGGCGTCGAGCATGGCGGCGATCCGCTCGGGCAGGGCA
Organism: Cryobacterium mannosilyticum; assembly: GCF_004402705.1. NCBI lineage: Bacteria > Bacillati > Actinomycetota > Actinomycetes > Micrococcales > Microbacteriaceae > Cryobacterium > Cryobacterium mannosilyticum. The sequence goes on along the minus strand of NZ_SOFM01000033.1, from coordinate 2,584 downwards.
GCGTCGAGCAGGGAACTGGGGGACAGGTTGACGGAGATCGACAGTCGGATCTCCCGCAGCATCCACACCGCCGCCTGGTCGAGGGCCTGGGCGAGCAGCACGTGGGTCATCTCGTGCATCAACCCGGCCTCCTCGACCAGAGGCAGGAAATCCCCGGGCTGGAGCAGTCCGCGGCAGGGATGTTTCCAGCGCACAAGGGCCTCGACGCTCCGAATCTCGCCCGTGGCCAGTTCGAGCTTGGGCTGGTAGTACAGCACCAGCTGGTCGGTCTTGAGGGCGACCCGCAGCTCGTGCAGGGTGCGCAGCCGGGTGCCGAAGTCGCTGTCGTCGGCGCTGGTGTACACGTGGTAGCCGGCACGGGAGGACTTGGCCTTGTACATCGCCATGTCCGCCTTGCGCAGCAGCCCGCCCAGATCCTCGCCCTGGTCGGGGTAGCAGGCGATGCCGATGCTCATATTGGTGTGCAGGACGATGCCCTCCAGCATGAAGGTTTCGGCGATGGCCGCCCGCAGCACGATGGCCGTCACGATCGCGTCGTCCTGGTCGGCCGTCGCGAGAAGGACGGCGAACTCGTCACCGCCGAGCCTGGCGAGCATATCGCCCGGACCGAGCTGGCGGGTCAGCCGGAGGCCGACCTGGATCAGCAGACGGTCTCCGACGTCGTGGCCGAGGCTGTCGTTGACCTCCTTGAACCGGTCGAGGTCCATCAGGAGCAGGGCGGTGCCGGTGCGGCGCGCGGACGCCAGCCGCACCGTCGACTCGGAGTAGAGCGCCCGCCGGTTGGGCAGCCCGGTCAGTTCGTCGGTGCGGGCCTGGTGACGGAGCACACGCTGCCGGAAGGCCAGCGGCACGGTGGCCAGGGTCATCGTGAGCGCGGCGAGTACGACGGCGAGCGTCGACACGTGCGTGCGCGTGCCCACGATGAGCACGGCGAGCCCGGCGGCCGTGGCGAGGCCCGGCATGAGCAGGGCGGAGCCGGCGAGAGGGGTGCGGCTCCGGGAACCCTCCGGGCGGGCGGACGCGTGCACCCAGAGCGCGATCAGCGCCAGCCCGCCGGCCCAGGCGATCTCCAGCGGCGCGCGGGGGAGGGAGAGAGCGCCCGAATCGGTGAGGAAGTAGACGATGTCGGCGCCGGTGAACACGCCGAGGCCGGTGACCAGCAGCATCCACCGCCGGCCGACGAAGAGGCCGCGCGAGGTGGCCAGGCCCGCGAGAGTGGCCGCGAGGAGGATGTCCAGCACGGCATACGCGGTTACGATCGTGCCGCCGAGCGTTTCCGGGCCGTTCGTGGCTGACTCCGCCAGCGGGCCGAGCATCACGACCAGGAGGGTGGCCGTGCCGGACGCGCCGACGGCGCAGTCGAGCAGCACCGTGCGGGAGAGCCCCCGGAGTTGCCGGTGCACCAGCACGCCGAGCGCGCCCAGCATCAGCGTGTAGAAGACCAGGTAGCCCGCGTCGGCGGGTGACGGGAACGGCGGGACTCTGCTGTTGTGCACGACGAAGTAGAAATAGCTGTCGGCGACGGCGTTCACGGTGATCCCGGCCGTGGCGAGGAACATCTCGCCGCGCCGCTTGTCCACCCGCACCAGTGCCAGCCAGCAGATGATGGCGGGCACCCAGCGGGTGAGCGTCGCGGCCACGTTGTCGAAAACCTCGTTGTCGGCGTCGCCCTTCAGGACCAGACCGACCGTGTATGCCGCGAGCAGGGAGCCGAGCAGCCAGGCCGGCCAGCTCGCATGCCAGCGGAAGGCGGCGGCCAGCGCGGACTTCGTCATATATTGCACTTTCGCTCGCACTGGATCCCCTTGCTTCACCTTAGCGGCGCAGGCGGCCGCGGCTGCGTGCGCTCGCCGGGGAGAGGGTCAGACGACGCCGAGCGGCAGCTGCTCCCCGGCCGGCAATTCGACCCGGATCCGGTCGTGGGGAGCCACCGTTCCGCCCTGCACGACAATGCCCATCACACCGGCCTTGCGCACGACCCGGCCGGCGGCATCCGTGCTGATGAGTGTCTTCATCAGGCCTTTCTGGAAGCCGTTGATCTCGGAGCACGGGCTGCGCAGGCCCGTGATCTGCACAACCGCATCGTCACCGAGGTGCAGGCGGGCGCCGAGCGGAAGCGTGATCAGGTCGATGCCCCGGGTGGTGACGTTTTCGCCGAGTTCGCCGGGGGCAACCTGGTAGCCGAGGGCCGTCAGCTCGTCGAAGAGCTCGGCCGGGATGAGGTGCACCTGGGTGAGGTTGGGGGCGCTCGGGTCCCTGGTGACGAGGTAGCGGTGCTGCACGGTGGCCCCGGCGTGGGCGTCACCCTCGACGCCGAAACCTTCGATCAACCGGATGCTGCCGACGGCCGGCTTGCTGAACCGGTGCCGGTCATCGCGGCTCACCGACACCACCGTGTTCTGCCCACTCGGATTCATGCGCTCGAGTCTGCCATACCCAGGGTGCGTCAGCTCTCGGCGCAGGTTGGGGAAGCGGGCGCACGGCGGAGAGCGTGTTGATTATTGGAGGCTGGCGATCGAGGCCAGCGCTCAGTCCCATGTCGGATGTCGATGGGCTGGTGTCGGCGCGGGCGATCGGGCGCTGT
>NZ_SOFM01000048.1:0-16153 GCF_004402705.1 Cryobacterium mannosilyticum | reverse complement strand
GCGCCCGATCGCCCGCGCCGACACCAGCCCATCGACATCCGACATGGGACTGAGCGCTGGCCTCGATCGCCAGCCTCCAATAATCAACACGCTCTCTACCGTGCGCCGGCTTCCCCAACCTGCGCCGCGAGGCGCACCCTGGCCGTTACGGGCGGCGGATCGCCTCTTCCTCGGCGATGGCCTCCTCGCGGAGGGTGGCGTCGTAGACGCGCTTCGCCTCGATGCCGACGACGGACCGGCGGCGGCCGTAGGCGAAGTACACGGCCAGCCCGATCGCGAGCCAGACCGCGAACCGCACCCAGGTGAGCGTGGTCAGGTTGAGCATCAGCCAGAAGCAGAGCACGGCCGAGAGGATCGGCAGGTAGGGCGAGAACGGAACCGAGAAGGCCCGCTTGAGGTCGGGCCGCTTCTTGCGGAGCACGATCACGGCGATGCTCACCAGCACGAACGCGGAGAGCGTGCCGATGTTGATCATCTCCTCGAGCACTCCGACGTCGGTGAAGCCCGCGATCAGGGCGACGGCGGTGCCGGCGATGATCTGGATCCGGGCCGGCGTGCCGCGCTTGGCGGAGGTGACACTCAGACTGCGCGGCAGGAGACCGTCGCGGCTCATCGCGAACAGCACGCGGGAGAGGCCGAGCAGCAGCACCATGATGACCGTGGTCAGGCCGACCAGGATGCCGACGGAGATCACCTGGGCTGCCCAGCCGGCGCCGACGGCGATGAACGCCGTGGCGAGCGAGGCGTTGGGGTCGTCGGCGAGCACCGTGTACGGGACCATGCCGGTGAGGACGAGACTGACACCGAGGTAGAGCACGGTCACGATGGCCAGGCCGGCGAAGATGCCGCGCGGCAGGGTCTTCTGCGGGTTTTTGACCTCCTCGGCACTGGTGGCGACCACGTCGAAGCCGATGAACGCGAAGAAGACGAGCGATGCGCCGGCCAGCAGGCCGAAGATGCCGTACTGGGCCGGGTGCGCGCCGGTCATGAAGGAGAACAGGGACTGCATCCAGACGTCCCCGTCGCCGCCCGTGCTGGGCACGGCCTCGGGGATGAACGGAGTGTAGTTCTCCGGTTTGATGTAGAACGCGCCGACGACGATGACGAAGAGCACGATCGCGACCTTGAGGATCGTGAACACGCTGGCCACCCGCGCGGAGAGCTTGGTGCCCAGCACGAGCAGCGCCGTGAAGATGGCGACGATGACGAAGGCGCCCCAGCTCACCTGCAGGCCGAAGACCGAGATGGTGGCCGGGACATCCCAGTTCGCCAGTTCGAAGACCTTGCTGAGGTAGATGCCCCAGTACTTCGCGATCACGGCGCCGGCGGTGAGCATTTCGAGGATGAGGTCCCAGCCGATGATCCAGGCCAGCAGCTCGCCGAGGGTGGCGTAGGTGAAGGTGTACGCGGAGCCGGCGACCGGCACCGCGGAGGCGAACTCGGCGTAACACATGATGGCCAGCGCGCAGGTGATGGCGGCGAGCAGGAAACCGAGGGTGACGGATGGCCCGGCGTAGCTTCCGGCCGCCTTCGCGCCGACCGAGAAGATCCCGGCGCCCACCGCGACCGCGACGCCCATGATCATGAGGTCCCAGGTGCCCAGCGTTCGCTTGAGGCTGTGGCCCTTTTCGTGGGAGTCGGCCAGGGAGGCCTCAATGCTTTTGGTGCGCCAGAGGCTCATAGCGGGGGGTGTCCGTTCCGTTGGGTACCGGTCCATGGTACGGCCCCGCGACCCCCGTCCGGGTGCCCGACGGCGCGACCGCCCCGCTTTTACGGACCCGGCCGGCCCTGATCCTGGAGGAGGGAGAGCGCGAGCCTCGGGCAGAGCGCGACCGCCTCGACGGCGGCGTCGACCAGCCGGTCCGGCACGGGCACGTCGGACCCGTGCCGGGGCGCCAGCGGAAAACCCCAGTCGTCGCGGGTCAGCAGTTCGGGCAGGATCTCGGTGCACAGCCCGCGCCCGTCGAATCTCGTCCAGTCGATGTGCAGCGTGTCGCTGACCTCGGCGCCGGAAGCGAACTCGGCGGACCGGGCCGCGAGCTCCGAGTCGGGGCGGAACCGGCTGGCTGCCGTCTCGATCTCGGCGAGCACGGCATCCGTGACCGCGCGGGCCTCGATGAGCCGGGCCGGGTCGTTGACGACCAGGCGGGCCGTGGTGGACCAGAGCGGCCAGTCGAGGGTCGACGTGGTCATCTCAGGACCCGTTGGTGGTGGCGTGCGGGGCCTGCCTGTTGCCGGGCGAGACCGGGGCGACGTTCTGCAGCGGGGTCGACGCCGAACCGCCGTCGTCTGAGCTGCCCTCGCCGTCGCTCTCGCCGTCACTCTCTCCGTCGCCGGTGGACAGTTAGGTGACCTGGCTCGTGGTGCCGGCGGCGGCCTTGGTGGCGAGGGTGTCGGCCCAGTCGTGGAGTCCGAGCGCGGAGGCCGCGATCACGGCCAGGAGCCCGATCGTTCCGGTCACCGCCGTGCTGAGGCGCTTGCCGCGTTCGCGTGCGTTCATGTCCGTGCCGCCCTTCTCTCGTCTACGTTAACGAGACTGCGGGCGCCGCCTATGGGTTTCCTATGACGACGCCCCCAGCACGCCGGGTGTTGAGGAGAACCCGTTGAGGGAGCACACAGGCGGCCCGGGCACAGAAAACGGGCCGCCACCCGAAGGTGACGACCCGTTTCGACGCTCTTGCGAGCAAGAAGTTCGCGTTGTCTGCGAAAAGCTGCCTTAGCGGCGCAGCCCGAGGCTCTCGATCAGCTTGCGGTAGCGGCTGATGTCGATGTCGGACAGGTAGCCGAGCAGACGGCGACGCTGACCAACCATGAGGAGCAGGCCACGACGCGAGTGGTGGTCGTGCTTGTGCTCCTTGAGGTGCTCCGTGAGGTCCAGGATGCGCTGCGTGAGCATGGCAATCTGAACTTCAGGGGAACCCGTGTCGCCTGGGTGGGTAGCGTACTTTTCGATGATCGCCTTCTTAGCATTGGCTTCGAGTGCCATAGATGGGATCCCCTTTCTCTCACTGCGCGGTGCCCGGGGCCGAATGCCTGGGCTCTCTTGATCCGCGGCCGTCAAACGGCAACCCACCGAGTTTAGCAGAGTCGCGGATGCCCGGGCTCCCCGCGTCAGAGCACGGTGAAGCCGGCCGGCAGCGGGCCGCGGCCGGTGGCGGCGAGCAACAGAGTCGCGGCGAGCCCCTTCTCGACCGCGAGGTCGGCGAGCAGGTGCAGGCCGGCGGATGCCGCGGCATCCGGAACCGAGGCCGGCACGCCGAGGGCCGCGGCCAGGTCGCAGGTGTGCACGGTGAGTTCGAAGGTGCGGGTGGGCAGGTAGCCGGCCAGGCGCATTCCGCCGACGGGGGTGACGACGAGGTCGTCCGGTTTCGCCGCGTCGACCTGGGCCAGCACCCGGCGGGCGATTGCCGCCACCGCGCCGGCCGGGTCGTCGCCGAGCGCCCGCCCGGCATCACGCCCGCGCGCGGCCACGGCCGACGGCTCCCCCAGCGAGGCCATCGCGAGGCGGTAGTAGTCGACGGGCGAGGCCACCGTCACGCCGGCAGTCGCGGTCACGCCGGCAGTCGCGCCGGCTGTCGCAGGCGCGCCGGCAGTCGCAGGCGCGCCGGCACCGGCGCCCGCACCGAGGTAGGCCTCCACGGTCAGCAGCGCCCGGCTGGTGTGCCCGACGAGGTCGCGCACGGTCCAGTCGCCGAGCGCGGGCCGGTCCCACTCGGTGTCGATCGTCGCGGTGATGGCGGCGAACCAGTGCGCGGCGGCGGCGAAGGCGGCGCGGTCCCCGGCCCAGTCCTCGCCCTGGTCCCCGGCCTGCACCGCCGCGCGACGGCCCGTCACGCTCCGGCTCTTTTCCGGCGGAACGGCAACGGCGCCCGCCGGGTCAGGGACTCGTCGGGGCCGTCCCACACCTTGACCATCGCCCAGGTGACCGCGACGAGCGGGACCGCGAGCACGGCGCCGGCGATCCCGCCGAGGATGGTTCCCGCGGTGAGCGCGACGAGGATCACCAGCGGGTGCAGCCGCAGCGACTGGGCCATCACGAGCGGGTTGAGCAGGTCTCCCTCCAACTGGTTGACCAGGACCACGATCGCCACGACGATCAGGGCGACGACGGGGCCGTTGGCCACCAGTGCGACGAGGGCTGCGAGGATGCCCGCGATCGTCGCGCCGATCAGCGGCACGAACGCGGTGAGGAACACGATCACCGCCAGCGGCAGCGCCAGCGGCACCTGGAGGATGGCCAGCCCGGCACCGATGGTGACGCCGTCGAACAGAGCGATGATGGCGGTGCCGCGCACGTAGTCGCCGAGCACCTTCGGTGCGATGGCGCCGATCCGGCGGGCCCGCTCGAGGCCGGCGCCGGCCAGCGGGCGGAGCGCGAACGCCCAGATGGCCGGCCCGTCCTTGAGGAAGAAGAACACGATCACCAGGACGAGCAGGACGCCGGTCAGCACCTCGGCGGCCGCGGAGACCCCGGCGATCGCGCCGGTGCCGAACTGGCTGCTGGTCAGGAAGTCCACCAGCGCCGCCCGGGCCGCCCCGAACTGGGCGGCGTCGAACGACAACGGGCCGTCGACGAGGAAGCCCTGCAGTTCGTCGAGCCCCTCGGAGGCCGCCGTCGCCAGCGCGGCCCACTGGTTGCGCACCGCGAACACGATCAGGGTGACGATGCCGCCGAGCACGAGCACCCCCGCGAGCAGGGTGATCCAGGTGGCGAGGATCGCCGGCACCCCCCGGCGGAGCAGCCAGCCGACGACCGGGCTGAGCGCCGCGGCCAGAATCAGCGACACCAGCAGCGGGATGACCACGAGTTCCACCTGCACGAGCGCGAACAGCACGACCCAGCCGAGCGCAAGGACCACGATCAGCTGGCCGCAACGGATGCTCAGCCGGCCGAACCTGTCGGTGAGCAGGGAGCGGAGCGGGTCCCGGCCGATGCTGTCGTCTGCGCGCATGCCTCCACCATAATCACCCTCCCGCTCGGTCGCGGGTGAGATGCGGACAAAGCACCCTCGTGGCGACAACGGAGGTGTTTTCTCCGCGACTCAACGCACACTCCCGCCGCTACGACGGGGTCGGCACCGCGAACCGGGTGAGGACCTCGCCGATCCGGGCCTTGCAGCCGCCGCAGCCGGTGCCGGCCCTGGTGGCGGCGGCGATGCAGGCGACCGTCGAGTTGCCGGCGGCGGCCGCATCCGCGATCGTGCCGACGCTGACCCCGTTGCACGAGCACACCGTCGCGTCGGGGGCGAAGGCGTCCCCGCCCGCGCCGGGCACGTCGTCGGGCCCGTCGAAGCGCAGCAGCACCGAGCGGTCGGCGGGGAGTTCGCTGCCGCGCTCGAACAGCAGGGTGAGTTCGGCGGCCGTGCGCGGCATCCCGACGCAGACGAAGCCGGTGAGGATGCCGCCGCGGGTGACCATCTTGACGTAGCGGCCGTGCTCGGGGTCAGCCCACTGGGAAACGCTGACCGGGGTGGCCGTGCATCCGTCGGAGTGGCCGGCGGGCTCGCTGTCCCACGGGTCCGGTGCGGTGTCGCCGCCCGCGACGACGTCGACGCCCTCGGCCTTGAGCATGACGACCGCTGCGGCCTGTGCGGCAAGGCCGCCCGGCGCCCCGAGCTCCGCCGGCGTGGTGTCGGAAGCCGTTCCGGGCGCCCGGCCGGTGAGCCGGGCCGTGAAATCGGCGGCGAGCCGGTGCGCCTGGCGCCAGCCCGGCCCGATCAGCCCGGTCGGACCGCCGGCCGGACGGGCGAGGGAGGCGCCGGGCGCGGCCGGCACCGCGACGTGGGCGCAGTCGCCGATCGCATGGATGGCAGGGTCGGCCCAGCTCCGGAGCGACTCGTCGACGAGGATGCCCGTGGAGACGGGGAGGCCGGCCAGGTGGGCGAGTTCGGTGCGGGCACCGGTGCCGCAGGAGAGCACGAGCAGGTCGCCGCCGATCTGCTTGCCGTCGGCGCAGATGAGGGCGTCGAAGCGCGCCGCTCCGTCGTCGTCGACGTGGAACAGCACGCTCTCGGCCCGGGAGTGGTTGACCATGCTGACCCCCGCCGCGCGGGCCGCGCGGGCGAGCACGGTGCCGCCGCCGCGGTCGAGGTTGCGGTTCATCGGGATCTCGCCGTGGTAGACGACGCAGACCTCGGCGCCGCCCTTCGCCGCCGCGAGCGCGAGTTCCATCCCGAGCACGCCGGCGCCCAGCACCACGATCCGGCCGCCGGTTCGCACGGCGCCGAGCACGGTGTGCGCGTCGTCCAGGTCGCGGAGCGCGACCACACCGCGGGGAAGGGCCGCGCCTGCCGAGTCCAGGATCGCGGCATCCGCCGGCGGCGCCATCAGGTTGCGGCGCAGCCGGGTGACGCCGTCGAGGGTGGGCACATTGGCCCGGGCGCCGGTGGCGAGCACGAGCCGGTCCCAGGGCAGTTCGGCGCCCGTGCCGAGGGTGACCGTGCGCCGGGTGCGGCTGATCGCGGTCACGCTGGTGCCGGTGCGGATGCTCACCCCGGCGGCGACCGCGGCCGCGGTGTCGGTGACCTCGAGGGCCTCACGCCCGGCCCGGCCGACGGCGTAGTCGGCGATCAGCACCCGGTTGTACGCGTCGGCGGCCTCCGCGCCGACCACGGTGAGGGTGGCGAGGCCGGCGCGCACGACGGGGAGCAGTTCCTCGACGAAACGGGCGCCGACCGGTCCGTAGCCAACCAGCACGATGCGTTCGGGGGCCGGCTCAGCCATGGGTGCCTCGTTCCCCGCCGGCGAGGGCGCGCACCCGCACGGTCGTGCGCTTGAATTCGGGCATCCCCGAGACGGGGTCGGTCGTGTCGGCGGTGAGCCGGTTGGCGCTCTGCTCGCCGGGGAAGTGGAACGGCAGGAACACCGTGTCATGGCGGATGTCGCCGGTCACCTCGGCCCGGCAGCGCACCACCCCGCGGGAGCTCGTCACGTCCACCCAGCCTCCGTCGGCGACGCCGAGCTGGGCCGCGGTGGCCGGGTGCAGCTGCAGCCGCGCCTCCGGCCTGGCCAGGACCAGCTCGGGCACCCGGCGGGTCTGCGCCCCCGACTGGTAGTGCTCGAGCAGGCGCCCCGTGATCAGGGTGAGGATGCCGCCCGTCTGGGCCGGGGCATCCGTCACCCCGGCGCGCACGGCGTGGATCCGGGCGCGGCCGTCGGCGTGCCGGAAGCGCTCCTGGAAAAGCCGCGGCGTGCCGGTGGACCCGGCCGGGTAGGGCCAGTAGGCCGGCTCCCCCGTGTCGAGCAGCCCGTAACTGAGCCCGGAGTAGTCGGCGGGGCCGCCCGCGGAGGCGCGGCACAGCTCGTCGAAGACCTCGGCCGGGTCGGTGCGGAAGCTGGAGGGGGCGTTCAGCCGGCGGGCGAGCTCCTGGAAGATCCAGAGTTCGCTACGCACCCCGGCCGGGGCGGCCACCGCGGTGCGGCGACGGATGACGCGTCCCTCGAGCGAGGTCATCGTGCCGTCCTCCTCGGCCCACTGGGTGACCGGCAGCACGACGTCGGCGAGCGCCGCCGTCTCGGAGAAGAAGAAGTCGCTGACGACGAGGAAGTCGAGGGCGGCGAGGCCCGCGCGCACCCGCTCGGCGTTCGGCGCGGAGACGACGACGTTCGCCCCGTGCACGAGCAGGGTGCGGATGCCGTCGGGTTCGCCCATCGAGGCGAGCAGTTCGACCGCGGGGATGCCTGCCCCGGGGATGCTGTCGGGGTGCACTCCCCAGACCCCGGCGACATGCGCGCGGGCGGCCGGGTCGGTGATCTTGCGGTAGCCGGGCAGCTGGTCGCATTTCTGGCCGTGCTCACGGCCGCCCTGCCCGTTGCCCTGGCCGGTCAGCGTGCCGTAGCCGGAGTGGCTGGTGCCGACCAGGCCGAGGATGAGGCTCAGGTTGATCGCGGCGGTGGCGGCGGCGGTGCCGTCGACGTGCTGTTCGACGCCGCGCCCGGTGAGGATGTAGGTGCCGTCGCCGGCCGCGAGCCGCCGGGCCAGGTCGCGCAGCTGCCGGACGGGCACGCCGGTCTGCGCCTGCACCCGCTCGGGCCACCACTGGCCGACGCTGCGGCGCAGTTCGTCGAAGCCGACGGTGCGCCGGTCGATGTAGTCCAGGTCGGCGAGGTTCTCGGTGATGACGATGTTGATCAGGCCGAGCAGCAGCACGAGGTCGCTGCCGGGGGTCGGCTGCAGATGGCTGCCGGCGCCGTTCTCGGTGAGCCGGGCGGTCGCGGTGCGGCGCGGGTCGACGACGATCAGGCCGCCGGCGGCACGCGCGCCCGCCAGGTGCCCGATGAACGGCGGCATGGTCTGGGCCACGTTGGAGCCGAGGATGAGGATGGTGGAGGCGTCGTCGAGGTCCTCGACCGGGAACGGGAGTCCCCGGTCGAGGCCGAAGGCCCGGTTGCCGGCCGCCGCGGCCGAGGACATGCAGAACCGGCCGTTGTAGTCGATCCGGGAGGTGCCGAGGGCGAGCCGGGCGAACTTGCCGAGCTGGTAGGCCTTCTCGTTGGTCAGCCCGCCGCCACCGAACACGCCGACCGAGTCGGCGCCGTGCCCGGCCCGGCCGGCGGCCAGCCGTGCCGCGACCAGGTCGAGCGCGTCGTCCCAGGTCGCGACGGCGAAGCTGCCTTCGGGCTGCCGGAGCATCGGCTCGAGGATGCGTTCGGGTGAGGAGAGCAGTTCGGCGGAGGTCCAGCCCTTCTTGCACAGGCCGCCCCGGTTGGTGGGGAAGTCCCGCCCGGCGACCGTGACGCCGCCGGCGTCGCCGATGAGCGTCATGGCGCACTGCAGTGCGCAGTACGGGCAGTGGGTCGCGGTGGTCGGTGTCACGGGGTTCCTCCAACGGTGGCGGGGCGGTGCGGTGGTCGAGCCTGTCGAGACCTCCGCCGCTGATTTCGACAGACTCAATCACCGGCGGCGGGGCGGTGGTGGGCGGTACTAGATACGGTGCCCGGCCACCGAGGAGCCGCGGCGCAGGTAGACGAAGGCCGTGACCGCCATCATCACGACGTAGGCGCCGACGAAACCGTAGATCGCACCGGTGTAGTCGCCGGTGGTGGTCTTCGAGTAGCCGAGCACCTGCGGGATGATGAACCCGCCGTAGGCGCCGACCGCGGAGATGATGCCGAGGGCCGCGGCGGTCTTGCGCTGGGTGCCGACATCGCCCGAGTCCCGGTGGGCATCCGTCACACCGCTGCGGGCGGCGAACACGCTGGGGATCATCCGGTAGGTGGAGCCGTTGCCGACGCCCCCGGCGACGAAGATGACCAGGAACGCCGCGAGGAAGGCCCAGAAGTTGCCCAGCGGCAGCGTCCAGATCACCAGGAGCGCGCCGACGGCCATGGTGCCGAAGGCCGCGACGGTGACCAGCGCCCCGCCGAACCGGTCGGCGAGCCGGCCGCCGGCCGGGCGGGCGAGGGACCCGACGAGCGCGCCGAGGAACGCGAGCGACAGCGACGCGGAGCCGACCGCGAAGCTGGAGAAGGCGGGGAACTGGTCGGCGATGAGCTTGGGGAACACGCTCGCGAAGCCGATGAAGGAGCCGAAGGTGCCGATGTAGAGCACCGCGAGGATCCACAGGTGCGGTTCCCGCACGGCCGCGGCGGAGGCGGCGAAGTCGGCCTTCGCGTTGGAGAGGTTGTCCATATACTTCCACGCGCCCCAGATGGCGACGAGGATGAACGGCACCCAGATGAACCCGGCGAACGGCAGGTTGAGGGTGCCGACGGCGCCGAGGGTGATCGCGATCGGCACGACGAGCTGGGCGATCGCGGCGCCGAGGTTGCCGCCGGCGGCGTTCAGGCCGAGCGCCCAGCCCTTCTGGCTCTGCGGGTAGAAGTAGGTGATGTTCGACATCGAGCTGGCGAAGTTGCCGCCGCCGAACCCGGCGAGCGCCGCCACCAGCAGCATCACGGGGAACGGGGTCTCCGGGTTGCCGACGCAGATGCCGAGCAGGATGGCGGGGATCAGCAGCAGGGCGGCGGAGATCATGGTCCAGTTGCGCCCACCGAAGCGGGGCACCAGGAAGGTATAGGGGAAGCGGAGGGTGGCGCCGACGAGGCTCGGCATCGAGATCAGCCAGAAGATCTGGCCGGTGTCGAAGGTGAAGCCGGCGGCCGGGAGCTGCACCACCACGATGCTCCAGAGCTGCCAGACGACGAAACCGAGGAACTCGGCGAAGATCGACCATTTCAGGTTGCGGGCGGCGATGGCCCGGCCGCCGCCCTCCCATTGCACATGGTTTTCCGGGTTCCAGTTGTCGATCCAGCGGCCGGGCCGGTGCCCGAGCGCGTCGTTGCTGGGGTGCGGGGCCGGGACGGTCGGCGCGCCGGCGGTGATCACGGCAGCGGTGATCACGGCGGCGGTCGCGGGGGGTGTGCTGCTGGGGCTCATCAGGTGCTCCTCTGGAAAAAGGGGTAGGGGAAGGGTTGAGCGGGTGGGAAAAGGGAACGGAACGGAACGGTCAGCCGGCCTGGCCGGCATCCAGCCGCACCTGCACGAGGCCCGCGTCCACCCGCACCGGGAAGGTGCGGAGCGCGTACTCGGCCGTGGTGAAGCAGTGGCCGGTCTCGAGGTCGTAGACCTGCTTGTGCAGCGGAGAGGCGATCGTGGGCCGGTCGCCTTTCGACCCGACGATGCCGCGGCTCATCACGAAGGAGCCCGTGGCCGGGTCCTCATTGGTCACCGCGTACAGGTGGCCGTGCGGCAGCAGCACGAGGGCGAGCTGCTGCCCGTCGATGAGGGCGGCCTCGCCCCAGAGCGGTTCGAGCTGCGCCAGGGCGCAGACGCTGGTCCAGGCGTGCGGGGTCGTGTCCCCGGCGACGGATGCGTCGGGGCGGTCGATCCGGGTGACTGTGGACACGGGGCACCAGACCTTTCTTGACGGGTTGGACGTGCTCGGGGGTTCGTCGGTGTCCCCACGCTAAACAGCGCGTGTTTCGCCGCCCGGCACCCACCGTGACGTTTGCGTGAAAAGAACCTCACCGGCCCTGGGCGGCGCCGTGAGGTCGCGGTCACACATTGTTACCTGGGCGCAACGGAGGGGAAACGCGCCCCTCTTAGGCTGGCCGCACCCCCAACCCGGAAGGCTCAGCCATGGAAAACGTCAGCAGCATCCCCGCTGAGTCCGGCGCCTCCCGCCGGGTGCTCGTGATCGGCGGCGGCCCGGCCGCGCACCGGTTCGCCGAGGCGATGGCGGCCCGCGGCACCACGGCGCACAGCGTCACCGTGCTCGGCGAGGAGCCGCACCTCCCCTATGACCGGGTCGCCCTGTCCCGCCGGCTGGTCGACTCGGAGGACCTCACCCTGGGCGACCGGGCCCTGTGGGGCTCCCCCGGCATCCGTTTCCGCGGCGAGTGCCGGGTTACCGGGCTCGACCCGGCGGCGCGCACCGTGACCCTCGACGGCGGTGAGGCCCTCGGCTACGACGAGCTCGTCTTCGCGACCGGCTCCGCGGCCAGCGTCCCGCCGATCCCCAATGCTTCGGCCGGCCACGTCTATCGCACGATCGAGGACGTCGACTTCCTCAGCACCGAGGTGACTCGGCTCGCCGACCGGCTCGGCCGGCCCGCGAACGTCGTCGTCGTCGGCGGCGGGCTGCTCGGCCTCGAGGCCGCGGGCGGGCTGGCCCGGCTCGGCGGGCTCGCCACGATCGTGCACTCCGGCCGCTGGCTGATGAGCGCCCAACTCGACGAGGGCGCCGGCCAGGCCCTCGGCCGGCTGATCCAGGCCCAGGGCATCGGCCTCGCCCTCGGCAACCGGCCGACCGAGATCCTCACCTCGCCGACCGGCCGCGTGCTCGGCGTCAGCCTCACCGACGGCACCGCCCTGAACGCCGACCTGGTCGTCTTCTCCATCGGGATCACCCCCCGCGACGAACTCGCCCGCCTGGCCGGGCTCGAACGGGGCCCGCGCGGCGGGATCGCGGTCGGCGAGGACTGCGGATCCTCCGTCCCCGGGATCTGGGCGATCGGCGAGGTGGCCAGCATCGGCGGGGTCTGCGTCGGGCTCGTCGCCCCGGCCAACGCGATGGCCGAGGTCGTCGCCGACCGGCTGCACGGCGGTGCCGCGGTGTTCCCCGGCGTCGACGACGCCCCCAGGCTCAAGCTGTCCGGGGTCGAGGTCGCGAGCTTCGGCGATGCCCTGGCCGCCACCCCGCACGCCCTCGAGGTCGTCTACGCCGACCCGGCCAGGGGTCTCTACCAGAAGATCGTCGTCACGAACGATGCGAAGACGCTGCTCGGCGGCATCTTTGTCGGTGACGCCGGGCCGTACACCTCCCTCCGCCCCCTGCTCGGCCGGGAGCTCCCCGCCGAACCGGGCGCCTACCTCTCGGCGGCCGGCGCCGAACCACCGGCCGGCTCCGACCTGCCCGACGACGTGCAGCTCTGCTCCTGCAACAACGTCTCGGTCGGCGCCGTGCGCGCCGCCATCCGCGGTGACGAGGCGGCCGGCCACAGCGAGGCCTGCACCGAACTCGGGCCGCTCAAGGCCTGCACCCGCGCCGGCACCCAGTGCGGCTCCTGCGTCCCCCTGGTCAAGAAGATCCTCGAGACCGAGCTGACCCGGGCCGGAATCGACGTCTCCCGCGCGCTCTGCGAGCACATCGCGCAGAGCCGCAGCGAATTGTTCGAGTCGGTGCGCATCCTGCAGCTGACCTCGTTCGAGCAGATCATGGACCGGTTCGGCAGCGGCCTCGGCTGTGACATCTGCAAGCCCGTGATCGCCTCGATCCTGGCCACCCAGACGTCCGGCTACATCCTCGACTCCGGCCGGGGCGCGCTGCAGGACACCAACGACCGGGCGCTCGCGAACATGCAGAAGGACGGCACCTACTCGGTGGTGCCCCGCATCCCGGGCGGCGAGATCACCCCCGCCAAGCTCAAGGTGATCGCCGAGGTCGCCGCGGACTTCAGCCTGTACACGAAGATCACCGGCGGGCAGCGGATCGACCTGTTCGGGGCCCGCCTGGAGCAGCTGCCCGAGATCTGGAAGATCCTCGTCGACGCCGGCTTCGAGTCCGGCCAGGCCTACGGGAAGTCGCTGCGCACCGTGAAGAGCTGTGTCGGATCCACGTGGTGCCGGTTCGGCGTGCAGGACTCCGTCGCCATGGCGATCAACCTGGAGCTGCGCTACCGCGGGCTGCGCGCACCGCACAAGTTCAAGCTCGGGGTGTCCGGCTGCGCCCGAGAGTGCGCCGAGGCCCGCGGCAAGGATGTCGGGATCATCGCGACCGAGCTCGGCTGGAACCTCTACGTGGGCGGCAACGGCGGCTTCCAGCCCGCGCACGCCCAGCTGCTCGCCCAGGATCTCGACGACGACACCCTGGTGCGCTACATCGACCGCTACCTGATGTACTACATCCGCACCGGCGACCGGCTGCAGCGCACCGCCCGCTGGCAGGAAGACCTCGACGGCGGCCTCGACCACGTGCGCGACGTGGTCGTCAACGACTCCCTCGGCATCGCCGAGGAACTGGAACGCGCGATGCTCGAACACGTCGGCAACTACGAGGACGAGTGGGCGGCCACGCTGAAGGACCCGGAGCGGCTGCGCCGGTTCCGTTCGTTCGTGAACGCGCCCGAAACCGGCGACCCTGCCGTCGTGCAGGTGCTGGAGCGCGGCCAGCCTCGTCCGGCCCGCCCTGACGAACGCGCCGCCGCGGCGGCCGGGCCGGTGCTGCTTTCCGGAACGACGATCCCGGTCCGCCCGGTCGACCGCACGGTCGACCCGGCAGCGGGCCCCGCTGCCGGCCTGCCCCGCAGCCAACCGATCGGAGCGTGAACCATGGACATCAACCTCGACCTCGCAGGGCGCCGGGTGCTCGTCTTCGGCGGGCCCCGGCCGGCCAGGCGCGTGCTGGCCCGGTACCTCGCCGCGGGAGCCACCGTCTACCTCGCCACGACCCCGGTCGACGGCCGCACCCCCGACCGGCCGCACCCCGAGGTGCGCCCGGTCGAATACCCGCACTTCCCGCACGGCTGGCGCGACCTCGTCTCCGCCGTCGACCTGGTCGTGCTGGTCGACGTCTCCGCGGCCACCGACGGCATCGTCTCCGACGCCTGCGCCACGGCGCGGGTCTGGCTCTCCCGGGAGCGGGCGGCGGCCGTCGCACCCCTCGGCCGGGTCAGCCTGGTCGGCGGCGGGCCCGGCGATGTCGGCCTGCTCACCCTCGCCGCCAGGCGCGCGCTCCGCGACGCCGACGTGGTCTACCACGACCGCCTCGGCCCGACCGACCGGCTCGCGGACTGGTGCCCCGGCGCCGAACTGGTCGACGTCGGCAAGACCCCCGGCCACCACGCCGTGCCGCAGGCCGAGATCGAACGGATGCTCGTGGCCAGCGCCAGGGACGGCCAGACGGTCGTGCGGCTGAAGGGCGGCGACCCGTTCGTCTTCGGCCGCGGCGGTGAGGAGGTCATCGCCTGCCGGGCCGCCGGCATCCCGGTCACCGTCATCCCGGGGGTGAGCAGCGCCATCTCGGTGCCCGCCGCCGCCGGGATCCCGGTCACCCACCGCGACGTGAGCCGCATCTTCACGGTGCTCTCCGGGCACGCCCCGCTCAGCGACGCCGAACTCGCGCACCTGGTCGGCCTCGACGGCACGATCGTGGTGCTGATGGGCATCGGCACCCTGCCGCACCTGGCCGGCGGCCTGGCCCGGCACGGGATGACGGCGGGCATGCCGGTCGCGATCATCGAGCAGGGGTACTCCACCCGGCAGCGCACGACCATCACCAACCTGGGCGAGGTCGCCACGGTGGCCGGCACGCTCGGCGTCCGGTCGCCGGCTGTGCTGGTGTTCGGCGAGGTCGTACGCTTGGCCCAGCAGGATGACACGGCGGCCGTCGAGCTCATGCGGAGCGCCGCCGAACTCGCCGATCTTGGGTAGCCCGCACCAGCGGGCCGCCCGCCCGAACGATACCGGAGACACCATCAGCGACATGGGCAGTGACCCGACCCTTCCCGGGGTGCGCCCCGACCAGCTCGACGGCTTCCGGATCGCCGTGACCAGCGACCGGCGCTCCGAGGACCTCATCGCCGCGTTCGAACGACGTGGGGCGGAGGTCATCCACGCCCCGGCCATCCGCATCGCCGCCACCGACGACGAGGCCCGGCTCACCGAGGACACTCGGCTGATCATCGCCGCCCGGCCGGACGTGTTGCTCGCCACGACCTCCTACGGCATCCGTCGCTGGTTCGAGGCGGCGGATGCCGCGGGACTCGGCCACGACCTCACCACCACCCTCGAGCACTCCCGCATCCTCGTGCGCGGCCCGAAGGCCCGCGGAGCGGTGCGGGCCGCCGGGCTCGACGACTCGGGGATGAGCGACGAGGAGACCACCCGTTCCCTCGTCGACTATGTGCTCAGGGACGACGCGGCCGGCACCACCGTCGCGGTCCAGCTGCACGGCTACACCGACGAGCCGCAACTCGACCGGTTGCGGGCGGCGGGCGCGAGCGTGCTCACCGTGGCGCCCTACCGCTGGCTGCTGCCGGAGGACTCCGGACGGGTGCTCAAACTTGTCGACCTGATCTGCGCCGGAGGGGTCGACGCGGTCACCTTCACCAGCGCCCCCGCCGTGGAGGCGCTGTTCGGCGCGGCCGACGGGATCGGCCGGCTGGACGACCTGCTCGACGCCCTCAGCGAGACGGTCGTCGCCGCGGCGGTCGGCCCGGTCACCGCCGGCCCGCTCCGGGCCGCCGGGATCGAACCGCTGGTGCCCGACCGGTTCCGGATGGGCGCCCTGATCCGCCAGGTCTGCGACCACCTCGAACACAAGCGCGTGTTCCGGCTGGACACCCGGCACGGCCCGGTCGAGCTCCGCGGCCGGCTGCTCCGGCTGGGCGGCGCCGAAACGGTGCTCGCCCCCGGTTCGCTCACCCTGTTACGCGCCCTGCTCGACCGGCGCGGCTCCGTGATCTCCCGGGCCGAGCTCACCATGGCCCTGCCCGACATCACCGACGACCACGCCGTCGACGTGGCGATCAGCCGGCTGCGGCAGGCCCTGCCCGTGCCGGGCCTCGTCGCCACGGTGATCAAGCGCGGCTACCGGATCGACGTCTGATCCACAGTCAGGCCGGACGGTGAGCGGCGCCGTGCGACGCCGGCGCCGGCGCCGGCGCCGGCGCCGGCGCCGAGCGCGCCACCTGCGCCGCTGCGCTCCGGGTG
>NZ_SOFM01000013.1:0-10718 GCF_004402705.1 Cryobacterium mannosilyticum | reverse complement strand
GGGCCATGAACCATTTTCCCAGACCACCGAATCACGCCCCACAAACGACACGCCCCACAAAAAAAGACCCGAAGGGCACCCCATTAAGCAACAGGCTCTTCACCCTGCGCCGGCTTCGCAAACCTGAGCCGCGAGCTGGTTCCGCCTTCGGCAGACCGGACGGCCGCGGGCCGAAGAGCTCGGACTACGGGTCGGCGGTCCGGGTCACGGCCGGCCGTACTCCTCGAGCAGGCGCAGCCAGACCTCGCTCATCGTCGGGTAACTCGGAACGGCATGCCAGAGCCTGCCGATCGGAACCTCGCCGACCACGGCGATGGTGGCCGCGTGCAGGAGCTCAGCGACGTCCTGGCCGACGAAGGTGACCCCGAGCAGCACCTCCCGGTCGAGGTCGACGATCGCCCTGGCCGTTCCGGTGTAGCCGTCGGCGTGCACGCTCGACCCGGCGACCCAGCCCAGGTTGTAGTCGAGCACCCGGATGCGGTGCCCGGCCTTCTCCGCGGCCGCCTGGGTCAGCCCGACCGACGCGACCTCGGGGTCGCCGAAGGTCACCTGGGGGACCGCGGCGTGGTCGGCCGTGGCGACGTGGGTTCCCCAGGGTGCGTCATCGACCGGCCGGCCGGCGGCCCGCGCCGCGATCACGTCGCCGGCCGCCCTGGCCTGGTACTTCCCCTGGTGAGTGAGCAGGGCGCGGTGGTTGACGTCCCCGGTCGCGTACAGCCACTGCCCGGCCAGCTCCGGCGCGGCTCCCCGCACGAGCATGGTGTCGTCGACCGTGAGCCAGTCGCCCGGGGTGAGGCCGACCGTCTCGAGGCCGAGGTCACCGGTGTGCGGCACCCGGCCGGTGGCGACCAGCACCTCGGCGGCGGTGACGGTGGTTCCGTCGTCGAGGGTGAGCGCGACCCGGCCGTCCTCGGTGCGCGCCGCGCTGGTCGTGGACACCCCGGTGAGCACGGTGACGCCGCTCTCCCGGAGTGAGGCCGTGACGAGGTCCCCGGCGAACGGTTCCATCCCTCCGAGCAGGCGGCGGCGCACGATCAGGGTGACGTCGGCGCCGAGGGCGGCGTACGCGGTGGCCATCTCGACCGCGACGACGCCCCCGCCGATGACGGCGAGGCCCGCCGGGATGCTCCGGGCGCTGGTGGCCTCCCGGCTGGTCCACGGTGCGACGTGGGCCAGGCCGGGGATGTCGGGCAGCAGCGCGGCGGAACCGGTGCTCACGACCACGGCATGCGCCGCCGTCAGCACGGTCGTGCTGCCGTCCGGGTGGGTCACGGTCACCTCGCGCACCCCGGTCAGCCGGGCGTGGCCGCGCACCAGGTCGATTCCGGCCTTCGCCAGCCACCTCACCTGGCCCTCGTCCGACCAGTTGCTCGTGAAGGAGTCCCGGCGGCGCAGCACGGCCGCGACATCCAGCTCGCCGGTGACGGCCTCGGCCGCGCCGCCGACGCGCCGAGCGGCGGTCACGGCGGCCCCGCTGCGCAACAGCGCCTTCGACGGCATGCACGCCCAGTAGGAGCATTCGCCGCCGACCAGTTCGCTCTCGACGATCACCGTGCGCAGGCCGCCCTGCACCGTGCGGTCGGCGACGTTCTCGCCCACCGCCCCGGCGCCGATCACGATCACGTCGTAGTCCGTGCGGCTGTCGGTCGGTTCTGCCATGGCTGTTCTCCTGACTGCGGGGCGGGGCGGGGCGGTGGTGGTGGTGGTGGTGGTGGTGGTCAGCGACCGACGAAGGCCGCCGGCGTGCGGGTGAGGAACGACTCCATGCCGATCCGGGAATCCTCGGTCCCGGCGAGGCGGGCCAGGGCCGGCTGCAGTTGCGCCTCGGCAGCGGCGTCGCCGTCCCGCACCGCGGTGCGGGCGTTCGCGAGAGTCGCCTGCACCGCGAGCGGCGCCTGGCCGGCGACGCGCTCGGCCAGTTCGAGGGCGCGCTCGAATTGGGTGCCGTCCGGCACGACCTCCTGCACCAGCCCGATCCGGTGGGCCTCGGCCGCATCGAACATGTCGCCGGTGAGGATCCAGCGCATCGCATTCCCCCAGCCAGCGGCGCGCGGGAACCGGATGGTGGCGCCGCCGAAGGGGAGGATGCCCCGGGCCACCTCGATCTGCCCGAACCGGCTGGACTCGGCCGCGATCGAGATGTCGCTGGCCAGCATGAGTTCGATGCCGAGGGTGAGGCAGGTGCCCTGCACGGCCATCACGACGGGCTTGGACAGCGTCCGGCCATCGACCTGCCAGGGATGGATTCCGCCCTCCGGCACCATGTCGAGGCCGTCCGGGCCGAGGCGCGGCCCGATATCGGCCAGATCGAGTCCGGCGGTGAAGTGGTCCCCGACCGCATAGACCAGGCCGACCCGCAGCTCAGGATCGCGTTCGAGCTCCCCGTAGGCGAGGGCGAGCTGCTGCAGCAGGGCGAGGTCGGCGGCGTTGCGCTTCTCCGGCCGGTTGAACCCGATCAGGAACACGTGTCCCCGCCGCTCGGTGATGATCCTCGGCTGGTCGGAAACGGGGTTCTGCAGGCTCACGGATGCCTCCTTTGGCGTCGTGACGCTCGGCGCGTCGGTCCCATGCTACGGGGCGGATGCGGCGGGGCGGATGCCGCGGGTCGCGCTGTGCGGGTGCGCAGGCGGACTCCCCGGTCAGCGGGTGAGAGCTCCGATGATCCGGAGGATGCTCGGCAGGTCGTCGCTGGCCGCCTCGGGTGAGGCAGGCGCGAAGCCGGCGATGGTCGCCCCGGCGAGGGTGAACTCGCCACGCAGCGCGGTGATCGCGCGGTTGAGCGCGTCGAGGCTCAGGCCGAACGGCATCAGGTCGGCCAGCCCGGCCAGGGTGGCCGGATCGAGCACATCGAGGTCGATGTGCAGGTAGAACGAGCTCGCCCCGGTGGCGCGCACCGCGGCGACAAGGACATCGGGGGAGGTGAGGTCGTCGATGGACAGCGTCGCCACCGAGCGTTCCTGGATGAGCTCGGCCTCGGCCGGGTCGATGTCACGCGCGCCGCCGAGGATGACCCGCTCCAGCGGCACCCGGTCGTCGCCGGTCAGCGCCAGGCCGTCGGTGCCCTCGCCGATGATGGCGCGCAGCACCATGCCGTTGAACGCGCCGGACGGAGACGTCTCCGCCGTGTGCAGGTCAGGGTGCGCGTCGAGCCAGACCAGGGCGAGTTCGCCCGGATGCTGCCGGGCGGCGTGTTCGACGGAGGCGAGGGACACCCCGCAGTCACCGCCGATCGTCAGCACCGGCGTCGTCGTGGTGCGCAGCAATGACGCCAGGCGCTCGCGCACCATGACCAGGGTGGAGAACCGGTCGATCCCGGTGTCGAGGGCATCGCCTGCCTCGACCGGGACGGGGACCTCCCGTGTCGCGGACGAGGGAAGATCCCCTCGGATGGCCTCCGCCCCGTCACTCAGGCGCATCGCGCGAGGAGAAACCGAACCCTGCCACTGCGGTACAACAACGAAGGTGGGAGCCATACCCTCAGTATGCTCCCCTCCGCTTGCGGCGCGCGAGCGGGTGGACCGCGTGTGCGGCACCCGATCGCCTGGCGCGCTTCCCGCGCCGGCTACTTCTCGATCTCGCTCGCGCCCCCGGCCTTGAGCGCGGCCAGCCGGGCGTCGACCTCGGTGAGCTCGCCGAGGTCCTCGAGGCTCTCGAACTGGGCGTCGAGGCTGGATGCGGCCAGCTCGCTGGCGCCGCGAACCCGGGCCTCCTCGCGGCGGATCTTGTCCTCGAACCGGGAGACCTCGCTGGTCGGGTCCATGATGTCGATGCTCTTGACGGCATCCATCACCTTGGTCTGGGCCTCGGCGGTCTTCGACCGGGCGATCAGTTCATTTCGCTTGGAGGCAAGCTGGTTCAGCTTCTCCTTCATGGCATTGAGCCCGTTCTTGAGCTGGGCGACGACGGCCGACTGCGACGCGATCTGGGGCTCGGCGATCTTCGCCTCCTTCTCGGACTGCAGCTGGCGGCCGAGGGCCACCTTTGCCAGGTTGTCGAACCGGTCGGCGTCGGCGGCGGAGCCCGCGGCACGCAGCTCGTCCGCCTTGCGGCTCGCGGCCAGCGCCTTGCCGCCCCATTCGGTGGCCGCTTCCACGTCTTCTCGGTGGTCGTCCTCGAGCAGGCGCAGGTTGCCGATGGTTTCGGCGATGGCGCTCTCGGCGTCGGCGATGCTGTTGGTGTAGTCGCGCACCATCTGGTCGAGCATGAGCTTCGGATCCTCGGCGGAATCCAGGAGCGCATTGATGTTTGCCTTCGCGAGCTGGGCGATGCGGCCGAAGATGGACTGTTTTGTCATTGCAATGTCCTTTCGAGGAACAGACGGGGGTGAGACCATTCTGTCGGTGTGTGCTGGGCGAATGTGCCGGTTATGAGTGAAAACGTCGATGACGGATGCCGCGCTGAACCTAGAACCTGCCCCCGCCTCCCCGCCGTGAACGGGTGGCCGCCCCGCCGAATCCGCCGGGGATGCCGAAGCCGCCGCCCCCGCCGCGGCGTCCGCCTCCGCCGCCGCCTCCGAAGATGCCGCCGCCCCCGCCTCCGCCGAGGATCGAGTTGATGATGATGCCCCCGAGAATGGCACCCATCATGCCGTTGCCGCCCCCGCCGCGGTTGACGCCTCCGCCCGCGAAGACGTCGCCGAGCCCGCCGGCCGCCTGGCCGCCCGAGAACCCGTTGACGTCGTTCCGGGCGAGGGCGATGGCATTCGCGGCCAGGGAGTTGGCCCGGGCGGCGGCGGCGAGGGCGGCATCCGGGTTGACGGCGCTCGCCGACTCCGCCTCGACCAGGAGGCGCCCGGCCTCGGCGAGGCGGGTGCGTGCCTCCGCACCGACCGCGCCCCGCCGGGCCGTGATGAAGTCCTCGGCGGCGGAGACCTGGGCGCGGGCGGCCAGCAGGTTCTGGTTCAGGGCGGCCGTGGCGCGCTGGGCGCTCGCCACGGCGTCGCGCACGCCCTGCAGGGCCGCATCCATCCGGGTGTTGGCGGCCTCGAGCCTCTGCATCAGTTCGAGCGGGTTGATCCGGGCGGTCGAGAGCCGGCCGGTCACCTCGCCGATGGCCTGCTCGGTCGCGGCGATCACGCCGGGCAGGGCGCCGGAGGCGGAGGTGTCCGCAGGCAGCCCGCGGGCGGTGACCAGGTCGGCCTGCAGCTCGGCGAGGGTCGAGGCCACGCTGGCGGTGGCGGTCTGCAGGTCCGTGCCGAGCCGGTCGACGGCGTCGAGCAGCAGCCTGGCCTGATCGACCGATTCCTCGGCCGCGCGCACCCCCACGGCGGCGGCGGCGGTCTCCCCGGCGCTCAGGCGGGTGTTCGCCTCGGCCAGGGCTGCCCCGGCGAACGCGATCCGTTCGCGCGCCTGGCGAGGGTTGTCCGCGACAGTGGCGATCGCGTTGTCGGTGTACCGGGCGGTCAGGGCGGCCAGGGCCGCGTCGGCCGAGGTGACGCGCGCCTCGATCGCGGCGACCTCCTGGGTTGCCGCTGCGACGGCCTCCGGAGCCTTCTTCTCCAGTTGCCGGAGCTCGTCGAAGTCGTCGGTCTGTTCGTCGAGGGCCGTGTTGGCCCGGGTGCAGAGGTCGATGATCCCGGCATACCAGTCCCGCTGCTGGGCCTCCGAGTCCGGCTCGGAGTCGTCGAGCCGCTGCTGCAGGGTGAACGCCTCGGTGAGTTGCGCCTTCGCGGCCGCCAGGGCGGTCTGGAACGCGCCGGTCGCCGCGGAACCGTACTGGGCGATGGCGAAGCCGAGTTCCTGCTCGCTCGACTTCACCGCGTCATCCGTCTGCACCAGCGCGCTCGCCGCGCGGCGCTTCAGCTCCGCGGTCGGCAGGGCCGGCAGGCCCGTCGGCGGCACGCCGGCAGGCGGCACGCCGGCACGCGGAAGCTGGGCCTTCCTTCTGCCGCGCACGATGAAGAAGACCACGGCGCCCACGAAGAGGAGACCGATCACGATCAGGATCACCAGGATGACGCCGATCGATCCGCCGGCTCCCTGGCCGGGGGTGGCATCGCCCGGGGTGATCTGCGGGGCGGTGATGGCGGTGCCCTTGATGCCGGCGCGGAGGCCGTTCGCCGCCCCGATGGCCGCGCCGGCCCAGTCGTTGACCCGAAGCGCCGGCTCGATCGCGACGGTCTCGACCTCGCGGAGCTGGGCGTCGGTGAGGGCGAAGTCGGGGGCGACCGACAACTGGTATTCCCGGTCGCCGGTGGCGATGGCCAGCAGCACGTCGTTGGTGCCGAGACCGTTGTCATCGGCGGTCTTGTCCGCCCACTGCTGGCGGTCGGCCACCCCGGTGAACGCGTCGACGTAGACCACGAAGAGGTCGGTGCGGGTATCGGCGTAAAGCGTGTCGAGGGCGGCGGTCACCTCGGCGCTGCGCGCGGTGACGGCGCCGACCTTGTCCGCGATGTGGCTCGCGCCGAAGGTGACGGGGTCTTCGGCCCAGGCGAGGGTGGGGGCGGAGAGGACGGGGACGGCGAAAGCGAACAGGGCCGCCACAGCGACAGGGATCAACCACCGTGACCGCATGGGCCCACATCCTCACAAACCGTCGAATTGCTGGTGTTACTCGTGCCGAGCATAGAACGGTCTGGCGTTTCGCGTCCAGGAACCTGCGGGGTGCTTTCGCCGGGCGGAGCGAGCAGCCGGCCGGCCGGGTGCCGCTCCGATCCGCACTGTTTCGCACTGTTACGGGGTGGCTGGCGGGATCCCGGTCCAGTCTCCAGACTGGTGGAACCACAACGACCGACAGCGGAGGCGAACATGAGCAGGCACTTCTCGCCGTCACAGCTCTCCTCCGTGCAGGTCTCCTCCGTGCAGGTCTCGTCCGGGCAGGTCTCGTCCGAGGACCTTCCCCGCCTCGCCATCGTCGAGGTCACCCGCCACCGCCCGGACCGGCCGGCCTACCACGCCAAGGTCCAGGTACTCAACGCCTCCGCGGTCTCCGCCGGAGAGCGGGGCGGTTGGCGAGTCACTCGTCTCGCGGCCGCCGACATGACCCCGGCAGAACTGCTCGCGGCGACGGATGACAGCGACGCCATCCTGATCATGGGCGGCGAGGACATCACCCCCCGGTTCTACGGCGGCGCCGACGGCTATGAGGGCGAGACCCGGCACTACGACGCGGCCGACGACGGCCAGATCGCCCTCGTGCACCGTGCCGTGGAGCGGGACACCCCGCTCCTCGGAATCTGCCGCGGGCTGCAGGTCATCAACGTCGCCCTCGGCGGCGGCATCGTGCAGCACATCGAGGACGGCATCCACCGAAACGTGGACGTGCCGGTCGACCAGATCCTGCGCGAGCACCCCGTCGAGCTCCTCGGCGGCAGCGGACTGCTCGACAGCCTCGGCTCCGTCGCGGTCTCGGTGCAGAGCGCCCACCACCAGAGCGTCGGTCGGCTCGGCGCCGGACTGGTCCCCGCGGCGATCGCCCCGGACGGCCTCGTCGAGGCGGTCGAACACGAGTCGGCGCCGATCACCGGAGTGCAGTGGCACCCCGAGGCGCCGGATGCCCCGGCCGAGCAGCTGCCGCTCCTCCTCGCGGCCCTGCAGCGCCAGGTTGCCGACGCACGCCTCGCCGATCTCGTCGCGGCCTGATCTACTTGTACTGCCCAGCCTGATCGAATCGCGGCCGGATCGAATCCCGGTCTGACTTCGTGGGGTCTGACCTCCGACCTGACGATTCACCGGGTTTGGGAATGCGTGGCCCCGGTCGGGGGGTTGGGGTGAGGGTGAGGTGCGCACCATCATCCGCGCACCGCCCCCGACAGAAGGAGAACCCGGAATGACGGCAGCAGTCTCAGCAGTCCCCACCCTCGTGCTCAACAACGGGCAGGCGATCCCTCAGCTCGGTTTCGGCGTGTTCCAGATCGACCCGGCCGACACCAGGCGCGCCACGCTGGCAGCGCTGGAGGTCGGCTACCGCCACATCGACACCGCCGAGATGTACGGCAACGAGCAGGGCGTCGGCGAGGCCGTGCGTGAATCCGGGCTCGACCGATCCGAGGTGTTCGTCACCAGCAAGCTCAACAACGGCTTCCACAAGCGGGAGGACGCCCTCGCGGCGTTCGACACTAGCCTGTCCACCCTCGGGCTCGACTATCTCGACCTGTTCCTGATCCACTGGCCGCTGCCGGCCGTCGGAGACTTCGTCGAGACCTGGAAGGCACTGGAGGAGATGCACGCCTCCGGACGGGTGAAGACCATCGGCGTCTCCAACTTCCAGCAGCACCACCTGCAGCGGCTCTTCGACGAGACCGGCACCGTTCCCGCGGTCAACCAGATCGAGGTGCACCCCTACCTCACCCAGGACGACCTGCGCGCGTTCAACACGGCGCACGGCATCGCGACCGAGGCCTGGTCGCCGATCGCCCAGGGCAAGGTGCTCGGCGATCCCGTCATCACGGCGATCGCCGACCGGGTCGGCCGCTCCGCCGCCCAGGTCACCCTGCGCTGGCACCTGCAGCGCGGCGACATCGTCTTCCCGAAGTCGGTGACCCGCAGCCGGGTCGAGGAGAACTTCGCCCTCTTCGACTTCGAACTCACCGCTGACGACGTCGCGGCCATCACGGCGCTGAACCGGGACGAGCGCACCGGCCCGAACCCGGACGAGTTCAACTACATCCCGTAACGGCTAACGGCTAACGGCTAACGGCTGACGGCTCACGGGAACGTCGCGGCGAGGGCTGCGGAGAGGTCGGCGACGAGGTCGTCGGCGTCTTCCAGCCCCACCGAGAGGCGCAGGTGCCCGAACTCGCGGAACTCCGGCGGGTAGGCCGCCACCCTCGGGCCGGAGGCGTCGACGTGCACGATCAGGGTCTCGTCGTGCCCGAGCGACACGGCCGAGGTGATCACCCGCAGGTTCGACACGAACCGGTTCTGGGTCGCCGCGTCGCCGGTCACCGCGAACGCCATCATGCCGCCGAACCCCCGGCCGAATTGTCGCACCGCGACGGCGTGCTGCGGATGCGACGCCAGCCCCGGGTAGGCGACGTAGGCCACCCGCGGGTCGGCCTCGAGGAACTCGGCGACCAGCTGCGCCGACGCGCAGTGCTGGCGCAGCCGAAGCGGCAGGGTGACCGAGCCGCGCATGATCAGCCAGGCGTTGAACGGGCTGATCACGCCGCCCACGTCGACCATGGCGTCGAGCTTGATCCTGCGGATCAGGTCGGCGCGGCCGATGACTGCGCCGCCCATCGCGTCGCCGTGCCCGTTGATGTACTTCGTCAGCGAGTGCACGACGAGGTCTGCGCCCAGCGCGAGCGGTCTGAACAGCGGCGGGGGAGTGAAGGTGTTGTCGATCGAGAGCAGGGCCCCGGCCGCGTGGGCGATCTCGGCGATGGCCGCGACATCCGTCACCTTTGTCGTCGGGTTGCCCACCGACTCGATGTGCACCAGCCGGGTTTCCGGGCGAATGGACGCCCGCACGGCGGCCAGGTCGGTCGGGTCGACGAAGCTGGCCTGGATGCCGTACTTCTCCGGCAACAGCTCGGTGAACAGCCGGTAGACGGCCTCGTAGGTCACATCGGCGACGACGACGTGGTCACCGGTTTTCAGCAGCGTGAAGAAGATGGCGTGCAGGGCCGCCACGCCGCTCGCGAGGGCGACGGCGTCCTCGCCGCCCTCGAGCACGGCGAGTTTGCGCTGCAGTCCCAGCTGGTTGGCGCCGCTGTTGCGGGTGTACAGGGGGACGTCGGTGCCCGACCAGCTCAGGGCTGCGGGGTCGTCGGGGAGCGCATAGGAATTCGCCATCACAATGGGCGTGCGGAGTGCGCCGGATCCGGCATCGATCTCGTTGCCGGCGTGCACCGACTGGGTGGCGAACCCCAGGCTCTGCGGGTCGTGCTTATCGGGTCGGGGCTGGGTGCGCGGCGAGGTCATGGTTCCAACCTATGGGTGGACGCTGCCGCGCGCCGGAACGTTACGCTCGTCTACATGGGCCAGGACAGAACACGCAGCACGCCGCGGCGGCGACCCCCGGGCCGCCGGCCGGCCTCGCCCAGATCAGGGTCTGGCGCCGGCGCATACCTCGCCATCCCGGCGTTCGTTGTGGTCTGCCTGGTGCTGAACGCGATCTGGCCGCTGTCGGTCTGGGTCGCGGGTGTTTATTTTGCGACGAGCGTGTGCTGCTTCGTGGCCTATGCGGTGGACAAATCAGCGGCGACGGCAGGCCGCTGGCGAGTGCCGGAGAGCACCCTCCTCGTCTGGGGTGCCGTGGGCGGCTGGCCCGGCGCCATCGTCGCCCAGCAGACCCTCCGCCACAAGACCAAGAAGGCGAGCTTCCGTTCCGCCTTCTGGGGGACCGTTGTGCTGAATGTAGTCGCCTTCGTCGGGCTGGCCTCGCTGCTGTTGTCCGGAGTAATGGCCGGATAACGGTGTGCGGGCGGTCGCCGTCTGGTCGCGCACTCAGGTCTCACATTAGGTCTGGCCTCACATCAAGCAGAGCAGCGGGCTCAGAACGGCGGGTCGTCGGGGAGGTCTGCCGCCGTGGCTTTCGGTGGCCCTGCTTTCGGTGGCCCAGTCGGTGGTCCGGTGGGCAGTACCGTGGCCGGTTCGGTGACGAAGTCTCGTCCGGTCGGTGACGTCCAGGTCAGGATGCCGCCGGGCTGCTGGGCCACGCTCCACCGGGTCTGGGTTTTCAACGCGTGGTTGGGTCTGCATTATTCCGATGTCCGGATTATGCCGATGTTGAGGGTGGGTCCCTTGTGGCTGTTGGCATCGGAGTGGATGTTG
>NZ_SOFM01000012.1:0-9000 GCF_004402705.1 Cryobacterium mannosilyticum | reverse complement strand
CGGGCGGGGCGGAGCGGGCGGGGCGGGCGGGCGGGGCGGCGCGGCGCGGGGCCGCCCGGCGGGCTCTGAGCTCGGCCCGAGGAACCTCTTGGGCGTGCCGATGCGACGAGCGCGCCATTTGCGCCGTTGCGCGCCACGCACACCTGGAGCGAAGCGGCGGAAGTGGCGCGGTCGCGCCCGAGCATCTACGCGGGCGTCACCCAGGCGCCGGACTGGAGGGTCGCGGTGACCTGGAGGCCGGCGTCGAGCACGATCAGGTCGGCCCGGTTGCCCGGCGCCAGGCGGCCCCGGTCGGCGAGGCCGATCATGTCGGCGGGGTTCTGGGTGGCGGCGCGCACCGCGACCTCGACGGGCACGCCCGCGGTGTGCACGGCGAAGCGCACGGCCTCGCTCAGGGTGAGCACGCTGCCGGCGATGGTGCCGTCGGCCAGCCGCGCCTGCCCGTCGGAGACGCTCACGTCGAGGGCGCCGAGCTTGTACTCGCCCTCGTCCGCGCCGGCGGCGGCCATGGCATCCGTCACGAAGACGGGTCGCGACGGGCTCTCGATGATGAAGCGCACGATGGCCGGGTGCAAGTGGACCCCGTCAGCGATGAGCTCGGCGAAGACCGCCGGGTCCTCGAGCAGGGCGAGCGCCGGCCCGGGCTCGCGGTGGTGGATCTGCCGCATCGCATTGAAGACGTGCGTGCCGGCCGTGGCACCCGCGGCGATCGCCTGCCGGGTCATGTCGTAGTTCGCGTCGGTGTGGCCGATCGCGGCCACGGCGCCGAAGCCCACGATCTGGCGCACGGCGGCGAGGCCGCCCTCCAGCTCCGGCGCGATTGTCACCATCCGCACGGTGCCGCGGCCGGCCCGCATGATCCGGTCGATGCTCTCGGGGTCGGGTGTGCGCAGCAGGGCCTCGTCGTGGGCGCCGCGGTGGGCCGGGCTCAGCCACGGCCCCTCCAGGTGGATGCCGGCCAGCAGCCCCTGCTCGACCAGCCCCGCCAGGGCCGCCACGGTGCGCTCGAACTCATCGAGCGGGGCCGTGACCAGGCTGGCCATCAGCGTCGTGGTGCCGTGGGCACGGTGGGTGGCGGCGATCTGCGCGGCCGCGACGGCGGAGTCCGCGTCGTTGAAGCTGCTGCCGCCCCCGCCGTGGGTGTGGATGTCGACGTAACCGGCGGCCAGGGTGCTCTCCGGAAAGCTGAAGTCCGGCTTCCGCGGCGGCTCCCCCGCGCCGCAGCCGACGATCCGGCCGGCACGGATGTCCACCCAGCCGGGCGAGAAGACGGCGTCGGGGGCGATCACGGTTCCGCCCGCGATGAGCATCGGCGTCGCGAGCGTCGGCGTCGCGAGCGTCGGCGTCGGCGCCGCCAGCGTCGGCGTCGTGAGCATCGGCGCCGCGAGCACCGGCACGGCCGGCGCCGGAACCGCCGAGTCCTGACCGGCGACGGCCGGGGTGCCGGAACGCTCGGCCGGCACAAGGTCGGCCGGAGGTGAAGTGAGCGGGGTCATGACGGTTGCTCCAAGGATTCAGACGCGGGGTTCAGACGGGACGGGAGGTGACGGAACGAGAATCATCAGACCGGAAGCGGGGCGGCGCGGTCTAGATTCCCGGCCAGGGCTTGTGCGCCCAGGCGTACCGGTAGTAGTCGAGGTTCTCGAGCTTCGAGGCGGCGGCCTCGTCCACGATCACGGTCACGTGCGGGTGCAGCTGGATGACCGAGCCCGGCTTGCTCGAGGTGACCGGTCCCTCCACGGCAGCGGCGATGGCATCCGCCTTCTCGGCCCCGAAGGCCAGCAGGATGAGGTGCCGCGCCCGGAGGATGGTGCCGAGCCCCTGCGTCATGCAGTGGATGGGCACGTCGTCGATCGAGGGGAAGAAGCGGGCGTTGTCCATGCGCGTCTTCTCGGTCAGGGTCTTGATGCGGGTGAGGGAGGCGAACGACGAGCCGGGCTCGTTGAAGCCGACGTGCCCGGTGCGGCCGATGCCGAGGATCTGCACGTCGACGCCGCCGGCGGCGACGATGGCAGCCTCGTAGTCGAGTCCCGCCGTGCGGATGGTGGCCGGGTCGCCATTAGGCACCCGAATGTTCGCGGGGTTGAGGCCGAGCGGCACGACCGCGTCGCGGGTGATCACCGATCGGTAGCTCTCGGGGTGGTCGGCGGGCAGGCCCACATATTCGTCGAGGGCGAAGCCGCGCACCTGGGAGACGTCGATCGGGTCGGCCGTGAGGGACGCGGCCAGGGCGGCGTAGACCGAGAGCGGCGTCGAGCCGGTCGCGAGGCCGAGCACGGCATCCGGCTTCTGCAGGATCAGTGAACGAATGGATGCTGCCGCGAGCGTTCCCGCCGCGGCCTCACTGTCAACAAAAACTACTTCGGCCATCGTGTACTCCAATTCGAATTGCGGGTGTTGCGGGTGTTGCCGGTGGCACAGGTGGTGCCGGTCGTGCGGGTGGTGCCGGTGTTGCGGGTGGTGCGGGCGGCACGGGTGGTGCCGGTGGTGCGGGCGGAACCGTGGTGCTGCCTGCCGGGGGTCGCGAACGGGCTGCTCGCGACCCCCGGCCGGCGTTCCGGGTGTTGCCGGTCCGGCCCGCCGTGCGGACCGGACCAGGTGCCGATCTAGACGGTCGTCCCCGTGGCATCCGCAGCTGCGGGGTCCTGGATCTCATCGTCGCCGCGGCCGGGGGTCTTCAGATTCCACCTGCGGATGACGAAGCGGAAGAGGAAGTAGTAGATCGCCGCGTAGGCCAGCCCGATCGGGATGAGCAGGAGCGGCTTCTCGGCGAGCCCGAAGTTGAGCACGTAGTCGAGCGTTCCGGCGCTGAAACTGAACCCGTCGCGGATGCCCAGGGCGTTGACCAGGGCGAGCGAGGAACCGGTGAGCAGCGCGTGGATGACGAAGAGCGGGAACGCCACGAACATGAAGGAGAATTCGAGCGGCTCGGTGACGCCGGTGAGCATCGCGGTGAGGGCACCGGAGAGCATGATGCCGCCGACGATCTTCTTCTGCGACGGCTTGGCCTCGTGCCAGATCGCCAGCGCACCGGCGGGGAGGGCGAACATCATGATCGGGAAGAACCCGGTCATGAAGGAGCCGGCGGTGGGGTCGCCCGCGAAGAACCGGCTGAGGTCGCCGGTGGCGCCGTTGTAGTCGCCGATGACGAACCAGACCACGGAGTTGAGGATGTGGTGCAGGCCC
Organism: Cryobacterium mannosilyticum; assembly: GCF_004402705.1. Taxonomy (NCBI): domain Bacteria; kingdom Bacillati; phylum Actinomycetota; class Actinomycetes; order Micrococcales; family Microbacteriaceae; genus Cryobacterium; species Cryobacterium mannosilyticum. The sequence continues at coordinate 5,814 of NZ_SOFM01000012.1, read as the reverse complement.
ACCGGGATGAGCAGCCGGTTGGTCGTGCCGTAGAGGAAGCCGCCCCAGATGTTGTTCGAGGTGACGACCTCACCGAAGCCGGTCAGGCCGTTCGCGAACGCCGGGTAGACGAAGCTGAGCAGAACGCCGAGGATCAGCGCCACGACGGCGGTGATGATCGGCACGAACCGGCGCCCGCCGAAGAAGGCGAGATAGCTGGGCAATGAGATCCGGTGGTATTTCTGCCAGAGCAACGCGGAGACGATACCCATCAGGATGCCGCCGAGCACGCTGTAGTTGACGAGCTCCTGGGTGTCGCCCTTGGCCGGCAGCCCCAGGACCAGCGGCGACATCGCCTCGCCGACCTTGGAGAAGACGAGGTAACCGACCACGGCTGCCAGGGCGGTCGATCCGTCGGCCTTCTTGGCGAAGCCAATCGCGACACCGACCGCGAAGAGCAGCGGGAGAGCCCCGAAGAGCGCGCCGCCGGCCGACGCGATGACGGCGCCGCCGGTCTCGAAGCCGGGGATCCCGCCGAGCAGGTCAGGCTGGCCGAGTCTCAGGAGCAGGCCGGCGGCGGGGAGTGCGGCGATCGGGAGCATAAGGCTGCGGCCGACTCGTTGAGCCTGGCCGAGGCCGGGAAACTTTCGTTTCGTGCCCGCGTCTGCGGTGATGCTGGACATTGATTTCCTCCTGGTGATGGGTTGGGGTTCTGGGGTGGATCAGGGCTGGTGTTGCAGATTGAGGGTCATGTGCACCTGGTAGCGGTCGCCGCGGTACCACGAGGTGACGTACTCGACGGATGCCGAGCCTGCCGAGGACGTGCGGCGGAACACCATCAGGGGCGCGCCTTCGGTGACGCCGAGGAGGTCGGCGGCGCCGGCATCCGCCGTCTCGGCCCACACGGTCTGTTCCGCGTTGTCGATCCGGAGCCCGTATTCGGTGGCGAAGGTCGCGTAGAGCGACCGCGTCAGGTCCTTGCTCTCGAGGTCGGGCAGCAGTTCGGCCTTGTAGTAGCCGCGCTCGAATGCCATCGGGATGCCGCCGGCGAGCCGGAGCCGGTCGATCTCGTAGACCTGGGCGTTCGCGCCGAGGCCGAGCGCGGCCCGCACCTCGAGCGGGGCGTCGACCAGGGCGAACGAGCTCACGATCGTCGCGGGGATGAGTCCGCGCCGGCGCATGTCCTCGGTGAACGACGCGAGGTGCAGGTCGGTCTGCACGCGCTCGCCGGCCACGAAGGTGCCCTTGCCCTGCACCCCGTAGAGGCGGCCCTCTTCGACGAGCTGGCGGATCGCCTCGCGTACCGTGGAGCGGCTCACGCCGTACTGGCTCATCAGCTTGCGCTCGGCGGGGATGGCCGCATGGGGAGCCAGGGTGTTCTCGATCCGCTCGAGCAGGATCGCCCGCAACTGCGCATGCTTGGGCACGGGGCCCGCCTCGAGGGCCGGGATCTCGTCCTGGATCTTCGTCATCGTGTCACCTTCACGTCGTTGGTCGATCTCCAGCATAGGACCACTTTCGGTTTGTGGTCCGTACTGGTACGATCCAATAGTTCGATGATGAAGCCGCGGCCCCCTGCTTGTCAAGCCCCACTGCCGCCCGGGTTCTCGGAGAGCACTAGAATCCGGACCAGCAGCACCCACCACAGGAGGAAGACACTATGAGCAGCAAAGCGGAACAGATCCTTGCCGGCCTCGGCGGATCAGGCAACATCGTCGAGATCGAGGCCTGCATCACCCGGCTCCGCACCGAGGTCACCGACCCCGCCCTCGTGAACGAGGCGGCACTGAAAGCGGCCGGCGCCCACGGCGTGTTCCGGTCGGGCACGATCATCCAGGTCATCGTCGGCCCCGAGGCCGACAACCTCGCCGAAGACATCGAGGACATTCTGTGAGCTCGCCCTCACCCGTGGTCGTGCTCGCGCCCGTTCCGGGCCGGGCGGTCGCCATCGACGAGGTGCCCGACCCCACCTTCGCGCAGTCGATCGTGGGCCCAGGCGCGGCGATCGACCCGCCGCGCGGCGTCGTCGACGCGATCGCGCCGATCAGCGGCAAGCTGCTCAAAGTATTCCCGCACGCGTATGTGATCCTCTCCCCCGACGGGCTCGGCGTGCTCGTGCACCTCGGCATCGACACCGTGCAGCTGCACGGCGAGGGATTCACCCTGCGCGCGGCCCAGGGCGACACCGTGACGGCGGGCGACGTGATCGTCAGCTACGACGTGGTCGCGATCGAGGCGACCGGTCGCAACCCGATCGTTCCGGTGATCATCCTCGAGCGCACCGCCGCGAACATCACGCTGGCGGATGCCGTCACCGCCGGCGCGCAGCTCGCCGCCGGCGACGAGTTCATCACCGTCAACAGCTGACGGCCGGGTCGAGCTTGCGCTGGCAGGCCCGCACCCGCCATCGTTGACTAGCAGCCCCACCACAATCGGCGAGAACCGATCTCGCGAGCACCACCAGGAGGAACCATGTCCGAACGCACCGCCACCATCGCGAGCCGTGTCGGCCTGCACGCCCGACCCGCCTCGATCTTCGCGGCGGCCGTCGGCGAACTGTCGATCGAGGTCACGATCGGCCTCGAGAGCGACCCGGCCGAGGACGCGATGGATGCCTCGAGCATCCTGAGCCTGATGAGCCTCGGCGCCGCCAACGGTGACGTCGTCGTTCTCCGGGCCGAGGGCGAGGGTGCCGACGAGGCTCTCGAGGCCCTCGTCCTGATCCTCGAGACGGACCACGACGCCGCGTAACTCCTAGCCCGACACCACCCCGCGCGGCCCCGCATGAGGTGGTGCATGGGGCCCCGCATGAGGCCCCGGCGCCGCGTGGCCCGCGGCGCCGCCCGGTCAGGCCGCGTCAGCCTATGCTCGCCAACCCGATCATGGCGGCCGAGAGGGCCGGCGCGGCCAGCAGCAGACCCCCGACGAGGGCCGCTATCCCGGTCAACTTCCAGATGGTGCGCCGCAGCAAAGCCGTGCGCACTTCCGCGTCCAGCGCCTGGAAGAGGTCCTGGGCGTTCGGGGTGGCTGAGAACAGCGGCGCCGGCCAGGTGTCCGGGTTGTCGATGACGGCTCGGAGGTCGGCCAGTTCGGCCGGGCCGAGCACGACCGGCCGGGTCATCAGCCAGCGGCGCAGCGCGGGCCCGGTCACGACGGCGACCCGCTCCGGCTTCTTCGTGATCGTGAGCGACTTCGCATTGACGACGGCGACGACGGGGTGCGCGGCGGCGAGGCGCGGCATCCGTTCGCGCAGTAGTTTCGTGACCCGGTCGGCCTCGTATTCGGCGTTGCGGATGTGCGGCGCCTTGTAGCCCGACACCATCAGGGTCTGCCCGGCAACCCAGACGCCCTTGCCGGTGTGGTTCTTCGTGTTGATCGTGAAGACCCCGCCGGGCCCGATCACGAGGTGGTCGATGTCCGCGCCCTTCTTGCCAATTGGGAGGGAGTGGAAGACGCTCCAACTGGGGGGCAGCGTGGCGAGCATGGCCGCGACGTCGATTTCACCCTTCGCGCCGAGGTACCAGCTGACGCTCTCGGCGGCGAGCGGGGAGTAGCCGAACACGCGGCCGACCACGCTTCGCGTCGGAGACTCGGCCTGTTGGCGCAGCAGCAGGTCGATGACCGCGTGCGCGGCGGGCTGCTCGCCCATCGTCCGTCCCCCGACCGCCGGAACCTCGACCGTCGGAACCTCGACCGTTGGAACCTCGACCGCTGACGGCTGGTTCCCCGTCGATGGTCGAGTTGTCGGTGCCTGGATTGTCATGGATCCCCCCGGATCGAGCTGTGCGGATGTGTCGGTGCGGCATCCGTTTTCGGCTGCCGCGGATGGTCAGGCGTCGGCGGTCACGATCTGGTCGCGGCCTCGGTGCTTGGCGCCGTAGAGGGCCACATCGGCCCGTTCCAGCCAGTGCGAGACCCGCTCGGCCGGTTGGAGGGCGGCCAGGCCGACGCTGACCGTGCAGGTCAGGCCGACGGCCACGACGCCCCAGGTGTAGTCGCGCACCGAGGCGAGCAGCCGATCGCAGGCCAGAACGGCCTGGTCGAGTTCGGTGTTGCCGAAAACGAGCAGGAACTCCTCGCCGCCGACCCGCACCGCGAGGTCGCTCTCCCGGGTGACGGCGCGCAGCATCTCGGCCATCGTGCTGAGCACCAGGTCGCCGATGGCATGGCCGTATTCGTCGTTGACGAGCTTGAAATTGTCGAAGTCGATCATGGCCGCGCACAGGGGCTGGGACAGGTCGCGGGCGCGGTCCATCAGCAGGGGCAGTTCCCGGTCGAGCGCGCGCCGGTTCGGCAGTCGGGTGAGCGGGTCGGTGTGCGCCTGGTCGTCCAGTTCCTCGGCCCTGACCCGCTGCACCTCGGTCTCGAGTTGCGACCGCTCAGCCTCGTGGCGTGCCTGTTCCACCTCGAGGGTGTTGATCAGCAGCTGGGACTGGAGTCCGGCCGTTTGGGTCGTTCGCTTCAGGGTCAGGCCATGGAGTTTCTCGAAGTGGTGCAGGGCTTCCGCGAAACGCCCGCGTTGCTTGTGCATCTCGTACAGTGCCTGGTGCAGCCTGATCTGCAATTGCGGGTCTTCGTCGATCGACGGGTCGGCGAGCTGGGCATCCATCATCGCGGTGGCCTCGTCGAGGTTGCCCTCGGCCCGCACCACCTCGGCCAGTTGGGCGTCCACGTTGACCTCGAGAGTGCGGAAACCGTTCACGCGCGCCAGGTCCTTGCAGCGGCGGGCCTTCTCCCTGGCCTCGTCGTGCTCGTTCAGTTCGATCAGGATGCTGACCAGGTTGGTCAGAGCGATGGTCTCGAAGAAGCTGTGCCCTCGGGCGTGGGCCATGGCCACGGCCTCGCGAGTGAGGGCCAAGCCCTCCTGCAGCGCCTGCGACGGGTCGCAGTCGTTCTCTCGCTGGGCGCGCGCTGCCTCGAGGCAGCTGTCGGCCAGGTTGTTCACGGCGACGAAGCGTGCCTCGGTGTCGCCCAGGGTCCTGGACAGTGCCAGCGCCTGGCGCCCCAGTTCAACGCCGCGCACGCTGTCACCCATCGCGCCGTGCACCGTCGACGCCCGGGTCAGTGCCCAGAACTCCGCCAGTTGGCTGCCGCAGGCCCGTGCCGCCTCCAGCGCGGGAACCGCGTGGCTGAGGGCCTGCTCGGTGAGGCCGGTGTCGGTGTACGCCAGAGCGAGGGTGCAGTGCACCTTCGACTGCTGCAGCAGGTCGCCGCTGGCCGTCGAGTATTCGAGGGCCAACAGGCCGTTCTGAACGGATGCCTGGTAGTCGCCCAGCCGCAGCCGGTGCAACGCGAGCATCTCGCGGGCATGCGCCTGCTGCACCGGAATGATGCCCGGGGTGGCGAGGGCTTTCTCGGCCGCGACTGCACCGTCGAGGTGGCGTCCGGCCGCGGAGAGTCGTTCGCTCGCGTCGAGGAGGACCTCGATCGTCGTCTGTGTCATCGGGTCCTGCGACGGTTTGCGCCGTTCGGAGACTGCCTGGTTCGAGTTCATTTCTCAGTCCCCCCGACTGCTCGTGCCTCATTCTGAACCTAGCAGCGTTGTCGCTGATGCAGGCCGATTTTCGGTGGGCTCTGAGCCCCCACTTCTGGAGTCAAGTCGGACTTTTCACGGGCACCCGTTCGGGGTGCGAGGGGCGGGTTCTCGCACGCGCTCGGGCGCTCAGGGGTGCGGTTTCCAGAGCTGCGCGCGGAGCCGGTTGCTCGCGGCTCAGGTTTGGGAAGCCGGCGCACCCAGGAGAGCCTGTTGATTATTGGAGGCTGGCGATCCGAGGCCAGCGCTCAGTCCCATGTCGGATGTCGATGGGCTGGTGTCGGCGCGGGCGATCGGGCGCT
>NZ_SOFM01000008.1:0-3370 GCF_004402705.1 Cryobacterium mannosilyticum | reverse complement strand
CATTATTCCGATGTCCGGATTATGCCGATGTTGAGGGTGGGTCCCTTGTGGCTGTTGGCATCGGAGTGGATGTTGTCGGCATAATCACAGGGCTTCGAGGAAGGCCACGAGCGAGTCGGCTGGTGCGTATCGGCCTGGGAGGACTCCGGTGGGGCGGACGCGTTCGAGGGCTTTCTCCTTCATCGCGAGGTCGGCGTGGAGATAGATCTGGGTGGTCTCTGGGGATTCGTGGCCGAGCCAGAGCGCGATGACGGTCGTGTCAACGCCGGCGTGTAGCAGCCGCATGGCTGCGGTGTGGCGCAGGACATGCGGCGTGATGGTCTTCGTTTTCAACGTCGGCGCGAGTGTCGTGGCGGTGGTGACGTGGATGGTCAGTCGTTGGGCGACGGCGTCGGTGCTCATCCGGGTGCCGTCCCGAGTGGGGAAGACAACGTCCTCGGCGACTGGGGAGCGCTCTGTTTTCCAGTTTGTCAACGCGGCGACGTCTTCGCGGCTCAGGGGCGTCGCGCGGTCCTTGCGTCCTTTGCCGTGACAAACCAGATGAGCGCCGGCGCCGAGGTGGATATCAGCCCAGGTCAGCGCGGTCAGTTCGCTCACCCGCATCCCGGTGCTGATCGCGATGAGGATCAGCAGCCGGTCGCGCCGCCCGGTGCGGGTGGAGCAGTCGACCGCGCCCAGCAGCGCGGTTATTTCCTCGTGCGTGAGATAGCTGATATCGGTGCGGCTGTGGCGCTTGACCGGGATCGCCAGCACCCGCCCGAGGGTGTCGGCGTGTTCGGGATGGTGCAGGGCGGCATAGGTGAAGAACGAGTGCAGTGCCGCCAGGCGGGCGTTGCGGGTGCGGACACCATTGCCGCGCTCTTGTTCCAGATAGCCCAGGAAAGCACTGATCGTGGCGCTGTCCAGGATGCGCAAATCGATCGTTTCGGGGCGGTGGTTCCCGGTGGCGAGCAGCCAGCTCAGCAGCAGCCGCCAGGTGTCGCGGTAGGCGGCAATGGTATGGCTGCTGGCGTCCAAGGAATGGGCCAGATGGCTGGTGAAGTATTTCTCCAGCGTCGGGGCCAGGGTGCTCATGAGGAGAGTCCCTCTGGCTCGCCCAGTGGAGAGCGGCGCCCGGAGGCTGCGGCGAGCAGATGAGGATCGGCCGGCAAGTACCAGTAGGTGCTTGCCGGGGAGGCGTGCCCGAGATAGGTCGAGAGGATCGGTAACACCTCCGCGGCATTGGCGCCGCGGAGGTAAGCGTCGAGCATCGTGGACACCGCGAAGGTATGCCGCAGATCGTGAATCCGTGGCCGACACCTGCTCGAGCGCGGCCTGATGGCTGCTTGACCCACCAGCCGGTGGAAGACGAAATGCACATTCTTATAAATCAATCGGGTGCCCGCCCGTGACACAAACAGCGCGTCGGTGCCCACCCGGCCCAGGACCGCATCGCGCAGCCGGGCGTAGTCGGCCAGCGCCTCGAGGACGCTCGGATGCAGAGGAACGAGACGAGTCCTGCCGAACTTCGTGTCCGCGACCGTCAAGACCCCGTCGACCAGATCCGCGCGGTTCGCGCGGATCGCTTCCCCCACTCGCAGGCCCGTGGCCGCAAGTAACCCGATCAGGGTGCGGTAAGTGGCCGCGACCAGCGGGGTGTGAATTCCGGAGGTGGTCTCCAGCAGCGACTGAATTTCGGCGGGTGAATACACGAACGCCACGAACCGCTCGCTCCGGCCCTGGCGGCGCAGCAGGGCCTGCGGTGGAATCTCGATCGTGGGATCGAACACATGCGCCCACCGCGCGAAGCTGCGCACGATGCCGAGCCGGGAGGCATGCCAGCCCGGCGACCGGCCCGGCAGGATCGCCCAGCCCACCATCACTTCGACCGTGGCCGACGGCAGGTTCTGCTGCTGCAGATATTGATGGAACTGACGCAGCAAGGGTTCGCTCGTTTCCAGCTTGAACCCCAACGAGCGGCGCAACCGCAGGTAATCATCGATGAGCTGCCCCAACTCGCTCACGACACACCCGCGGCAGCATCGGCCGGACCCGATCCCGGCCAGGGCCGGACAATGCTGCCCAGGCGCACCAGATCGACTTTCGCGTAGATCATGGTCGAGGCCAGCCCTCGGTGGCGCAGCAGCTGCCCCACTTCCTCCAGCGATGCGCCCGCGTTGATCGTCGCGGTAGCGATGGTGTGGCGGAGCCTATGCGCGCCCACCGCGCCCAGCCCGACCCGCCGCCCCGCTTGCCCGACGATGCCCTGGATGCCCGCGACTCTCAACCCGGTGAACGGTGCCCGGCAGCGCAAGAACACCGACCGCCCCACCGCCGTGCTCGGGCGGCCGTCGCTGAGATGCTCCGCTAACGCCTGGCCGACATCCGCGGGCAGCGGCATCAGATCGATCTGGCCGCCCTTGCCCCGGACCCGGATCGTCCCGGTCCGCCAGTCCAGGTCATCCAACTCCAACCCGGCAACGTCGACCGCTCTCAATCCCAGACGCGACAGCAACACCAACACCGCCCGGTCCCTCCGACGCACCAGCGAATCCCTGCCCGTGGCCGCGAGCATCAGAGCGACCTGCTCCGCCGTCAACCCGCGCGGCAGCCCCGCGTCGCGATAGCCAGCACGGCCCGGCACGACCGCATCCAACCTGTTCGACACCACCCCGATGCTGAACAAGAACCGCAGCAACGACCGCAACGCCGTGATCGTCAGCTTCGCCGTGCCGACCGGCAGCTGCGGGATCGTCGCCGCGACGAACCGTGCCACCGCCTCCGCATCCACCGCTTCCCAGTCCAAGGCCTGCCCGCGCAACCGCGAGACCACGAACGGCGCAGCCAACACCCGGTAGTACTTCACCGTCGAGACCACCAGCGCCCGCTCAGACAGGAGGAAAGCACCCCACCGATCCAGCAAAGCATCGACCGCGCCCACCGGGATATCTTGCTGCCGTGTCAGCTGTGGGATCGCACCGACCGACCGCAGAAAGACGACCACCGGGGCCAACGATCCCCTCGACGCCAAGTCGATATGAGACTTCTTCCGCGCCGCGAGGAACTGGTCGATCGCCCCCGCGTCCAACTCCGCAGGCAGCAACGCCTCCGCGTCGCACCACCGGCCCAGATGCGCGAACAACGCCACTCGCAACCCGATCGAGGTCGGCGCATATCCCGCCGCAGCCAGATAATCAACGAAACCCGCCGACCACTCCTTCAACGCTCCCGACACCGGAATCTGCATCACACCAGCCACTGCGTCCACCTTCGCTCTACGAAGGACCAGCGTGTACCTGCGGCCTGATTATGCCGACAACATCCACTCCGATGCCAACAGCCACAAGGGACCCACCCTCAACATCGGCATAATCCGGACATCGGAATAATG
>NZ_SOFM01000037.1:0-3215 GCF_004402705.1 Cryobacterium mannosilyticum | reverse complement strand
CACCAATCGATTCAAACTCATGTGATTTCAAATTTCTAAGAGCAAACGGTGAATGCCTTGGCATGTAGAGCCGAAGAAGGACGTAGTAATCTGCGATAAGCCTCGGGGAGTTGATAAACGAACTGTGATCCGAGGATGTCCGAATGGGGAAACCCCGCCAGGCCCGTGAGGTGACCTGGTGACTCCCGCCTGAATATATAGGGCGGGTAGAGGGAACGTGGGGAAGTGAAACATCTCAGTACCCACAGGAAGAGAAAACAATAGTGATTCCGTTAGTAGTGGCGAGCGAAACCGGATGAGGCTAAACCGATCATGTGTGATAGCCGGCAGGCGTTGCATGGTCGGGGTTGCGGGACTTTTCTGCTGCTTCTGCCGAACAGTGAGGGTTAGAACGTTGTATAGACGAACAGGATTGAAAGCCTGGTCATAGAGGGTGCGAACCCCGTAGTCGAAATGCAGCAATCGCCCGAAGAGTATCCCAAGTAGCACGGGGCCCGAGAAATCCCGTGTGAATCTGTCAGGACCACCTGATAAGCCTAAATACTCCTACATGACCGATAGTGAACAAGTACCGTGAGGGAAAGGTGAAAAGTACCCCGGGAGGGGAGTGAAATAGTACCTGAAACCGTTTGCTTACAAACCGTTGGAGCCAGCTTTGTTCTGGTGACAGCGTGCCTTTTGAAGAATGAGCCTGCGAGTTAGTGATATGTGGCGAGCTTAACCCGAGAGGGGAATGCGTAGCGAAAGCGAGTCTGAATAGGGCGATTCAGTCGCATGTCCTAGACCCGAAGCGAAGTGATCTATCCATGGCCAGGTTGAAGCGACGGTAAGACGTCGTGGAGGACCGAACCCACTTCAGTTGAAAATGGAGGGGATGAGCTGTGGATAGGGGTGAAAGGCCAATCAAACTTCGTGATAGCTGGTTCTCTCCGAAATGCATTTAGGTGCAGCGTTGCGTGTTTCTTGCCGGAGGTAGAGCTACTGGATGGCCGATGGGGCCTAAAAGCTTACTGACGTCAGCCAAACTCCGAATGCCGGTAAGTGAGAGCGCAGCAGTGAGACGGTGGGGGATAAGCTTCATCGTCGAGAGGGAAACAACCCAGACCACCAACTAAGGTCCCAAAGCGCGTGCTAAGTGGGAAAGGATGTGGAGTTGCACAGACAACCAGGAGGTTGGCTTAGAAGCAGCCACCCTTGAAAGAGTGCGTAATAGCTCACTGGTCAAGTGATTCCGCGCCGACAATGTAACGGGGCTCAAGCACGCCACCGAAGTTGTGGCATTGATATTTTTGGTAAGCCGCACCCTTGTGGTGTTGGTTCAGCCGTGTTGATGGGTAGGAGAGCGTCGTGTGGCCAGCGAAGCGGCGGTGTAAACCAGCCGTGGAGGCTACACGAGTGAGAATGCAGGCATGAGTAGCGAAAGACGGGTGAGAAACCCGTCCTCCGAAAGATCAAGGTTTCCAGGGCCAGGCTAATCCGCCCTGGGTAAGTCGGGACCTAAGGCGAGGCCGACAGGCGTAGTCGATGGACAACGGGTTTATATTCCCGTACTGGCGAAAAACCGCCCAAGCTAATCCAGTAATGCTAAGCATCTGAATCCCCTAGACGGATCCCTTCGGGGTGACGCGTGGGGCCTAGCGTGCGACCCTATGCTGGTGCGGTTAGCGTATTAACAGGTGTGACGCAGGAAGGTAGCTGAGCCGGGCGATGGTTGTCCCGGTCTAAGGATGTAGGCCGAGAGATAGGCAAATCCGTCTCTCACAACGGCTGAGACCCGATGGGTAGCCCGTAAGGGCGAAATCAGTGATCCTATGCTGCCAAGAAAAGCATCGACGCGAGGTTTTAGTCACCCGTACCCCAAACCGACTCAGGTGATCAGGTAGAGAATACTAAGGAGATCGAGAGAATCGTGGTTAAGGAACTCGGCAAAATGCCCCCGTAACTTCGGGAGAAGGGGGGCCTGAGGCGTGAACGGACTAGCTCCGGGAGCGTTCGAAGGCCGCAGAGACCAGTGGGAAGCGACTGTTTACTAAAAACACAGGTCCGTGCCAAGTCGCAAGACGATGTATACGGACTGACGCCTGCCCGGTGCTGGAAGGTTAAGAGGAACGGTTAGCCGCAAGGCGAAGCTGAGAATTTAAGCCCCAGTAAACGGCGGTGGTAACTATAACCATCCTAAGGTAGCGAAATTCCTTGTCGGGTAAGTTCCGACCTGCACGAATGGCGTAACGACTTCCCAGCTGTCTCAACCGCGAACTCGGCGAAATTGCATTACGAGTAAAGATGCTCGTTACGCGCAGCAGGACGGAAAGACCCCGTGACCTTTACTACAGCTTGGTATTGGTGTTCGGTGTGGCTTGTGTAGGATAGGTGGGAGACTGTGAAGCTTGGACGCTAGTTCAGGTGGAGTCAACGTTGAAATACCACTCTGGTCATATTGGATATCTAACTTCGAACCGTGATCCGGTTCAGGGACAGTGCCTGGTGGGTAGTTTAACTGGGGCGGTTGCCTCCTAAAAAGTAACGGAGGCGCCCAAAGGTTCCCTCAACCTGGTTGGCAATCAGGTGTCGAGTGTAAGTGCACAAGGGAGCTTGACTGTAAGACTGACAAGTCGAGCAGGGACGAAAGTCGGGACTAGTGATCCGGCAGTGGCTTGTGGAAGCGCTGTCGCTCAACGGATAAAAGGTACCTCGGGGATAACAGGCTGATCTTGCCCAAGAGTCCATATCGACGGCATGGTTTGGCACCTCGATGTCGGCTCGTCGCATCCTGGGGCTGGAGTAGGTCCCAAGGGTTGGGCTGTTCGCCCATTAAAGCGGTACGCGAGCTGGGTTTAGAACGTCGTGAGACAGTTCGGTCCCTATCCGCTGCGCGCGCAGGAAATTTGAGAAGATCTATCCCTAGTACGAGAGGACCGGGATGGACGAACCTCTGGTGTGTCAGTTGTTCCGCCAGGAGCACCGCTGATTAGCTACGTTCGGAACGGATAACCGCTGAAAGCATCTAAGCGGGAAGCCGGCTTCGAGATGAGATTTCCATCCCTTCGGGGGAGAGGCTCGCAGCTAGACTACTGCGTTGATAGGCCGGATGTGGAAGAGGGGACTAAAGACCCTTGGAGCTGACCGGTACTAATAAGCCAATAATTTGATAACACACCAGTTTGAATAAGCTGCAAGCGTCCACTATGTGGTTCTCGATGTACGGTCGAGAACAA
>NZ_SOFM01000018.1:0-1032 GCF_004402705.1 Cryobacterium mannosilyticum | reverse complement strand
GTGCGTGGACGTGTCACCGAAGTCGAAGGTCAGGGTCTCCCACGCCCCGGCGACTGTGGTGAACGCATCCGTCTCGACGTTCTGCCCCGGGTTGGCGGCATTCTCGACCTTCATCCGAACCCGCACGCCCGCAGCCGGGCTGTAGACGCGCATCGTCATCTTGGTGCGAGCGGCCGTGAACGGGATCGTGTCGACGGACAGGTTGGCACCGGTGGACACCGTGGTGCCCGCCGTCGCCGACGCCGTGACGGCCTTGGACACCGTGGCGACCTTGTTCGTGCCACCGGCCGGGTCGGCCACGACTGCGCCGCCGTTGTTACCGAAATCGGTCAACGTGTACGTTTTCGCGGGGTCATCGAACGTGATCGCCAGGGTGGCCGGCGGGGGCGGCGGCTGAGTGCCGCCGAACGTGAAGTCCAGATCGTCGACGTAATAGGTCTTCCCGGTTCCGACCGTGCCGAAGTCGAAGAAGATCGACACCTTGTTGTACGTGACGGCCAGGTCCAGCGCCGGGGTGCCGGCGACCGGGTTGGCGAAGTTGAACGTCAACGCCTCCCAGCCACCGGCCACCGTCGTGGTGGCCTCGGTCTCGACAGATTGGCCACCGTTGGACGCGTTCTCCACCTTCAGCCTCACCTTGATGCCTGCGTCAGGCGACCACACGCGCGCCGTCACGGACTTCTGGGTGGAGCTGAAGCCGATCTTCGGGATTGCCTGGTTGGCAAGGGTCGACACCGTGGTGCCGGCCCAGATCTCGGCGCCGACCATTTTGACGACCTTCGCCACGTTGTTGGCAGCGTTGGCCGGGTCGGGCGCGATGGTCGAGTCCGCCGCACCACCGAAACCGGTGAGCACCGGCGGGGTGGTCTCGTCGAACGTGATGATCTGGCCCGGGGCCGGCGGCGGCGGAGCCACCTCGGACAAGAAGATCAGGTCGTCGAAGAAGTACGTGCGGTCGGACGGCATCGGTGCGTAGCCGCCGGCGCCGACGAAGTAGTCGAAGAAGACGCTCACCTTGTTGTAGGTGCTGGC
>NZ_SOFM01000034.1:0-1016 GCF_004402705.1 Cryobacterium mannosilyticum | reverse complement strand
ACGGCGATGATGAGTTGGTCATCCGCGGTGGCTACCTGCCCGTTATAGGCCTGAACGAAGCCGTTTCGGGTATGCATCAGGCGGGAGTCGGGGTCCGTGACGTTGCGGCGGAGAAGGTACTTCCTGGTGGATTCCGCATCACCGGAGAGCTGCCGCGCCGCGCGTTCCTGCGCCCGGGCCAGGTTGGCTTGGGCGAAATCCACGCCGTGGTGCGCATCGCGCATTCTCTTGTTGTCCAGGATCGGCCGACGCCCATTGGGTTTGGCTGCGAAACGAGTCCGGTCGGCAGCCTGCTTGACTTCGAGGTCGGCCAGGCGCTTCTGCGCACCGAGAAGGCGGGTCTGAAGCACGGTGATCAGGGGCTCGTTTTCGGCCTGAACCACACCCTCCAGTTGGGTGATCGCCGCCTCGATGCGGGCGATTTTGCTCCCGCGCTGGCCGGCCGGGCGTGTCACTTCAGCATCAGACTTCTGTCCAACCGCGCCGTCCCCAGCGTTGGGGATGCCGTCGAGTCTCGCCCGGATCAGGGCGGCCCGGTCCGGTCCAGGGCCGAAACCACCGGGGAGGTCGTCTTCAGCGGTCGGGGCGTCGGCCTTGTCTTCAGCGGCATCCGTTGCATCGGCGGTTTCCAGGATCATTTTCGCCATCATCCGCAGCGACTTCAACGACCGGCTCTTGTCCTTCGACGCGTTGGACTTGATCTTCGTGCCATCGATCGCGATCACACCGAATCTGCCCAACCCCTGACCCACGCACAACACCAGAACCTGTGCGAACAAGTCAGCCATCGCGTCCCGGTGACGCTGCCGAAACCGTGCCAGAACAGTGTGGTCAGGCACGTCCTGCGCGCACAACACTCGGAACGCGACGTCCTCGATACAGGCCCGTTCAATCTGCCGCGATGAGGAGATTCCCCGGGCCGACGCATAAAGCCACACGGCCAGGAGCAGGTCGGGATTGAAGCCTTCCCGGCCCGTTCCGCCGAGCTTGGATTTGTCGTGCAGGGCACTCGTATC